>JAHIZV010000107.1 GCA_018814445.1 Verrucomicrobiota bacterium | reverse complement strand
CGTGTGCTCTTCAGATCTCGCCATCCGCATAACCTCCCTGGTCATCGGAGTCGATATGGGTCAGGTTGCCCGACCCGTCCACCGAGTAGGTGTGCAGCCCGCCACTACCGTCGGCCAGATAGATGAACGAGCCGTCTCCCCATATGCCATACGCGCAACCTCCCTGATCGTCGGAGTCGATATGGGTCAGGTAGCCCGACCCGTCCACCGAGTACGTGTGAAGTCCTCCATAGCCATTTGCCAGGTAGATGAATGAGTCGTCTCCCCAGACGCCATACGCATCATCTCCCTGGTCGTCGGAGTCGATATGGGTCAGGTTGCCCGCCCCGTCTACCGAGTAGGTGTGCAGTCCGCCATCGCCATTCGCCAGATAGATGAACGAGCCGTCTCCCCAGACGCCATACGCAAAACCTCCCGGGTCGTCGGAGTCGACGTGCACAAGCCCTCCATCGGAGGTTGCTTGCGCGAACTGCAGCACTTGGCCTCCTCCGCCGGCGACTTCCAGGATTCGCGCCGAGAGCGTTCCGCTGATCGCCAGATTATCGACATCGCCGATCTTGTCGCCTGTGACCGCTCCCGTGGCAATCTTATCCACCGTTACTGCGCCATCAGCCAGCATCGCAGAACTGATCGCACCGGGCGGCACCCCGTCCGCCTGCAAAGAATACGGCACGGCAAGCACCTGCTCGCGCGGACCCATCACGGTTGTCCCTACTTTGATCTCCAGGAAACAAGAGGCGTTCGTGAGCACGTCACTCAACGTACCCGCCGTATCATTCGAAGCCCCGATATGCGCTGAGAACAACCCATCCACAGCCGCGACCGTCTGCGTCTCCTGCCAGAGCGGACTTCCCCCGCTCGACTGGTTGTAAATACGGAAGACGATCTGCGTGTTCCCGTTCACCAACGCACCCCCATCCACCAGGCGTCCCTGATAGTTGATGAGTTCAGGAACTTGGGCATGCGCGGCTACGCCGCCGATTAGGATTAGGATTAGGATTACGATTAGGAGTTGTGAATCTGTACGGTTCATTTTCTTGTCTCCCTGTTGCCATATAACCTGTCATCGCGAGCTGAACATTCGCAGAAGCACACCTTCCCCCCGGAAGCGAAGCGATCCAGTGTTAATGATGGCTGGATTGCGTCACCTTCAACCGACGTGAAGTCGTCGCAGTTCTGAGTTCGCAATGACAGTGAAATCTCCATTGGTGTGTATTCGTGTCTATTCGCGGTTACGGTTCGACTTTTATGAAGTAGTAGCGCTGTGTGACTGTGGTTAGACTCAAGTCCGTGTAGTTCGTCGGCGAGACCATCCAGTCCCCGCTCCCGCCAAGTGCGGACACATCGTCAAGATGCGTGGCTGAAGCAAAACCCTCGTGCGGCGAGTCCATGTAGTAGACCTTGTACGTCTTTCCACCCCGTCCATCCCACTCGATGTCGGCTTCATTGTTGCCGTTGTCATAGGTGACGGTCACGCCCAGCAGCGAGTCTTCGTCCTGCGGATTCGTTCCCGCCACCGACTCCTGACCGTCCGTCATTCCGTCACCGTCACTGTCAGCCACGTTATGACCTGTTCGCGTCACGGGAGAAAAGGCGGACCCCGAAATCTCTCTGATGTCTTCCAGTCCATCATCGTCGTTATCTGGGTCCGCCTCGTCATCAAGCCCATCACCGTCGGTATCCAAAGAGGTCTGCAAACTGAACGTGTTGAGAAAACCGCCTTGAAGGAACTTGCTTCCTGATGAAGAAAGCTCGATGCCTCCCGCCTGTCCGCAAGCATCAAGCAACTCCAGCGTTCCGCCGGAACTCGAACCGCCCGCGCCGTCTATGACGAACGATGTTTGGTCGGGTGCACAGTGTGAGGTGCGAGCGAAGAGAAGAAGAGACAGAGTTACAAACAGAAGGGAACGGTATGAGTTCATGGCGGATCTCTTTGCGGTGAGTTGGAATCAGAAGACGCAGACGGGACACGGAACTCCATACATTCCCTGTGGGCGTAGAACCCAACAAGGGAAACGAGCACAACTGACATGATGTGCCTCCCCAACGTCATCAAGCCAGACAGGATAGCCCCATCTCCTCCTTACGGATTCAGACTAGACATCATAACCCATTGCGGCAAGGAGAATTGATACATTTGTGGCAGGAATAAAGAGGGATGAAGATGCCTCACGCGAAGGTGTGAGTAGATTCCCCCTACTCCACCAACCGAACGCGATACGCTCGGAAACCATTTGCTGGCGCGCCGCCTGTGTCGGTATAGTCGTCTATGTAGGTTTCTGTATGCTTCCGGCCGCTCGCAACATCATCTTCCGTTACGGAAACTGCTTCTGAGAAGCCGCCCATGAGCCCGTCAGAGTACTCAACCATGTAGGATTTTCCGCCGATGGTGCTCCAGGTGACCGTTGCCTGCGTTGAGTTTTCGGTGACATGCGAGACTACAAAGGTTGAACTGCGGCTCTTGGGGTGCGTGCCCAGTTTGAATTCATCCCCGTGGCCGAAGCCGTCGTTATCAAAGTCGGCATGAACCATCGCGCCGGTAATGCTTCCGAAATACTTGCTCTCCCACCAGTCGGGGAGTCCATCGCCATCTGTGTCGACACCGGACAGCGCAACTTTGACAGGCTCGATATTGACGAAGTTGAAGCCGTAGTTGCCATAGGTATCGATCGTGCCGCCGGCATTCTCGCCGAGGTAGTTGCCGGAGATGTAGCGGTCGTTGCCGCTTGTGCCATCGCTGGCAATGAGACCGTACACGCAGATATTCGTGACGGACTCGATGCCGGTCGCATTGACCGCGGCCCACGGAATGCACGCTTCCCAACGATTCATCAGGCGGTTGCCGTCGAGATCATTGCTCGATGTCGCCGCCGTACCGAGTCCGTCATATTGAGAGAGCTTTGCCCCGGGCACCAACGCGAAGTTGGAGTGTACACCCGTCGAGGTGTAGAAGACTCCCTGGCCGAAATCATATCCGTTGCCCAGGCCGAAGTTGCGGTACTGACCGTCACCCCACTCGTCTCCGAGGAGGATCGCGATGTACACATTCTCGGAGAATGAGACGTTGTGCAAATTGTCAACCCCTTGGGGATCGCCGCTCAAATCCCACAGGTTGTTCACTGTGTCCGCCGGAGAAACCGAGCTGAAATTCAGGAAAATGATCATCCCGTTGTTGTCGCCGACCATGCTGCATCCATGCGCGCCGATGTAGAAGTTCGTTTCGTCGTAGTTCGCGCACACGGACCCGAAACTGCCGAAACCGCCCTGATCGGTCGTGCTCGCCGCGCCGCCGGACAGGTCAAAATCGAAGGCGTCATCCGCATTGTTCTGGTCAGCAGGATCATCCGTGATAACCGGTGAGCCATAGACAATGCCCATGCCCGAGCCCTGTCCGCCTACGTTATCCACCTCAACCGACCAGTTATTCCCGCTGTTGTTATCGACAATGCTCCCGTCGCCGTTGCGGAAGTAAACGATCGCGGACGGGGACCCAACAGGAATGTCATTGGTGACGACCCATGATCCGTCGCTGGCCGGAACCATCTGGTACTGACTCGAACTGAGCCACTCGTCGAAGGTTATGACCATGTGAACCGGCGAGACTCCATCAAGGGCCCTCCCTCCGGGATCGTGGTGCGTAACGAGATCCTGATCGTCTCTTGGCCCGACAGGATCAAACCAGGCTGGCGGGTTGGTGGGATGGCAGTTTGCGACACTGATTTTCCAGTCCAGCCCATTGTTGCTATCCCACACACCCCCGCCATCGTTAAAGGCACAATCGATTTCGAACGTTCCGGGACCCGGCGCGTACACATAGGTCCACGTGTTGGATTCGCCGGCCGTCATCAGGGGATCAGGCGTAGTAGCCCCCTGCCAATCGTTATAGCCGACATGAATGTAGACGTTCGTTTCGTCCTTCAATACACCGTCCGCCGGATCGTAGGTTATCGTCACGGGCACACAGCCGTTGGGACTGGGGGGATCGAAAATGACGGATGACGGTTCGACACATTCCGAGATGCTGATCGACCAGTCGGAACCGGTGTTCTGATCGACGGTGCCGCCATTGCGAAAACGCACCTTGGCCTCTGTCGCGGTCTCAGGAATATCGTTGGTGAATTTCCACAGACCGCCGACCGTTCCGGACATCGTGAACTCGTTGGTTGTTATCCAGTCATCGAAGGTGATCTGCAATGTGACCGGATTCGCCCCGCTTAGACTGCGGGTCGCGCTGTTGTAGGTCGTTATGAGGTCATCACACGTCTGAGGAGAGGTAGGCTGGAACGTTACAGGACTCACCACCCCGCTCTCGCCGACCCATACATGCATGATGTCGCTGCGGTTCGTGTTGCCCGCAGCATCAACCGCTTCGATGTAATAGTCGAGAAGCACGTTGTTGTAGCCTGTGACATCGGCCGTGTAGTACTTCGCACGCACCGCCGGGTCCGGCACCATCGGGCCATGACCCACCGGATACCAGGTTCCGCTCATGGCGAACGCCGTCCACGCTCCGACCTTCGCGGCATTCTGCGCGTAGACTTCGTTGTCGTTCTCGTTGATCGGGTTCTGACCGTCGTTGTCCGTGCGGACCATCACTTTCGCCTGGCTCACGCCGCTCGCGTCATCGATAAAAGACCACACCTGGAAGTCGGAGGCCTGGTTCGTGCTTTCGTTCCAGTGTTTGCCGCCCGGGTTGTAGATGTTGCGCTGAGGCGGAAAGATGCTCGGGCCGACCGGATCGTTCGCATGCCGGCCGATTACCTTGTTTGCTTCGGCAACCGCCAGGTTGCAGCCGCGCGTAGCATTGCCGTCCCACGGATTTGCACGGTCGTAGTCCCAGTACCAATGACAGGATGTTTCCGCCTGCAGATAGAAATGCCAGGCCTTTGCCGTATCCGCGCCGATGCCCCACTGAACATCATTCATGGAGTAGGAGTCCTCAAGAGCGTCCGCGTGCAGCACGCGGTTTTGCGCGGCGACGATGACCGACCATGACCAGTAGTCGGGGTGCTCGTTCGGGTCGCCCTGTTCACCCGGATTCCATTCGCGCCACTTGTCGAAGTATGGTGTACCGCCGTCGATTCCTATCCATGAGCCGGGCTCGGCGTGTATGACATCGTTCACGTCAGGCGGAAACATCTCGAGGTAGTCCTGGACCGTGGTGTTCTCGAACCGGCCATCGCTCTGACACATATCCAGGAAGTACCCGTGCTGCGCATGCCACGCGTCGGAGTTCTTCATGCCGAAGTTGTCACCGTCGCTGTGGCAGAGCATGAGCATAGGCTTCGATGCGTCGTTGTTTACCCCCGCGTCTACATGCGCACCCCAGACAGTCTCGGGTTTGAAAGCGCCGTAACCGCCTCGCCCGTTCTCGTTGCCTTCGTACCGCGCGGCCGGGACGGCGACGATCTTCTGCTCAGCGCCGGTTTCCGGGTTCACGTACTTTACATAGTGTGGCTGATAGCCCCAGGGGGCGGACACCTTTGACGGAGCCCACACGTTGTTGAGCTGAACCCACTCACTGCCGATCGTTGCCGGATCAGGATTGATCTGGTCCGCGGGATTCGGGCGAATAGAAGTCGCATCGACCCACGGATAATTCTGACAGGCGCGATCAAAATGACCATTGTCCACTATGACCCACTCCAGACCTTCTTCGACGAGAGCGGGAATCATCGATTCCGAGAACGCGCACTCGGGCGGCCAGAAGCCCTTCGAATAGCCCGTCGTATCCCAGAGATCCTGATAGACCTCTTTGTGCAATCTGATCTGCATGATCATCGACTCCTTGCAGGTCAGCGGCATCAGGCTGTGGTGGTTCGCAATGCCGACCATGTCGAGACGTGGGTTGCCGCGGGAGGTAAGGATGCTGTTGCGTGCCCAGCGGTAGTCATTGTACCACGTTCCGCCCCAGTACCCATTCAGGTTCTCGCCGAGCGAGCCGGAGAAACTGCACTGCGCCCCGGCATGGTCCATGCCCCGGTCGGCCCCCTGCTGAACCGCATCTTTCGGCCAGCTTGTGTAGTTGCCCGCACGCTCATCATGATAGCCGCCCACGCTCTCGATATACCGGCCGGCAGCATCGGTTGCGTTGACCGATTCATACGGGTAGTAGATCGGCTGGTGCATGTGCCACAGGTAGGTCACATGAATTGGATTTGAGATTGCTGCCCCCGCAACAAGAAAAGAAAGAAGAGAAACCAGAACAGAACAAAGCCGTGCATCCCCGCGATTCATGCCAATATCTCCCAAAAAGAACGGTAATTAAGCGCTTGAACGTTTAAGATAGTAAACCGCTACACTATCTTTGTTTAGGGCATTGAATGAAGTTTCTCTTGTATTTCGTTCGAGGGGGAGATTTCTCACGCAAAGCTTACCTGCCGGAGGCGCGGTCGCCAGGGCGCTGTCGTTGCGAGGAATAATGACGACGAAGCAATCCAGTTCAGGCCGCACGGAACCAGCAGCAACCCGACTCCAACATACCACATTGATTTGCTTCGCGCCCCGGCACCTTTGCGGGAGATACAAACTTACTCGAGCTTCACGCGAATCTTGTAGTAGCCGATCGCGGCCGCGTTAGTCGGTTCGTAGCTGAGGATCCCGCCAGAACCTCCGATATTGGTTGCAAGATTTGACCACACAACCGGTGCCGCGAGAACGTCCTCTGTGAATAACACATCATAGACGCGGCCGGTGTAGCTTTGCCATTGAACCGCCCCGCCCGACATCGTCAGGCTGACACCTTCCGCGCTAATCTCAAACAAACTGTTTGAATCCGTTCCGTCCGTGCCCGTGATCCTCTCGGCGCCGTCAGTCTGTCCGTCACCATCGCTGTCCACTACCCGCGCCCCGGTCTCGCCTGTATCCATGACGCCGTTCGCGTTCAGATCTTCCTGAAGATCGGGTATTCCATCCATGTCCGTGTCGAATACCGTCAAATCGAGCAGGTAGTATTCCGTTGAATCAAGATCGGCATTGCCGTCTCCCGCCGGCACCTGGTAGGCGCCCAGTAACGCGCCGCCGTCCCAGGTGTTGTATGGCGTGACGGCGATAAAGAGGTTCGACGGAATCATGCCGAAGATATCGACGAGATCGAGCGTGCCCTCGAGATACCCGCCGTTGTTGAACGGAGTGGCCGCGGAGAGCGATCCGTCCCACGCGTTGTTGATGAACCAGCCCTCGAAGTCGCTGTCGTTCTCGTCGGCCAGGAAATGTTCTCGGCCTTTGACCCTGCCGGACTTTCCCCATGGCGCGCTGTGGTCGGGCACGGGGTCGTCCGTGACGAAGATAAAGTGGTCGTTCCCCTCCCCCGCATCCTGCGTGGCAACGTAGAGGAGTTCCCCGTTGAAATCGGCATAGAGCTTCATCCCGTTCTGCGCCCGCAGCGCGGCCGCTTCGACAGGAGAAAGCTGACCATCGAGCAGGTAGTGTTTCAGTTCCACTTCTCCTCCAGTGCTGGGCTTCGGCGTTACGATAACCTCGCCCGTCAGAAGGTTCAGACGCAGGTACTCGTTGGAGTCGATGTTCTGATCGAAGTTCTGCGACCACGGCACCTGGTAGTCGGCCAGCAGTGTCCCGCCGTCCTGCGACGGGTAGAGCGCCACCGCAATGTAGATAAACTGCGGCACCGGATCGTACTGCTCGGCCAGGCTTATCACACCTTCTATGACGCCGCCGTTGGGGCCGGTCTTCGCGGCGGCGCTCGCGGATACGCTGAACCATGCGGAAAAGTCGTTGTCGTTTTCGTCAGCAACCAGCGGGCCGTCTGAAGCAACGGTTCCCGTCTTATTCCACAAGGGAATCTCCGCCGGCGTGCCGCTGAGATTGTCATCGATCAGAATGAAGTGATCGTTGCCTTCACCCGCATCGAACGTGGCGACGTACAGCACTTCGTTGCTTTGGTCATACTGCGCGTAGAGAATCATGCCGTTGTTGGTGACGAGCGCCGGCACACCTGCATCCAGCACCCCGTCCATCACGTAGTCGCCAAAGGGGAACGGATTCTCCAGTGTGGCGCCTGTGCCGAAGCGGCTGGAAAAACCCGCGCCCAGTTCCAGCCCGTTTGTCGCCGCGCACGCCGCGTTCAGGGTCACGCGGTAAACTGCGTTGGAATCCAGCGCCTGGTCCGGAGTGAATGTAAGCCTGGTTTGATTGTTCGCCCATGTGAAGGAACCTGCCGCGGCCGGAATCAGAGAAAACGCAGACTGCACGCTGCCCGTGTTCATCGGGGTGTCGAAATCCAGAATGATGTCGGACAACAACGCAACGTTGTTCGTGTCGTGCTCCGGCATACAGGCTATGACACTCGGTCGAAGATCGCGGATGTCGCTCTGAGGAACAAACACCTTCATACTGCGGCCGGGCATGGTGAATGTGATTTCGGTCGGCCCCACTCCGTTGCCGACGATAACGCTTTCGTTCGTGTTGAGAAGATTCACAAGAACGGTTCCCTGTGCATAGGTGGTGCCGGGGCCACTGCCCTGGTAATAGGCGGTTTTGCTTCCGGACGATGTATTCAAGGCAACAATAACCTCCTCGGGCCCTTGAATCCTTGAGTACACATACAGACCGGAGCCGGCATAGTCTTTCCAACGATCGTCGAAATCGCCGGCAACGAGCGACGGATAGGCTTCGCGCAGAAGATTCAGCCAGCGGACGTGACGGAACAGCTCGTGAGTCTGATCGAAGTTGTCTCCGAGCGAGGGGCCGAATTCGAATTCCCCGTCAAACATGTCCTCACGGTCGTTCGGGTCGTTGTCACCGTTGAAGCCCTGCTCTGTTCCGTAGTACAGACAGGGAACCGCAGGATATGAATAGAGGAACGTCAGCGCAAGCTTCAGACGGTTCCAGTCGTTGTTCAACTTGGAGCCGGTGAGATACCGCGCCATGTCGTGGTTGTCGATGAAGTTCACAAGCTGATCTCTCGCAACCGGATCGTAGTCGATCAACCCGTCATACCTGTCGCCCAGCCACGATGTCGGCTGATTCCAGATGAAGACATCCTCCATCGTATTCCTCATCGGGAAGTTGAGCGCTGAGTTGAAACGGTTGGTGGCCGTGAACGTGCCAACTTCAATGTCGGATCCAAGCCACGCCTCGGCAAAAACGATGAAGTTCGATTTGCCGATGGACTCGCCGTAGCTGTAGATCGATGGAAGAAACTCCTCCCAGAATCCCATTTCGATGTGTCGCGCGGTATCCACACGAAAGCCGTCGCAGTCTGTGGCGGCAATCAACGCCTTGAAGATCGTTGTGAGATCCGCGCGAACCCCGGCATCTTCCGTCTTGATCCCGTCGAGACCCGAGAAGTCTCCGAGGATCGTCTGCGTCGGATCGCTCCAGTTCTGGATACTCCCGTAATTGTGGAAGCGTGCGAGGTCATCAAACGGCGGAGCATGCTGTTTCGAGCTGTTTCGCCAACGGAGGTTGTAGCCGTTGATATTGAAGTTCGGATACCCGGAGTCCGTTGAATCGATCAGGTCGCCCATGTGGTTCTGGACCACATCGATAATCAGGTACATGCCTCTCGCGTGCAACGCATCTGCCAGATTGCGCAAGTCGTCAAGCGTGCCCCAGTGCGGATCGATCTGATTCAGATCCTGCGCGGCGTACCCATGAAAGATCCCGTTCACATTCTTCACGACGGGAGAAACCCAAACAGCTCGCGCGCCGAGCATCTGCAGGTAGTCGAGTTTCTGCTCGACGCCCTCGAAGTCACCTCCGTGAATCGAAATCGCTCCGAACGGATTCACATCGGCGTCCGGATTATCATCGTTGTTGAACGGATCACCATCGGCAAACCGGTCCGTCATCACCTGGTAGATCGGAACGGCGCGCCAGTCTGACGGTGAGGGAGTGTAGACAAAACCGGGCGAATCATTTGTGCGTGAGGGAAGCGGTGTGAACGAGTAGCAGGCGCTCGCAATAAGCACCACTGCGGTCGACGTGCTCCATATTCTCCCAATCAGGCTCCGCATGACGCCAGAACCTACACGCAATATCCTCATTCGTTTAACGTTTAAGTCTTAATGAAGATTAAGCGAATGCGGGTGCGATATCATTCCTCAATCCGCATTCCGAAATAGAGAGAGAGCCGCCCGCTGCGGAGGGGGAGATGCGGGCGGCTCTGCGATGTGGTCATCAACTGCTCTCTCGTCTGTTACGGGTGCCTGAGGGCCACCAAACGATAAGTAGAACGGTTGACTGTAACGCTTAAGTACCCTCCATGCTTCGCCCTGTTAATATGAAACCACAAAAAAATCCCGCACAGTCCAGAACCCGCCCACGCTCTCACGAGGTTCACTACAAACACATGATGTTCGTAGTTAACGCCGTAAGGCGTGTCGGGTTCCGTAAGGGAGCCGTGCATGTCCTCGACATCTCACAGAATCTTCTCGCAAGCTCCCATCTTTCCTCACAGAATCGGGTGAACACAAAGGAGAACATCATGAACGAAGAGAGCTTTCCCCAGCCCAACGTCCCGCAACCGCCCCAACAGGATACGCCCGGCATCGCCATTGCGAGCCTTATCCTGGGAATCCTTGGTTTTGTCTGCCTTGGACCTCTCGCGGCAATCCCCGCGATTGTCTGCGGCCACATGGCGAAGAGCCGGATCAAGAAATCCAGCGGAGCTTTGAAAGGCGACGGCATGGCCCTTGCCGGACTGATTCTCGGCTACGTACAGATCGGTCTCATGGTCATCCTGATTCCCCTGTGGGCGGCCGTCACAATCCCCGCGTTCGTGCACGCTCACGACAAGGTGCAGGCCGTCCAATGTGAAAACAACCTGAAGCAGATTCATTTCGCCAAAGAAGAACTGGCCGCCAGACAGAATCTGCCCTCCGGCGCAGTTGTCGGACCCGATGACATCAATGACTACCTCAGCATGGATCCCGCGATGATGAAATGCCCCAAAGGCGGCGTGTACTCGATCAACCCCATCGGCGAACCGCCAACCTGCTCATACGAAGGACACGAGATCACGTTCTGAGTTCGATGTTCGATGTTCAGCGTTCGATGTTGCGCGCCACCGGCGCGCTACTCCACCTCGATCGCGTAGAACCACGCATGCGCTCCCGTCACCGTATCGGTCCAGGAGTTGATCGGCGGAAAGGCCTGTATGTGCTGCGCGATCGGCGTGAATCCGACGTTCAGATCGAACCCGCGCCAGATGGCGTACTGCTTGCCTGCGACGCTGGACCAGACCAGAACCGATCTGCCATCGATCGTGGGCACTTCGTCGAAGTCCGTCAGTTCGAAAACATCATTCCGATCGATCGGACTGGTCCCCGCCGCAACTTCATCTCCATCGTTCAACCCGTCGTCGTCCATATCCGGATCATCGGGATTGAAGTCATAGACATAGATCTCGTCGAGGTCGGTCAAGCCGTCGCCATCAACATCCTGATCGGCAGGTAGATCCTCATACTCTGTGTAGCCCATGTCGCATCTATTTGTTCCGTCGCCATCACCGTCGAGAGGCCGGACGACACCGTAGAAGTCGCGCGTCGGTGCATCGTTTGTGCCTCCGGCATCGACGCAGGGCGACGGCGGACGAATGCGGTAACGCGCCGCGAACTGCGGATCGGCGTCAATGTTCCCGGTATTCACCAGTATCGGTTGCATGCATGAAAATTCCCACGTCGCTGAGTCATAGTAGTTGGAGTAGTCCGTGGGCCCCCTATTGAACACAACGATAGAATTCCTGATCACACCGCTGCCGTCGTAGATGCCTCCGCCCTCATTCGTCGAAATGTTATGCACAACGGTGCAGTTCTGAACGACGCCATCGTATAGATAGATGCCCCCGCCCTGATCGGCGGTGTTACCTACGACAAGACAGTTCGTCATGCCGCCGCCATACATGTAGACCCCTCCGCCGTAGTCGCCGCAACTGTTGTTCCTGAATATGCACCGGTTCACGGCGCCATAGTAGTTGTACAATCCGCCCGGATAGTCCTCAGAGACGTTCCCGTCAAAAAGGCAGTCCTCAAACAGATTCGGTTCGGCTTCCACGTAGACGCCGCCTCCATATGCTCCACTGTAATTGCTGATGATTGACGAACCGCGAATGACGTTACTGTCATCGTCTATGTACATACCTCCGCCATAATTGTCCTCGAGGTAATTGCCTTTCACCACGCAGTTCTCTATGCGGCACCATTCATCGCCCAGATGAATTCCTGCCCCGGCACTCTCGCTGTAGTTGCCAGAGACATGGCAGTTGCTGAGTATGGTGGCCGACGCGTCAATATAGACACCGCCACCATAGTCGGCCCGGTTCGTTACCAGTCTGCAGTCCACAATCGTTAACCCCTGCCCGCCGACAAAGAGACCGCCACCATCGCCGCCAGACACGTTTGTATAGAAGGTGCATCCGCTGACTTCCGGCAGAAGATTCAGAAATGCGCCCGCTCCCTGGGAACTGCAGCCGTTCGATGTGATCAGTGAATTCTGTATAACACCGCCGGCATACGCATAGATGCCGCCGCCGTAGTTATTCGCGTAGCAGTCCCGGATCACGCAGTTGCTGATCGTGCCGCCCCCGGCGATAAATACCCCGCCACCCTCCATAGCCTGCCCCGCACGCACGGTCAGTGAATCAAGCAACGCATCCGCATGAGCCAACTCAACACAGCGCGTCGCCTGCCCGCCGTCGATCACACTATCCTCCGGCGCGCCCACACCTCGGATTGTCACACCTTTATCAATGCGAATGCTGGATGACACATTGAAAACCTCGTCACTGAGCACGATGGTTGCTCCCTCCACCGCGGCGGAGATCGCCGCAGGAATGGTCGTGGCCGCCTTCGCCCAATGATCGTACGGAGAGACGTTGCCGCCCCCGTTGGCTACATAAAGCGTCGTAGGGCCGACCGTAATGTAGTCAGCCTTCAGGATGCCGGCCGATTCCCCGATCGCGTTGCTCACAAGGACCTCGACGGAATAGGCCCCGGAATTCGTGTACGCCGTGTCTACAGAACTGAGACCAGATCCGGAAAGGTCCCAGGTTCCATCGGCATCGATATCCCATAGAAAGAAGAGCCCGGTGGTGTTGGTCCCGGTCACTTCCGCATTCAGAGTGACCGAATGAATGGGTGCCCCTGACCGCTGATCCGCCAGCACATTAACCGCGAGCATACCTGCTCTTGCTTCGTAACAGCCGAGATCAATCGTTCCGTTGACGGTGCGCGATTCTTCGTCCAGATCAATCGGATATGTTCCAATGGGGATACCGGCATCAAGGCATGGAGATCCCGGGCTTAGTCGATAGTTGCCTTTATCCCGATCCATGAATTCGGGTGCGTTCTGTACATTTCCGTCGGCATCGGGAATCGGCGTGGAGCATGCATGATTGAACCAGACGGCCTGACTGCCGCCCCAGTTCGGACCTTCCGGCGCATCGTTGTAGTAGACAATGGTGTTGCGAATCCAGGGCCCGTTGTTGGCATAGATGCCGCCGGCTTCCTGTCCCGCGCTGTTGTCAACGATCGTGCAGTTGTCGACCTTCGGCTTATCATTGTAACTGCCGTACGCATAGACGCCGCCGCCCCGTACTCCCGCGTAGTTGTGCGACACGAGCGTATTCCACATCGTCGTTTTGCGGTTCACGCGGACGCCGCCCGGCCCCCCTGAGATCGATGTGTTACTCGATATCACACAACGATCAATGATCGTTATGTCTGTAGAGGTCTGAACACCACCCGCTCCATTGGTCGCCGCGTTATCGACAATGACGCACTGATACACGTCCGCGCCGTCCGAGTAGATTCCCGCGCCGTCGGAGGCTCGATTCTGCGCTACGCGGCAGTCCCGGATCTCTCCCAGTTTATTCCAGATTCCTCCGCCGCTTCCGGCGACGGAGTTGCTGACAACAATGCAGTTAGTGATAGTCACGCCGTATGGCGCATAGACGCCTCCACCATCAAGAGCGGTCTCCCCCGCTGTCACGGTGAAACCCGCGAACGTGCTGCCGCTGGCCTCGAAATTCAAACAGCGAACTCCGCCGTTTCCGTGAATGACCGTCGTAGCCGGATCTCCGGTCTCACTGACAATCACATAGTTATTACTGACATTGATCTGCTGGGAGATAAAGTAGGTATCTGCACGCACCATGACCGTTTCGCCTGCCGGTGCGAACAAGAGTGCAGCCTGGATCGTATGCGCCGCCTTATTCCAGGTTCCATATGGTGGCTGAGGATCGCCACTCCCCTGCCATACATAGCGGACAGCATGTGCTGTTGAGATGGCGAAGAGAACAAGAACACACGCACCAGTGCATAGCACCGCACGCTGATGACGACAAACCTTCATCATAACCCCCTTTGGGATAAGCACTTCCTTGAAGGAAGCATGTTAGCCCAGGAAAAGCGGCGGGGAAAGGATTTTTCTGACGAGATATTCGGCGCAATCACTACTGGATTGTAGGATTTTCCGCCTTTACCGTTGCGCTGAAACCCATGCCGTTGATCTTCCGGGTGATCTTCGAGAGATCGCACTTGGCGGGAACATAGGCGACGACCGCGGTTTCGGACTCCAGGTCGACCTCAATACTTCTCACGCCTTTCATCTTCGATACGGTTCCTTCGATCCCGTTCGCACAGCCTTCGCAGGTCATGCCCGAAATCGACAATTGCGCCGAGACCGGCTCAGCATCAGCAGACCGCTGACAACCAAGCACAGGCAGAAGCAGACACACCGAAAGAACCCCAATCAACGACTTACTCATGGCACGTCTCCTGTCGACTTTGATCGATGGATGTTCATTGCTGGTTGTTGAAAGTTCTCCGCGCCCATTCTCCCACACACGCTTCCTACATGTTCCAAAGGTGCAACCCGGTAACGTAATCAAACCCGCGCACCAGGTCTTCACCTTCGAACTCCTGCAGAACAAACTCGCCCGCAAACACGACAGTGCCCGGCATAAGATGCCCGCCGACCGCCGCGCCCGTTTCATCGGCAAGAGTAACGTGCGCGTGAACGAAAGGCTTGTCGTCCTTGATTGAGACGTTGCCGATCAGCTTCAGGATCTCACGCGGACTATCGACACTGAAGCTCTGGTACTCATGCGTTTCCTGATTGTAGTACGCGAGAACAGCCTTCTGAACCGCACCCAACGCCTCGATCCGTCCGAGCCGAATATTCTCCCGCTCGCAGAGACCGGTCAACTCATCGAGCAAATCAGCTCCATGAGTCAAACGACCCATCAATATCCTCGAACCTCTAACCTGCTTATTCATTTCTTCGTTTCCTCTGCCCGTCAACCTGGACACCTATGTCGAATCATATGTTCGCTGTCGCGAACGTCATTCAGAAGTCATTGCAGTGACGAGAGAACAACGGGCCAATGACTCGTGACGCCGCGCAAGCGGCTAATGACCTCCTCAGAGCTGCAAACCGGCCCTCAACACCAACGCCGCGCCCCCGGCATACACAGCCAGCATGCAGACCGATTCCCATCCAAGTGTGAGAAATGATTTCTTCGAGCGCAGAAGCAGACCCAGCATGAGAATGCAGGTCATCAGCATGGAAATACAGAGAATGATGATGCTTGAGGATTCGATCTGATTGTAGAAGCCTCCCGACCAGGCAAACAGGTGCATGATCGGGATGAATGACATGTTGACCATATTCGAACCCAGCACGTTGGCAACCGCCATGTTCGTTTGACCAAGTCGGAACGCCGAGATGGAAACGAACAGCTCCGGAAACGACGTCGCCATCGACAGCAGAAAAGCGCCGGTAACCGTACGACCCAGAAGCAGTTGGTGCTCACCGATAACGATCGGCGTCACCGCCATCGTGTCGCAGACCTTCAACAGCCAGAACGAGGCAAGAACAAGAGCCGTTGAGTACATCGCCAGCCGCCCAACGATCTGTCTGACCGTGTAGTTGTAGATTCGCGCCTCTTTCCCTGGCACCTCAACTGCCTCGGCTGTTTCGGGAATGCCCGATTCCTTCGATGTGATGTGCCCCAGGACGATGTATGAGCCGAAGATCAGCAGGCTGAATGCCGCCCCGGCCCAGGGCGCCCACGCCGTGGATGAAGGGGTCAGATGGAAGGCGGTAACAGCGACGACCAGCCCCATCAATATCGTCCCCCCCGCCGCGGGAATGATCATCTGGCTCTGAACTTGTCGAAGCAGAGGTCCCTGCCCACTGATCGCGTCGAGGAGAACAATGATGAGCAAGTTGAACGTGTTCGAGCCGCAGAGATTACCGATGCCCAGGTTCATCGCCCCTTCCATCACAGCTGAGCCGATGGAGGCCACCGCTTCCGGAAGAGATGTCACGATCGCCAGAAAGACCGCGCCGATCCAGACCGCCGAGACAACCGTCTTCTTCTCCAGCGCATCGCAGAACTTTGAGAGTTTCGTAGCAAGAAAAAGGACTGCGAGCCCGCTGAGAATAAACTCAATCAGCAGAACGCTGAACGTCGACTCTAATTCGAATAGGTGCTTCGCAAGCATTGCACGTAAGTGTAGCTGTTATCCCCTTGGCGTCAATGACGCCTGCAGAGGCGGGGGCAGTTCAAAGTTCAACATTCAAAGTCTACAGCGAGGGCGGCGCCCCTCAGATACTTTAAACCTTAAACATCAAACTTCGAACTCGAATGCGCATCGCGCATTTCTTCACGCATAAAAGTTTTTTCATTTCATCCCGCAGTCTTGACCCGCGTTTTCTGACGGGGATAATGCGGGCCTGCTTTGACTTAAAGGAGGTCGCAAGCGGATGTTTTCGAGGCGCAGATTTCTTAAGTTATTAGGTGTTTCAGGTGTCGCGGCGGCTGTATTTCCGCTTGCCGCGCGCGCTGCGGGGCCGACGTGTGAAGTCATCGTGTTGCGCCCGATCAACGGCCGGAAATATCCGAAAGCCCTCAAAGGGCACTTTGCCAACAAGATCTATCCCAATGAACGCTGCGCATTCGACCGCCTTCCGTATCGATGGGTCAAATGTATAGTGACAGATGTTCAAGTGACGCTGCCGCAGGACGTGACCCGGTTTCAGATGTTCGGCGGAAGGAACGATCTGGATGTTCGAGTAGCAGGCGACCGGAAGCATTTGGAATCGCTCGGATTTGACATGAATATGCTCGAAGCAGAGATCAGTCTCTGAGTTTGAGAACCAGAATTTTCCGCACCTTCGGGTGCCGGTAAAAGAGCCGTCAATCAGGTAAAACAGCAACCAGGAGCACGTGTTGCTACTGATCCGGCTTTCCCCGGCGGTCTTCGGACCGCCGGTTTTCTTTTGGAGCTTCGGAGTCTGTCTTCATCCGACGGAGTCCTTCGGAGTGCGGCAGTCAAACTGCCGCCCTGGGGGCCGCGAAGTTCAACTTCGCGGGGGGAAAAGCTGCGTCCCTCCTGCGGGACAAGGTCGAACATTACCACGCCCACGGCGTGGTTCAGCACGCACCGAATGCCCGCGGCATCACCACCCTACTTCTTCTGTGCTGCCACCGCCGCCTTCACAGCCTCAAGGTCCGGCTTCTCAGGCAAACGCCCTTCAGCCAGCGCAGCCTCGGCCACATTCAGAAAAGCCCGCTTCGTGAGATAGTGCCCGTCCCACCACTTCTCGAATTCCATAATCCGCTCACCATAAGGATTAACAGTGATCTCCCGCCAATCCATCCGGCATTCTTCTACACCCTCTTCTATGTATAGCCAGATGGCGCATCTACTGTAAATCTGCGGGCTTCCACTTCGCACCCAGAAATGAACACTCTTCTCCTTATCCATAAAATTCGGAACATAGCGATGCGGCTCAAGAGCCATCTCGATTTCAACGCTCTGTTCATAGCCTCCTTCGGGAGCCACATAGGTCTTATCTGCGTCGGCGTCTATGAGAATACCTCCATGTTCGCCTTGCGGCTCAAAGGTGAGAGTCCATGTGGCGTCCTCATTCCTCGCGGCCTTGACCACAATATCCACCTCTCGCGAAATCTCGTCGCCTTCGGCAATTGCAACGTTGTGTCCCGTCACCAAATTCATCGCGTATGCTTTCGACGGAGGCCGAAACATATATATAGGCATCCTGGGCTTGAGTAGGAGCGAGCACTCTCCCTTCTTGCGCATAGTGAGGATGAGCGGCGCAGAAGACGACCGTCTCTCAAAGTACTTCTGCGAAGGATCTCGATAGTACTCGTTCATCTCGCGATGAAACTCATAGCCCGATTTCTCCACATCTTGAATGTATATGTATCCCCCCCTGAGAACAGTGTAGTCCCAGAAGCCATTCTCATCTGTTATGGCGAGCTTAGTGTCATTGCCGGGATTCAGCGGCTGAAGCAGATTTGGGGCCTGCCAATGAATATCGACAGCGGCACCGACAACCGGATCCCCAGTCTGGTCTACTACTCGACCATGAACGCGCACGGGTTTCAGGTTTCTTATGGCCTCACGCGCCAGCGCCATGAAGGATTCGCTGCCAATATCCGGGTCAACACCTTCAGAAGAGGATGTTTGACCCAAACACGGCGACACTGCCAACGGCCACAATAGCCAGAGCATTGTAATGACTTTCTTCATGCCACGGGATCCTTTCCTTCTATTCAGTGATGAAAAAATTGATACGAAGAGATGAATGAACAGTCACTCATAACCCGACTCCAGTATGCCCACTGGTCCACAATATTCGACCGAAACTGTTTGCTGTGACTGTAGTGATTGTCGTTGTAGCCCATTCCTCCGGAAGAACTGCTCAGATTCCAGTTGCCATTAGTATCGAACAGGGAGTTCGGCAACTGTCCCAGCGCTTTTACCCGCGACTCCGCACAGTATGAGAATATCTGATATCTCTCACGATCATTCGTCATATGCAGGACCTCTTCAGGTTCCACAGGGACTGTGCCTCGGAAAAAGTGATCCTGACCGTCTTCATCGTACTGATCTTCCGACCCTTCATAACTGTAGAAGTATGGAGTCCAGTTGTCGGGTTTCATAACGTTGTTAAGCTCCCATCGAGGCATTCTGAGTGCGTAATCATCGCGGTTGTAGTAGGTACACATTCTCCTAATCTTGGACCTGTTGGTTACCATGTACGGGCGCGAATCTGTATCTGTTGATCCAAAGTGCTCGATAACATTCGGTGTCGAAAGGAACCAGTAGAATGGAGGGATTTTCCAGTAGCTCTGGTCCACTGCTTCGTTTGGTCCTTGATCATAGAAATCGGCTGACATGGCGGCCTGCGTGGCTATGTAGGCTCTGATCTGAGGTCCTTCATACAGCCTGATGGCTTCACCTGTGAGTACATTGCCCTGACTATGCGCCAGAATTCTCACCTCGCCGTATGCGTTCCGCTCCTGCAGGAACTCAGTCAGATACTTCGCCGAAAGCCACGCACGGAACTCGCTGTCGTCAAAGTGTCCTCTGTCCGTCATGATGTCCCAGAAGGAGTCGAAGTCATAGAGGCCGGGCCAGTCGAACAGACCAACGCTCCCCTGATATCCCTGCCACCAGAGTCGCTTGAAGGCTGTATTTGCCCAGTGCCTCTTGCTCTCGGGCGACATATTCCAACCGTGGACCAGCATGATGTACTCTCCCCTCTCTCGAGAATGGGCAGAGGAGTATCTCTTCAGGCTCTGGCCGGCTGGAATGCCGATCTCTACATCAGTCCTGGTGCCGCTGGTAACCTCAACTCTATACAAGTCATAGAACGTCTCAACGGGTTTCAGATCCAGGTGCACCACGCTCCGCCCTATTTCATCGCCGGCTATCCTGACTGTCAGCGTCAAATCACCAGAGCCGACCGACCTGCCTTCGATTAGAAAGGGATTCAGCATATTTGTTAATGAGATATACTCCCGAGGAATCTCAACAGCTTCTGACGAATCCACGGTCAGCAGACGCTGCTTTGCCATCTGGACGTTGGACGCATTCGTTTCCCAGAGATAGTCGGAGCTGGCATCCGCTGCCTCAAAAAGATTTATCGAGGGTGAGTCCACGCAGTTCTCGAAACTCAGGTGGTATGTGGCATCCTGAGCATTGGCGATCATATTGCCAATTCTGATGTGAAGGCGGGTGAAGTCTTCCAGATCTCTTTTGCAGAAACCTTCTGCGTAGTCTGAATTGCCAATGGTGTCGTCATCGCAGTCCGGTGGACCCTCAACGTCATCTTCCTGCCACATACCCTCATTCTCATGTGCCACATCACAGTCATCGTTCACCCAGAAGATGCAGCGACTGTCCGCTCCTGAAGTGAGGTCAATCAAACCGTCCCGATTCCCGTCCATACCGATGGTCAGGTAGATCATCTCGAATTCAAAGGACACCTCGACCTCATCACCGTCCAGAATACGATCACCATCTCGATCACAACCGATTACGAGCGGAATCTGAGCGTCAATCCAACGCAGTTCGATAACAGGATCCGTTGATCCGAAGTCTCCGCACAGCGGCGGCTTGTTGTACCGCGTCGCCCGATACAGCACATTGGATCTGAACGCTGAGTTCCCAAGCGTATCAACTCGCAGCCTGATGTGAAACAGGTTGTCATCACCGATCTGGACCAGCAACGAGTCGGACGATGCGGTGGTTACGCTTCTGTGTGGGTTCAGCTCGTCAATCGCTGTCGCGGAAAGCAGTTCGCCGATTTCTATGCTCGGGGATGTTGCGGTGACTGGGGATGGGACACAATGGTATGCGTTGGAGGCTGTTATCCTCACTGATGACCAGTACGTTCCGGGAGAATCGGGCTGGTGGCTAATACGCGGTCCTGACGCACTCCCTATGGTTACCCCGTCGTGAAACAGAGTCCAGGTGTAGTACGTGCTGAGCTGAGCTGCTTCAGTGTAGCTGCGGCGCGAGCAATCGGAGTTCAGCACGCTGACATTGAGAGTCGGGTAGGTTGTGGGAGGAGGTGTCGAACTGAATCTGATCCTCGATCCAACGCAGGCCGTCGCGCGATTCACCGACGCGGTGACTCCTCCGAACCGACCTTGATCCACGCAGGTCTTCGTTGTGGAGGCCAGACAGGGATTCCCGGGATTACCGAAGTGCGGGTCAGGAGTCGCGAAACAGGCTGTCGAAATGAGCGATAGAATCAGGAGGCTTGGTCGATATGAAATCATTGTGCCAACCCCTCCACAAAGGGCCAGATCGTGGCATGCGACCTCGCTTCGTCAATGGCGCCTTGCTTTTCCGCCCCTCCTTCGGCGTCGCCGACGATCGCCCGGAGAAAGACCGCATTCCAATACACGTCCCGCTGCCAGCGCAGATCCGCGTCAGGATTTGAGCGTTCAATTACACGGTCCACCGCCGCCAGCGCATCCTCGAATAATCCCTCTCCGATATCGGAGACCGCCAGATACAGTGTCGCTATCGAGGAGTAAGGGTTGGGAGGCGACTTCTCCAACACTTGCTCAAACAAGCCTCGGGCAAGCTCGGGATAGTGCTCAACGTAGCGCGCGCCTATGCAAACGGCATAGGCGCAGAACAACGCGTCCTCTTCTGCGATTGAGGCGAGCAAAACGTCAGCCACGTCCCTTGCTTCCTCAAGCACCCCCTCTTCCCAGAGTGAATGAAACAGGTGGTACTTGATGTCGGCGGTTGTTTCGTCCGGCATCTCAGAACCGGATGAAGATGCAAGTGGAGTTTCCCGTATTCTCTCTATGACTTCAGCATGAAGTCCCAACTCGTCCATCCGGCGGAGGACCATCTCTTCTATCTCAAGACTTCTCTCCGGCGTCTTCGGGCTGTGCGCCACACAATCGGCCCGACGTAGACAGCGAACAGCGAGATTCGTCTGTCCTTTGTTCTGAAGGAAAACAACCAGACTGCTGAGTGTGTGGAAGTCATCGATCTCGTTGATATGCTCCTCAATCAGCGATTCATAATCGGTCCCGCCGTCGGGAACCAAAGAGAAAGACGGCGAGCTCACGAATTTCCCAAGACCGTGAATGGCCTCAACATAGTCTCCCTGTCGCTTCTGCGCCGCCAGATAGCGAAGATAGGCGCCGTAGGCCCCGCGCTGATTGCCCATCTTATCAAAGACTTCCGCCCGCCGGATCAACGCATTCTCACCCCAATCCGCGCTGAGTCCGTTAGCAAGAACCCGCCCATAGAACCATTCTGCGTCTGCGTTTCTTTCAAGATTCTCAAGTTCCCGCCCGACGCGATACAGGGAATAGGTGTCATCGCTTCCTGATCCTTCAGCATACTCCTTAAGACTTTTGACTATCCCCTCAATGTCCTGATCGCTCTTTGCCAGCGCCTCCATGATATGTAGATAGTCATCGGCCACGAAACGGCGGTCCCGTTCGGGTAACCTGTTCAGTCTCTGATAGTAATCGGCAACGTCCGACCAACGTCTTTCCCGCTTCGCAGAAGAGGCCAGTTCCTCCAGCGCCTGAACGCGAACGCCCGCCACATCGGATTTCGCAACGGTCTCCATATACGCGCGCCAGGCGGAAACACCGCGATCGCGGCAGAGCTGCGCGGCGCGATACGTGAACCGCGCGATGCACTCCGAATCGGGAAGAACGTCCGGAGCCATATCAATGTAGGTTGTAACGCTGCCGATTGTGTCGCTGCGAAGGGACTCTCGAACAAGTTGAAGAAGAACTTTGGAAGTATCTCTGCAGTCCGGCTCACCACCGATCCGCACAGATCTCATCAGACAACGCCTCGCCAAAGCCGGCTTTCCGAGTGCGCCATAGGCGCGAGCAATAATAAGGGATGCCTTTCTGTTCCAGGGACCCGCTTTCCTTACAGCAGGAAGGGCGTACTTTAATGCATCCTCAATCCGCCCTGTATTCCACAACGTGCGGGCCAGCAGGTAGTGTGTCTTCTCCGGTGAAGGAAAGTGATCCGGGTCTATATGCATCGGCGCGTCCTCTCCCAGAAAGCGGCGATCGATCCTATCCAGAACGTCTTCCACTTTTGCCGTGTCCCAGGACATCGCGTAGATGCGCAGCAGGTCCAGGCTTAGATCAAACTCCTGCGAAGGGCTCAGGGCTCCCGATGAAGCGGCAGACTCAAGTTCCTGCGCTGCCAGAATGACATCCCCGCGTGCCATATAGACTCTTGAACGCAGGCTCTGAGCTTTTGCCTTTAGAACGGGGCTGTCCGTCCTGACAAGAATCCTGGAGAGCAACTCATCCGCGTCATCAACGTTGCCTTCTTTCAGCAGCGCGTCCGCATGTGTCAGCTCCGCCTTCACACGACCTGCTGTGTATTGCGCCGTGTCATCAATGACCGGCGGCACGTCGACCACCGGAGCACCCGTACTGGACAACGGACACATGGCGTGAAAAGTCGCCAGGACTAGTAATACAATGATGGATAGAGGTTTACTGGACATCGATCTGCTTGGACTCCTGTTTGCATGTTTCCTCTAGAGCTTCGACCGCGACTGAAAGTGCTGCGGCGATTCTGTCTCTCCGCTTCTCAACAAAAGTTCTGAACACGTCGGGCGCTCCGCTCTCGGCATGATCGCTGACAATGCGGAGAACGGATAATGGAATGTCCAGGGCGTGACAGCTTGCCAAGAGACCAGCGGTGTTCATATCAACCAGATCCGCGGCAAAGCTGTCCGCAAGCTGTCTGCGTTTCGTGCTGTCGGCGATAAAGCAATTTCCCGACACCAGTGTCGCACGGTTCGGTTGAAGGTTCTCACGGACCGCCAGGCTGGCGACATGGCCTTCGAATGCATCGAGAAACTCGTCCTTGTGCAAACCGAAAGACGCCCCGCTCCTGGGCGTGTATCCCGCAGTCGTATACGAACCCCTGTCGTGCTGTGCGGCGGCATTCACGATGAAGAGATCCCCTTGTGAAATATCGTCCGTCAATGCACCTGCAACGCCAAATGAGATGACTCGCTCGGCACCGAACTTCATCAACGCGGCATCGCAGGTCACGGCGGATTGCTCGAGGCCGGCGCCTGTGACAGCGAGGAGGAATTTGTGCCCGTATGCGGCGACTGTATGAAACTCGCGGCCCGCATACCGGACGGGATGTCCCACCGGCTGAAAGCGGGCTTTCAGATCCTCAACATCGTCATCAAAAGCGACGAGAATCGCTGCGTCATACCCGCCCGCGGAACACACCATGGGCGCTAAGCACAGCAGTGCTATCATCCTCAGAATCAACCTCTTCCTCCTTGGTCAGCCAGCGCAGGTTAAACGCTTTAGCGGGGCACAATCTGGCTTCTTGAGGGATAGCGGGTCAAGGGATTTTGGCCTGAGAGAAAACTTTTGTGCATGAACGAATGCGCGGTGCGCATTCGAGTTCACAGTTCAAAGTTCAAAGAGGGAGGTCCTTAACTGGTAGAGATGACCCGCCGGATCATCCTCCTGTCACGGCGTAGCTCCCGAGCGAAGCCGGACGGACGATTCGGCGAATCGTCCCTACTACGTTCGGCTTTGCCCGCTAGACTGCTTTGAGTACTTCCGCGGCTTTGGCTGCGTCGGCTTCGCTGTCGAGGCCGATGTACATGACGAACCTTGTTCCCATGGCAGCGGCGCTGAGTCCTCTCAGGTTGATGCCCGCATCGGCCAGTGCGGCAGTCATCGCAGCCCCTACCCCGGCGCCGTTCTTTCCTTCAATGCGCAGGGAATGCAGACTGCTCGCCACGTTGAAACCGAGTTCGGCGGCTGCGGATATCTCCGCATCGCCCCTCAAAGGCGTAACAAAGACAACGCCTGTTCCGGGTTTCTCCGGCGCGCGCCGTGCGATCACGAAATCGAGATCGACACCCGCTTCGGTAAGTCCGGCCAGAATAGCGGATAGCCCGCCGGGCTGGTCAGGGATACTCGCGGCCCAAACCTTCGCACGTTCAACGATCAATTCCATCGCTCTATCCTCCTCTCATACCCGCAAACCTCTAATGAGGATTCTAAATTATAGCGGGCAAAGCGCAATCGTACAAGCCGGAAGGGCCGGACATATTAGCCAGGGCGCAAGTCAGGAAAGAGGGTAGGTGGGCGCTATGAATAGGTGGGAACCTCTGCTTTGTGAACACTGGATGGCTTCGCGGATCCGCCAGGCGGAAACCACAAACAATAGATGAAGTTCGCATTGTTTGTAGTCAATGCCGTAAGGCATGTCGTGGCCTTAAGTCTGCGCCATTCCCCTCTACCCACTTTCCTGACGTGCACCCTATTAGCCGCTTGTAGTGATGCACGGCTCTCGTGTATTAAGGACAGTTCATGAGCAGATTAGAAATGATTTGGGTGGGCATCGGTCTCGGCGGTCAACTGTGTTTCTTCAGCCGGTTCCTGGTGCAGTGGATTGCCTCCGAGCGCCGCAAAGAGAGCGTTGTGCCTGTTGCCTTCTGGTACTTCAGCATTATCGGCGGCATTATCCTGCTGTTCTACGCGATTCACCGCAAAGATATCGTCTTCATCCTCGGTCAGGCCACCGGCATTCTGATCTACTCGAGAAATCTTCACCTGATTGCCCGCTCGAAGAAAGGCTTGAAGTCGCAGAGTGCGCAGCAGATGTGACCGGGCGGGCTCAGACAGGAAATGAGATGCGGAACTCCGCGCCGCCCAGATCGCTCTCAACCAGATCCATCTTCCCTCCATGCACGCCGACAATCTCGCTGACTATCGCGAGTCCAAGGCCGGAGCCTTCCACTTCCTCGCCGGTTGCCTTCGCGAATCGATCGAAGATCCGCTCCGCGAATTCGACAGGAACTCCGGGCCCCTGATCGGCAACGGATATCACGACGGCCCGGTCATCCGAATCAGCCTGTACACGAATCTGACCGCGGCGAGGTGTGACCTTGAGGCTGTTGTCGATGAGATTGGCAAGCGCCTCGAACAGCAGATCGGGAATCCCCGGAATGACCGGCTCGCCGTCCACCTGAACTTCGAGAGAGAGACCTTTCTCCTCCGCCAGAATCTCGAACGTCTGCTTCAATCGATTCAGCAGACTCCGAATCTGAACAGGCTCGAAGCGCGTGCTCAGCGCCGCGGCATCGAGCCGGGCCAGCTCGAGCATCTGTGTTACGGACCGTGACAGCCTGTTGACCTCCTCGAGCATGCTGCCGATCGTTGCGGCATATTCCGCCGCCGTCCTCTCGTGCTGAAG
Organism: Verrucomicrobiota bacterium; assembly: GCA_018814445.1. Lineage (GTDB taxonomy): Bacteria > Verrucomicrobiota > Kiritimatiellia > JAHIZV01 > JAHIZV01 > JAHIZV01. Next base: position 17,979 of record JAHIZV010000107.1, on the reverse strand, counting down.
AGCGACCTCGCCCTCGGTCCTGATCGCGGCGAGCGGCGTGCGAAGCTGATGCGACGCGTCGCTGCTGAACCTCTCAAGTCGCGCCACGGCCTCGTGATAGCGATCGAACGCGCTGTTGATGGAGCGGCCGAGAGAAGTCATCTCATCGTCGGGCAGACCGTCCACAGGAATCCGCTTGCTGAATTCGCCCGTGCTGATTCGCTCCGCTGTCTGCGAAATCGTGCGGATCGGACCGATCATCCATCGCGCAAACCACCATGCAACGAGCAGAAGAAACGGCAGGAGAGCAACGTCCAGGACCAGGGAAATGACGACCTCTTCCATCTTGTCCATCAGCGGCTCGTTCTTCTGGCTGTGCCAGTCTGAGAATTCGACAAAAGAGAAGATGCAGGTCTGCACAACAATGAATACAACAAGGAGCGCCGCGAGCCAGACAAAGTAACGTTTTTGGAGTGTGAGTGACATCAATGCTCTCTGAGAATAAAGCCCACTCCCCGCACGGTGTGGATGAGCTTGAGATCAAAGGGTTTGTCGATTTTGTCGCGGAGGTGCGACACGTGCACATCGATCACGTTGTCCAGTGGTGTCGCACGTGCCGTCACCTTCCAGACGTCTGCGGCGAGCATTTCACGCGTGACGTTCCGCCCCTTGTTCTGCATCAGGTAACGCAGCAGATCGAACTCGCGCGTGGTCAGCTCTATTTCCTTCCCGCCGCGGATGACTCGACGGTTCATCAAGTCCACTTTCAGGTCCAACGCTTCCAGCAGGACGTCAGGCTGTCCGGCGGTTCTGAGCTGGGCGCGGATTCGAGCCAGCAGCTCGGGAAAAGAGAATGGCTTCACGATGTAATCATCGGCGCCTGCATCGAGCCCGTCAACGCGATCGGTTATGGAATCCCGCGCCGTCAGGATAATGACCTTCGTGTACTCCGCCTGCTCACGCAGACTCTTCAGGATATCAAGACCGCGCCCGTCGGGCAGACCCAGATCCAGCAATGCCAGCGCGAAATGCTCTCCTTCTACGGATTCCGAAGCCTGTGCGGCGGTCCTGGCGATGACCACGCCGTAGCCCTCTTCGGTCAGACCGGAAGCAATACCGTCCGCGACCTTCCGGTTATCTTCGACGACCAACAGCCTGGTATCATGCTTCGCCATATCTGGATACAGTACAGTCGTTTGGTCTGGGTGTCAGTTCGAATCAGAAAACACGGCCTATGACTGCTCCAGGATTTCGATCGTGTCGGGAAGATTCGGGACCATGCAGAGAAACTCAAACGGTTCGTCACCCTCTGCCTTATACCAGTGCGGCACGCCCTGCGGCATGAATACGACATCCCCGGCTTTCACGCTGTGAACCTCATCGCCGATGCCTATCGTCGCGGCTCCCCGCAAAACATACTGTTCGTGCTCGACCGTGTTTGTATGCCTGGGCATCCCGCCGCCCGGCTGCATGACGAAACGACGCATCGCGAAGTTCGGCGCGTCTTCAGAAGATATGAGCACCTGACGCTCGGTTCCCCTGCCCGCTCCTACCTCTTCCAGCGGAATTGACTCAGACGATCTGACAACTGCTCGATTCATGCGCTTCCTCCATTCGCCTCACTATCCACATCGCGTTTCATTTACCGTCACGATCGTGAGCCTAAATGAAACACTTCATTGGTTGTCTAATTGCTCGATCCGGGTGAAAATCTTCTCCGCTATCTTTCTGAACCCCCGTGAATTGGGATGGATCTCGTTGAGCCAGTCCTTTCCAGGATCGAGCGTTCCCCGCGTGTCGACCACGGAGATCCTGTCGGGACGATCCTGCTCGACTGAAATAAGCAGTTCAGCGATGGAGTTGATCAATCGGTCGACGATAGGCTGGCGCAGTTCCACGGGGATACGCTTCTTCTGCATATATGGCCACATCCAGGACACCCCGCCATCATACTGATACAGACCTCCAAGGAACTCCGCGCCCTGATCATCGGGCTTCGCATAGTCATAGGTGTGAGTGACGATAACGATATCCTCCTTTTTCGAATACTCGTCACAGAACTCGATCAAGTCGCGATACGCGTTCTCGATTTGCGCCAGCCGGCGTCGAAGACGCGGCAGGTTCAGACATTCGTCGACGCTTGTTGCGCCTGCACCGTCGTTCAGGAAGAAGAGCATGTCGTACTGACCGACAAGATCGTTGCCTCCGCCTGAGAACAGAAGAGTATCCACCCGGTTATCGTGAATCGCTTCCAGCAAGTGGATCTTGCTGTCCCCGCTGAGCATCTGCACAGCCTCGTCACCGCTCGACGAGAGTTGAAGAAGGTTGAACTTCCTCATCATCTTGAGGTGATCGATGATGTTGTTGGGTTTGCCCGTCAGTATCCACTTGCGAGGATACGCGAACCACGAATCGCCCTCGGCAACAAGGTTGAGGCGGGACTTGAACCGGCGGGTCAACTGCCTGAACTTCTCGGGACTCCGGGTACACCGGAGTTTCCGGAGTGATGATGTATGACCTTTTGGCGGCATATTTCTACCCCTTCAGGAAAACTTCCAAGCCTTGGAAGTTTTTTAGCACAAAGTTCCAAGGCTTGGAAGTTCCGAGAGTGCGCAGAGGTCCTCACGCGAAGGAGCGATGAATTTCTGTTCTTTTGGCGTCACGAAAGTTACTGTACGCCGCCTTATGACACAACGATTGCCCATATATGAGATTGAGGACGACATCGCGGCGAGTCTGCCGGAGAAGAAACGGATCATTGTTTCCGCACCGACCGGGTCGGGAAAATCGACGCAAGTGCCGCAGATACTGCTCGATCACGGTCTGCTCGGCGACGGCAGGGTGATGATCCTGCAGCCGCGTCGTCTCGCGGCGCGTCTGCTGGCCAAGCGCGTCGCGGAAGAGAGGGGCTGTCAACTAGGCGGCGAAGTCGGCTATCAGGTCCGTCTCGAGAACCGGTCGAGTGAGTCTACGAAGATTCTCTATGTCACCGAAGGCATCCTGCTCCGGCACCTTCTCTCGAATCCTCTTCTCGACGGTATATCCGCGATCCTCTTCGACGAGTTTCACGAACGACATCTCTATGGCGATGTCACACTGGGCCGCGCTCTGCAGGTACAGGAGTCGATGCGCCAGGATCTGATGATCGGAGTGATGTCCGCCACCCTCGACATCCCGCGAATCAGGGAGTACCTCGACCCTTGCGACGTGCTTGCATCGGAGGGACGAACGTTTCCCGTGGACATCGAGTACCTTGAGCGCAAAGTCGATCTGAAGGAGCGTGGGGTATGGGACGTCGCGACAAATGCTTTCGAGAAGGCGGCGGCGGACACCGAAGGAGACGTCCTGATTTTCATGCCGGGCGCATATGAGATCACCCGAACCGTTGAGTCGCTGCACTCATCCTCGGCAGCCCGAGGCTGTGTGATCCTGCCTCTTCACGGTGAACTGCCGAACGATGCACAGGACGCGGCCGTCGCGAATTACGATAAACGCAAGATCGTCGTGGCAACCAACGTCGCGGAGACCTCGCTTACCATCGATGGCGTGCGCACCGTGATAGACAGCGGACTCGCGCGTATTCCCCGGTACGATTCGCACCGGGGTATCAACACGTTGCTCATCGAGAAGATCAGCCAGGCCTCCTGCGACCAACGGGCGGGTCGCGCGGGGAGAACGGCACCCGGAACATGCATCAGGCTCTGGACGGAACGCGAGCATCCGGAACGGCGCAAGCATGAACTCCCCGAAATCAAACGCCTGGATCTCTCCGAAATAGTCCTCACGCTCATGGCCTGTGGCGTACCGGATGTCCGGAAGTTTCCATGGCTCGAATCGCCGGACGAACACTCGCTGGAACGGGCGTTGACTCTGCTTAACGATCTCGGGGCAGTCTCCGCAGACGGCAAAGAAATGACCCGCGTCGGATTGCGAATGGTCGCGTTTCCCGTGCATCCCCGCTACGCGCGCATGCTGCTGGCCGCGGACGAGTACGAGTGTGTCAACCAGGCCGCGCTGATCGCCGCTCTATGTCAGGGCCGTTCGATTCTCATCCGCAATCCCGGCAAACAGGTCGCCGAACGGCGGGACGAACTGTTTGGAAACGACACGCGATCCGACCTGCTGATTCTCATGCGCGCGTGGCAGTACGCGAAGCGCAGCAACTTCGATGTCGGCAGGTGCAAACACATGGGCATTCATGCGGGAGCATGCCGCCAGGCCGCGTCCGCTTTTGAACAGTTCAAACGGCTTGCGGAAAAGGAGAACCTGATTGCCGATCGTCCCCCTGCCGGCGAGGAGGCCATTCAGAAATGCATCCTCACGGGATTTTCAGATCACCTGGCGATGCGGTTCGATATGGGAACGCTCCGCTGTGCCGTCGTTCACGGTCGCAAAGGAACGCTCGAACGCGACAGCGTCGTGCGTGACAGCCGACTGCTCGTCGCCGCCGAGATTCATGAGATCGAGGGCCGACAACGCGACCTGAATGTTCGCCTGTCGCTCGCGACGGCGATTGAGGATAAATGGCTGAAGGAAATCTACCCCGACGATTTCGAGGAGACGGAGAGGGTGCGATTCGACGAGACGCAGCGTGCTGTCGTGAGCGAAAGACAGACCCGCTTTCGTGACCTCATTCTGGAGAGTAGAGCGGGCTCCGAGCCTTCGGCGGAAGCCGCCGCCGCATTGCTGGCGAAAGAGGTGTCGGACGGGAATCTCGTCCTGAAGAACTGGAACGCCGCCGTCGACCATTGGATCGTAAGAGTGAACTGTCTGTCGGCGTGGCGGGCAGACTGGGCGATTCCTCCGATAACAGACGAGGACCGGCACAGCATCCTTGAGCAGATATGTCTCGGAGCCGTCCGCTACAAAGAGATCAAAGACAAGCAGGTGATGCCGGTAGTCAAAGCGTGGCTTACACAGGCTCAACAGTCACTGGTCGAGAAGTACGCGCCGGAGCGCATCAAGCTCCCATCGGGCAAGAACGTCAAAGTGAAATACGCGGAAGGCGAGCAACCCTCCCTTTCGGCACGCATTCAAGATCTGTATGGAACTGAAGGCCCGCTCTTCATCGCCGACGGATCTGTCAGACTACTGATCCACGTGCAGGGCCCGAACCACCGCGATGTACAGATCACCGACGATCTTTCGGGCTTCTGGAAGGACGCCTACCCTGCCATCAGGAAAGAGTTGCAGAGGAAGTATCCGAAGCACGAGTGGCGGTGAGAGTTCAAAGTTTAAGGTTCAAAGTTCAAAGTCGGATCCCCTTGAACTGTGAACTTTGAACTAAAGTTTGAAGACATCGATAGTCCGGCACTCGTCGCCCTCTTCGATGCGAGCCACTACTTCAACGTAGGGCGCGAGCGTCGAGTTCTTGAGTTTGCGGCCGAGGAGATCGTCGACCTGGTAGATACCGGCCCAGTTTGCGAGCGTGACCACGATGCGGACGGGACGATCGTCCCCTTTCTCGATGGCAACCGACTCCACGGCTTTGGCCGAGACGCTGTGGATATTGATTTCGCCGGCCTCGAACGGAATACGCGAGCGCCCTTCGCTCATGTCCAGCGTGTCCGCCACCTTCAGTGCGCCGGCTTCGATCGTCAGACAGGTCTGCTTCGCGTTATGCGCGATCACGGCATGGAGCACCTCCGACACCATGATCGTAAGTTCAGGCTCATCGTAGATTCCGGCAAGCAGAGCGCGGGCCTTAGGGTTCGCGATGAACAGGCTGTACTGCTCATGGTTATCGCGGTGAATCGAGATGCCCAGGTCATGCAGAGCCGCGGCGAGGACCACGATCACTTCGGCGTCCTCCACGGTTAGGCCGTGATGCTTGACGACGCTCGGCTCGATATCCGCCTTCACGAGAAGGCGGAAAACCTTCAAGGCAGCGTTGGCAACGATCCGGATATGCACTTCGCCATGGTCGCTGATGCCGCACCGGTCGACCGCGTTGACGTTGGCACATTTCCAGAGCTGGAGCAGTTCCTGATCTCCATTGATCGCGGCGAGCAGCTTTTTCAGCTTCTCGTTTTCTCTGACGGGAACTTCAAAAGGCATACCGACAGAGTAGAGTGTAAAGTTCAAGGTTTGAAGTTTAAAGACTGCATATCTTTATCGCTACGCCTCTTGCGACGGCCTCTTTGTTCGGCAAAGCGCAGACTAACCGTTTTCTGTCGCGATTTGCCCGCTATTCCCACTTACTCGCCCGCCGTACGCGGGAAAGATGGGGCTTGTGGAACTGGTTGATACTGTTAATGTAGAAGTGTATAGGTGTGGTTTTGAGGCTACTCATCGTCATTCTGATGATTGCGTTTGCGGCGTCTGTTCAGTCTGCCGTAGTCTGGGATCGTGCCAATTTTGCGGATGAGAATACGCTTGCCCTGTACCACTTCGATGAGGGATCGGGCACGGCAGCAGGGGATAGCGGCACTCACGGCTTCAACGGAACCCTCACCAGCGATTTCCATGCATACGAAAGTTCCGGCCACTGGCTTTCGTCCGGAGCCGGAACTTACCTTTCGGCAAATGCCGGTAGCCCCGGCGATTACATGAACACCGTGGCGATTTCAGGAGCGGACATGAATCTGGGCCTGACGATCAGCTTCTGGTACCGCATACGAGACGAGGTGGGAAGTCCAGCCGGCGGGACATTGGCTCGCTTGAGATATCTGGGAACCGCGCTTGATTTCTTTATTGCCACAGACACCTTTGGCACAGGCAACAACGGGCGATTGAATGCTCGCGTGATTCATCCTGATCCGGATTTAGAGTCCGGTCTGGTTTCGTATGGAGCAGACCATATCTGGCGCCATCTCGCCTTGACCTATGACCCGGACGGCGATGCTTCTGACGGCGGCACCTGGCAGTTCTACATGGATAATGTCGCGGTTGGCAGCGCAATGAACGATACGATTGATTTGAGCTCTGTCACGAGTTTCGATTTCCGATTCATGAGCGATCTTTTCGGGACGCAAGGATCATCTGCCGACTTCGACGAGTTGCTGATTCAGAATGGAATCATCGAGGACTTCTCCGGAGGCGCGGGCAGTGTTCCTGAGCCCGGCGCCCTGTCACTGCTGGTGCTCGGCGGCTTGTTCACGTCGCTATTCCGAACGCGAAGAAGGAGCCAGCAGAATATCGGACGTTGGGTCCGAATTATCCGGTGAGAAGGTCGATGGTCTGTCTGTTTTCCCGCAACCCGAATGTACGGCCCTGCCAGCGCAACTCTCCGGGCACCCCTTCGGGCAGGGCTATTTCTGCGATACACTTCTTCTTCCCGGCCTTCAGAACGACCTCAATATGACCCAGAGGATGAGGAATCAGGCCCCGGACACGGGCCAGTGGACCGGACTGAGGTTCGACCATAACCGAGCTGAAACCGGGAGATCCGGGTCGAATGCCCAGCACTGAATGCAGCATGTGAAACAGAGGATGGGCGCTCCAGGCATGGCACTCGGAACGGCCATACTCATCCGTTTCCGGAAACGTGTGGAATCCCCGGTCGACGTAGTACTTCCACTCCATCAGTTTCTCGTACAAGCGATGGCCCTCCCCCGTCCGGTGAAAGGCCATGCAAAGATAATGGGAGAAGTAGATGCTGGTTCTCAGCAGATCAGGGTCCGACATCAACGCGTGATGGGCGTCCTCGCGTCTTCTGCCGCTCAGCCCCCGCGAAAGGATCGCAAGACACTGGGAATGCTCTGAAAATGAGTTGTGCTGCGGATCGTCGGCAAAGGCTTGCCGTTTTTGATTCCAGAGGACCGATTCACATACGGCGCAAAGGTCGGAGCCGATACTGCGAGCCTGGCAGGCGCCATCTTCATCACCAAGCCATTCAGACAGATCTGTAAGACTCTCGAGCGCATGCACGAGCTGCCAGTTGATGAGCCCGCTGACTTCGCCTGCCTGCCCTCCGGGCGGTGTTCCCCCATCGAACACGCCCCAATCCACGAAGTTCCAGCCCTCCGGGGAGCGGACCAGCCCCTCCTCACTCCGGCTATTGAGAAAATACTCCACCACCCGCCAGGCCATCGGCATCAGGCGGGGCAGGAAATCCGCTCCGCCTCGCCACATCATGTAGTCATGCAGCATACAGATCCACCACAAGGCATAAGGAGGAATGTACTGCTCGTTTCGGGAAGGGAAGTTGCTTGTGGGAAGGGGTGTTGGCCCCCTGGCGCTGTGTTGAAAGATGTCCAACGCTTTCTCAATGAGATTGGTTTCTCGTTCCGTCGCGTACGTAATCAGCCCTTGCAGGCGGGTGTCCCCCACATACTGAAGCTGCTCGTAGTAAGGATCCATGTAGGTTTCATGCGAGCAGCAAATCTGCGTGCGCAAACAAATGCCCGAGATGATCTCGAGACTCCTGTTATCCATCTTGAGAGCATAATCACAGTCAAGGGGATAACCTGTTTCGAACAGACTCAAGTCCTGTATCGCAACCGGTTCAGTCGCCGTCCACACTTCTATCTGCACCCAGCATCCGGACAGCCACCAGAGCGGCTCGAGGAGCTCCTGTTCCATGCCGGACGGCTTGAACGTGTCATAAAGGCCGACGAAGTACATTCCATCGAACCCCAGCCGGTCATCGCCTCCCGTTGACCTGTCCGGCTCGACCGACAACCTTTCCGCCCACCCCACCCTGATTTCCGCCCCCCTCCCGCCGCTCGTGACCAGGCGGGAATAGGCGCAGACGTAGTTTCCAAGAGCGATAAGAATGCGCCTGTGGCTGTGCGGAGGAACTACGACATCGGCCCCCTTCTCCTTGAGCATGGCCTGCCAGGCACTTGCTTCTTCCCCCATATTGTTATCCATGCTGATGCAGGTGCCGGAAGGAGCCTTGTCGACCAAAGCCACTCGCACGTTGTCTATTCGTTCGTACCTCATAGCGGGAAGCACCGCCGGATGCAGTAGGCGGTCATGCCCGGACGCATCCATTTCAGCGCCCGCCCATTCAGCGGACGGATCGAAGACGTGGTTCCACGCGATGCCCTCGCAGCAGACTCTCGCACCCGTGCCCACGAGTGGGCCGACGCGTTCAGACTGATCCATAAAGGACACGCCGGGAATAACCCTGGCTTGCCAGGAGGCCAGTCCGGTATTGATCCGTGCCGCATAGGTGCTGTCCGGAGTCCCCAGCATGAATCCTGGTCGAACCGTCATCTGTCCCCAGGGAGCTTTCTCGGCAAGATACCAGGTCAGGGCGCCCAGAAAATGTCCGCCCCTGCCTAACTCGATTTCGTAGACCTCATAGAACCATTTCCCGGGGCAACCTCTTTCGCTGCCCATTCCAATACGCTCCCCATCGAGATACAGCCAGTAGCGCTGGTCCGCCGTGACGCAGATTCTGAAAGTATACCTGGATTCGACTGTGAAACGGAGCCTGTAGACAGAAACCGAGGAGGTCTCCTCCGTTACACCCGGTACGTTAATCCATGCAGAGGGGAGGACATCGATCCGAGCGTTCTTCGCGCCCGCCTTCTCTTCCGGACTCCCGCCGGCCGTAAGCGAGTCGACTATTCTCCTGACTCGAAACGACGCTTTCATTCCCATCCTGTTGTCCTACGGCCCGCGCCATGCACGAATACGGTAGAAACCTCCTGCATCCAGCGGGGGCACTTCGATGACGATCGGGTCACCGTCTCCAGTGAGGCCGTTGGTCAGCTCCGTCCAGTCTCCAACCAGTAGATCGAGCCTGTGGTCCACGCCATATTGATGCCCTGTTTGAGAGGTGAAACCGATCTGCAGCTCACCGTTCAGGACGTACGTTGTTCCAGAATCAATCTCGGGGATTTCCGGCGGCGGCTCTTCGCCGGATCCCGTTTCGAACGTCCGGATTGTGCTGCTCAAGCGTATTTCATCCATATAGCCGACGAAGTTGCCGAAGATCAGCATGAGGTTGTTGAAGCGGCCCCAATTCGGCTCGGTATTAATCGAGTTGCCGATCCTGACTCCGTCCAGGTACGCGGTGAACTCGTTGGTGCCGTCAAATGTGAACATGAAGTGGTGCCAGACGCCGGTACTCCAGTACGTGCCGATGACCTGCTCGCCGACAAGCGCTTCGTCCCTGTTACCGGACACCCAACCTTCAGGATAACTCCATGTGCCCTGCTCCAGGTTGATATGCGTGTCCCAGTTCTGCTCCATCCCGAACATCGTGTAGGAGACACTGTTTGAACCCCATGCCTCGATATTCATCCGGGCCTCCAGTGTAATCGGCCGTCCTGCGCCGGAACCGAAGATCAGTGCGTCGGAAACGGTTCCTGTGGCAGCCTGGGGATAGTTGTCGACCCTCAGGGCTGAACCGGACGGACTGGCCATCCACGCCGTCGCCTGCCCGCCGGTGGCCAGTGTCGCACCGTTGATCAGCACAAGATCAAGATGGTTGGTTGTCGCGTCTTCGGCGTTCCCGTCAAAGTGCCACAGACCGATCGTATATTCGTCCCAGACAAAAGCCGTCCCGTTGGATGCGCCCATGCCCGGAACAGGAGCGGGATTGACTGTGACCGCGACGGTGTCGGTCACAGTGGCAAGCCCGTCTGTCGCCCTGAGTCCAAGCGTATATGCCCCGTTTGTTGAAAACGAGGCCGTTGTCGAAAGAGCATGCTCGTCGCCAAACGTTACACTGCCCGGCCCGCTATATTTGAACCATGTTGCCACGAGGGCCAGCGGTCCGTCGTCCGGATCATCAGCGCTGCCGTTCAGGGACAGATCCTGGTCTGCCGTAATAGCATCTGCCGTTCCTGCATCGACAGTCGGCACGGCATTTGTTCCTCCCCCGGTGATAACGACGGTCGCCGAGTCAGAAGGCGATGAAGTCGCATTGGCGATCGCGGCACTTACTCTGTACTCATAGCTGTAGCCGGCACCGACTGTTGTGTCGGTCCAGTTTGTGACTCCCGCGGCCACCTCACCCACCGGCAGGAACGGACGCTCGATTCTCAACGCGTCGGCAATCGTCCACCGATACGAAGTGGACGTTCCCTCAACGCGCAGGTAGCTGTTCGTATCGAGTTCGTATCTTCCCAATTCCTTCCAGGTTGCGCCATTCACCTGCATGTTGATCAGGACCGTATTGGACCCGCCCGCATGGTGAATGTAAAGATACTGACTGTCCGTCAAATCCCCGCCCGTACTGCCGGAAGGATGCCACCATGCCAGATCATGCCAACCGGTAACCGCAGAACCCACGGCGTAGTCGACGTAGAAATCGCCGCTGTTTTTCTTAATGCCGAAACAGCTTCCGTTGTACGAGTTCTCGAACGCCTGGGTCTCCCACTGCCCCTCGGCGGGATACTTCGAAACCAGCGTCCCGTCCTCATTATCAACGATCGTTACAGCTCCCCCGGAGATATTGCGGCGCTCAATAATGAACCGCGTTTCGTTAGTCGAGTTATCGGCCCACCGCAGCACGGCATTTGTGTTTATCTCCTCGGCAGTGAGATCCGAGGGATCCGGCGGCACGGAGTCTTCGTCCGCGATATCTATGGCTTGAACAACGTAGACGCCGGCCTGGTAGGAAACATCGTCCGTCAACTCGATCATAGCGGTCTCCGTTCCCTCGAAGTCGTCGTCGGCGTAGGGGCTCAACACGAGGTCGACGGCGCTGGCTCCGCCGGGAATCACCACGGAGTTCGTGGCGTTGAGACTGTAGTCACCGACGCCGGCCGATCCCGAGGTGGTGAAGTAGACAGTCAAATCGGAGGAGGTGTCGCCGGTTCTCATGAACCGGACCGTGGCCGAGTCTGGGCCTACTTCAGACGCCGATGAATCAACCGGCTGAATACTGACATATGGTGTCGCCTCCGAAGACTGCATGGCGAACACGCCCAGACTGGTATTCTCGTAGTTCCCGGCTCCCGTCAGTTCGTCCTTCATCGCGCGAATCTGATAGTAGACCGTACCCGGCAAGGCCCCGCTGTTTGTGTAGGCCGTGCCCGAGACAGCCGTTCCCGTCAACTTCGAATAAGGTCCTCCGACTCCGTTCGTGGATGAGTACACATGGTAACCGGCAACTCCGGTGTCGGGCGAAGCCTGCCATGTGAGAACTACATCGTTTCCGGCGGCGACGGCATCAACTTCGGGGACGGTTTCAACAGGAAACAGCCGCAGGGCGGGATCACCGAGAAGCGCGAAATGAGAACTCGGGCGCGTTGTATATATCCATGAGGCGGTAAATGTCTCGTTCATCGAATGGCGGACTCCATAGCCCACCGTCTCACCCAGCGCCATATGACACAGAGCCCAGTCGGGCGCGACGTGATAGTGCGGATTCAACGGAGTACCATAGGAGAAATCCATTGCGTCCAAAGAGACCAGACCTCCTTCGCTCCCCGCGAGGGCGGCGCGCAACAGGTTATTCTCGGAGTCCCAATCCCCGAAGTAGCTTCCATGCGCCATATGAATGAATATCTTCGGGTTGATATTGATCAGATCCCAGCTCGTGTAGTGAGTTCCGACGGATGTGAACCCGCCCGCACCATTCGCGAAGATTCCATAGTAGCCGTTCGTATTCTGCAGGTCGGCCTGGAGGTTCGTCGACGTCACATAGGCGTTCGTCCCGAACCACGAGGGAAAAGTCATCCGGACGGAGGCATAGGGTGAGCTGATTGCCGCGGAGCGCTGCATATCGATTTTTCCCATGCGATAGCGGTGCGCTTTGTTCAGATACTGCCGCACCAGCTCCGTTTCAGAGAGCGGCGAGCCGGGCATCTGCGAGAAATCTACGCGTCCGATCTGGACATCAAGCCTTGTGGGCGTTCTGTAGTTATCAAACTTCCCGTCACCGGGGAGCGTAGAGCAGCGCGGTATGGTTGTATTAGTCCATGCCCGCGTATCATCCTGCCAGACGTAGTTCTGATTCGTGTAGTCCTGATAGATATCGGCGTAGTAAAGATCGGCCGGCCAACATCCCGCATGCCCCTCATGACCGTCGGGCGGCCAGGGCGGAATGTTTGATGCAAACGAGGGTTCCTGAACCGCCAGGCTGTAGGGAACCGGAACGCGTCCAATGAGGTAAGCTGCCTTCAACTCGCCGGGAGCGGAGAAATACAAGTTTGAAATGGCCGAGCGCACTGTGTAGAGCTGAGCCAATCGGGCTGCACCGTCCACCGGGTTCTCATCGTAGCGGGGGACCGCGCTTGTCGCCACCTTCCAACCGTCACCAACGAGATCCCGTTCGAGCTGTCCGAGTTCCGCTTTCAGGCTGTTTGTGAGACCTTCTTCGACGACCAGAAGAATGGTTCCCCGGTGTTCGGGGGCGGGAATGGAAACTCCGCCTACTCCATAGCCCTTGCTCGACGAGGAAGTAACCTTGTCGACCCAGTATTCATACACGATGCCCTCGACGATATTGGTATCCAGGAAACTGCCTGATCGACCGTCCGACGGCACATTCGGCCCAATCAAAACCCATCCGCCGTCACCGGGCGCCGTATTCGTTGCTATCGTCCCTGCTTCACGCCGACGAAGATCGAAGGCGACGCCGTCGTTGTCCACACCTTCAAAACGGACCAGCAAAGACGGGGATGGACTTGAGGGCGACGCCGTGACCATGAGTACTTCCCGTGCGAGTGCGGCCTGACCGCAGAGAAACGCGATGGCCAGAGATGCGACGATAAAGCGAGTGAGTGTCATAATTTCATGCTTCCCGTTGAGACGCTGCATTCTTAGTAACTAGTATATCCTATACTATATATCCCAAGCATGCTTCCAAGTAAAGTGGAATCTTTTTTCTTCCCCGGATAGGATTCCGGTCAGGCGGACATCCCGACATCCGCGTAGGCCGGCTCTTCGCCCAGCAGGCGCCGCGCCGCCACGAGAAGCACGAGGCCGGTCAGAATGATCATCCCCCACTCGCTGAGCGTCGGAATATTCACTGGATGGTAGGGCTGGGAGAAGTCGGTAATCACCGCATTCTCAATCAGCAGTTCATCCAGATCCGCGCCCTGCAAAGGTGAGTTGGCAAACGTGTTATCGCCAAACTTGAAATTGAATTGACTGACGCCGGAGTAGTCGTTGGCCGACGCAACCGTCTCCAGAAGAGCGGTATCCAGATAGAGATAGAAGTTTCCTCCGTTCGAAGAATCTCCGTCGACAGGATCGTAGACGACAGCAATGTGTTTCCAGACACCCTCTCCGCCTATACTGTAGAGGCTGGACCAGTCGGGACTCGCAAACAGGCGTATGCGGCCATAGTAGCTTGGACCGAAGTCATCCGTATAAAGCTGGATTCTGGGCGTGGCCCCCGGCCCCTCAATGGCGAATGCAGTTCCAGATTGGGTTTCTCCGGCGCCATTCCTGTACCAGAAGGAAACGGTCAGCCCCTTGTCCATATCCACACCGGTAATGGTGACGTTGGCATTCATGCCGTCCGTTGGATTCCCGCTGGGCGACAAGTAGAAGCCGTAACTGTACGTGAACCATCCCGGATGGCCGCTGGACCAGGCTGAGGCGTTCGCCAGGCTCCCGTCATGAGCACCGGCAGAGAGGTCTTCAAGGACTGTGCCGGATCCTTCGTCACACCGGTAGCGCAACAGCGTGTCCGCCGTCACACCGTTCATTGCAGACCACGTCAGCGCGTCTGCCGAAATCGCGGAAAGCAATAGCATAGACATCACAGCCAGGAACGGAAGCATCCCGAATCCAATTTGCTTTTTTGACGACAGGGCCATTGTGTATTCCCGCTACGCGACCACATCGAACGGCCTCTTCATCCCAAGAAGCCTCTTCACTTGTATTCTACGCAAATAGTCCAAATGCTCAATAACCAATTAGACTTTCTACTCTACTTTATACTAAACTAGTATTATCAATACTGCAAGATTTTTCTAAGGCAGGAATGCTTGTTCGAGTAGAATGGCCGCACATGAAATCAGACGTCCCTTTTCGACGATGGAAGATGACCGCAAGGGGAGCGGCGGTCTTCATCGTGATTTTCATGCTTCTTTCTATCCGGCCCGCATTATTCTCAGATATACTGAGGGGTTCTCTTGCTTTGATTGTCCACGCCCTGGATCCTGAATATCGATTGGATCGCATCGGGCAGGACAACATCCACCTGAAGATGGAGGGTATGAGCTTCGTACTGAACCGGGTCACCATGACAACCGGCAGTCAGGGGCCCGAGTACGGTTTCACTGCCAAGCACTTGTTTTCAGTTATCAACGTTTACCCGCTGATTATCCTGACCGTGATAGCGGCCTGGCCTATGTCGTGGAGGCGGCGGGGTTGTGCACTTGGCATTGGACTGATCCTGGCTGCAGCCGCGGCCGCGTTGGACTGTGCTGTTATGTTCTTCTGGTGCGGGCGCGAGCTGTACGACGATGTATGGCGCATGATAGCGCCGCATGTTTCCCATTCTGCAGGGAACGATGCCGCGACCGCCATGATCGGCCGTGAATTCGCGCGACTCAAAGTGATCAAGTCCTTCTTCAGCACGGGGGGCCGTCAGTTTCTTACCGTCCTGCTGGCGCTTATTTCGTGTTCGGTGTGCGTGAAGCGGGCCCGCCCGCGGAGCCATGAAGAGGACTCTTCCCTATCCACCACGAGAAAAACAGGAGAGACAGCAGAATCAGAATCGTCTGCCAGACCATGATATGGGCCGCGTCAAAGAACCCGGGCCACAGCCAGACCACGCAGAAGAGACTGATGATGCGAATGATGTTGAGGACGTAGACGAAAACCGCGCCGACGAGAAGGCCCATGATTTTCCTGCTCCATCTCATCGGATAGGCGATCATACCTGCCGCGAGAATGAAGAACACCTCGAAGCCCTCACATCCCTTCCTGATCGTTACTTCACATCCCCTGCCGATAACTTTCGCGTCGGATGCAACCACACCCTTCCCCGGGATGAGAACATTCAGCACCGCTGCCGCCGGCACCGCGTTCAAGCGGTGAGTGGCAAGGTTCTGGGTCCGCTCACCCATGTTTATGTAGGCTCGCTGCAACAGCAGGAATATCACGGCAAAGAGGACTATGAAACGCAGGAAGGGAAACCAGTTCCGCCGGGTCCCTTCCCTTCTTCCATTTTTTCGACAGGCCTTCATCATCCTGATATTCGGCACAAAGGTGTTGAACAATCCTCACTATATATGTTATGTATAAAACTAGTATGTAAAGGACTATTTTCAGGGGGAAGGTTTCTTGGACTTCCCTCTGTGTATTCGGCACGCCACCGGACGAGGGAGTAAACATGCCAGGCTCTCGGTATACAGGACATAGATTGATTCCGCCCCCTGACGGTCTCGGGACGTCATGGCGCTCCGTGCTTACTCACACACATATGCTTCACGGGGAGCTTCGGCCGCCGCGGAACTACGGAAACCTTGTCGAATGGGCCGCAAAGACGCGCATAGCCGCCGTCGGCGTGGGCTCGCCATTCACACCAAAGACGGCCCGTGCATACGGGCGCTTTGAAGACAGGGCACGTGACATCTACTACTCCGAAGACTTCGACGTGCAATCCGTCAAGTATCCTGAAGAAGCGCAGCGCGTTATCAAACGTCTCAACGAGCTCAGCAAAGGGCGCACTCTCTTCTATCTCGACAACGAAACGCCCAAGGCCCGCTACGGTCATATGTGGTGGATCGGCTGGCACCACGACTATCCCGAGTGGCATGATTACGATCAGCCGTTTGACCGATGGATGGTGCGCGCGCAGAAGAAGGGCTATACCGGTCCGGAGCCGATGCCGTACGAACGGCGTCCGTACATGGAAATCGTTGCAACACAGCGGGCGAAAGGGGCCCTCGGCATATGGGCGCATCCCACAAGCTGGTGGTACACCGATAAGAAAGCTTTCGTGACCAACATAGCGTCCGAGATGCCTGCTCATCTGGTTGCGGACGGATTCATCGACGGCCTGGTCATCATGGGCTACGACGCATATCGCCCCGGATATCTGTCCCTGTGGTTTCACCTGCTTGACCTGGGGTACTGCGTCACCGGACTGGCCGAGTCTGATGTCGGCCTTTCCTCCGAACGCCTGTGGGATACCAGAGAGTACCTGACCTATGTGTACGCGCCCCGGGGACTGAAGAGTGCGCGCAGCCTGGTTCACCGGGTGAAATCGGGCTGTCTCTTTTCCTCAAGCGGACCTCATGTCGAGTTGAAAGTCGACGGAAAGCGCATGGGGAGTGTGGCGGAAACGTCAGGAATGCATCTGCACGATGTACGCATCAAGGCGTGGCCGCGTGCAGGACACGAGACATTAGGTTTGATCGAGCTCATAGGCAAAGGCGGGAAAGTAATCTGGTCGGAACAGAATACGCCGGGGGGCGAGTTCCGGATCCAGGTGCCAGGGCGCAAGACCGCCGGCTACCTTGTCGTCCGCGTTTTCGGAGCCGGCGAGGGTCCCGGAATGGCGCCGAGGGACGTAGAACAGTTTGCCGTGACCAATCCCGTTTACCTTCATCCGAAAGGCCATCACTTCCCTGCCCCGCTGATCTCGGAAGTGAGCATCCGTTTCAAAACGGGCAACCCCTTTGTTGGAGGTAAACTTCGGATCGAGAGTGCCTTCGGTGACATTATTGAAGAGCACAGGATACGCCAGGGGAATCTGAAGTGCCGTATCCCGGCTTCAGGACGTGTCACGCTGAATGTCGACGGGCAAAGACAGGCTACTCACTACCTGATTAACGCTAATCCTGAAGTCACACGACTTCAGCAGTATCTGTACCGCGGGCAGTTTCTGCGTGACTGGCCCGGCTTTCAGCCCGGCGATGTGCCCCCGGAGGCTTTTGCAATCAGACGGTTTGCCCGCGCAATGAAGAAATGGACCTGGAACCCTTGAATAATAAAGGGATCGCGTACAGATCTTCCGACGATCCGCACGCGACATATTTTTATCAATCATGAAATACGGTTACTTTGATGACTCCAACAGGGAGTACGTTATCAACGTGCCCTCGACGCCCCTGCCGTGGATCAACTACCTCGGCAGTGAGGAATTCTTCGGCCTCGTCTCGAATACGGCGGGCGGATACTGCTTCTTCCGGG
>JAHIZV010000106.1 GCA_018814445.1 Verrucomicrobiota bacterium | reverse complement strand
GGCGCGTTGAAGGCTGTTGTATGGTTCCCGCTTCTGCTTGTCCGTTTTGACGTAGTGCCAGAGCCCGTACCGGGCGTAGCTGAGTTCCCCATCCGAAACCGCCCGTGTCGGTTTTCCCTTGCGGGGCTTCCCGAGATAGCCGCGCAGTTCCTGATACAGTCCCTGATAGGTGTCTTCGATGCTGTACTCGATGGTTTCCAAGTCGCGCGTCGGGAAGAACTGGTGTTTCCCACCGACAAGGACGTAAGCGCGACGCGTTCCGCTCAGGTATTCCGCAAACCTGTTCGGATCAACCGGCTCGTGGGATTCGGCATCGAATCCGTACCACCGCAGAATGTGCTGCCGGGTGCGCCGGATGAGGATGTTTGCCAGCAGGTCGGGAAGGTTGCGCTCGTGTTTCTCGATGAGCTTGAAGTACTCCTTCAGGTTCGGCGGATCGACGGGCAGGTCCGTCCGGTCGTCCTGGTGAAACAGCTTGATCTGGTGATAGACATCCCACGCCGTCTTGTTCCGTGGCGTCGCGGTGAGGAAACAACAGCGCCGCCCCGTCGAGAGGAACGTCTGAATAACCTTGTACCGCTGTGTATCGGCATGGCGCAGGTTGTGGCTCTCGTCCACAAGAACGAAATCCCGGTCCTTATACTTCACGTCGTTCAACAGGCGGGTGACGCCAGATTCCTCGTCCTCGCGGAGGAATCCCATCGATAGAACACGCGCGTTGAGTTCGTAAACCTCGTTGTAGCGCTCCCACATCTCGACAAGTGGGGCCGGGCAGACAATCAACGGCCTGGCATGGTCCGTGCGCTCGAAATGCTTCACGATCGCCGCGCCGATAAAGCTCTTGCCGAGACCCACCACGTCGGACACGAAGGCTCCGCCGTAGTCACGCACCATCTGAACCGCTTGCCGGACGGCGACCTTCTGGAAGCTGGCGAGCTTGCGAAAAATGTCGTCATCCCAAATCAGTTCAAGCTCCTCCTCGCTCTCCAGCCGGTCGCGGACCAGGGCGTAGAGGGTCTTCATGTAGATGTCATACGGACGGACTTCCGCCGCCGCCCACGATTCCTTCAGTTCGGTGATGAGCGTCTCGTCAAAGTCCTTCGCCTCTTTCCAGAGGTCGTCGAACCAGCGGACAAGCTCCTTGTGGTTCTGGTTGCCCTGGACCATGACGTTCAATTCTGTGTTGTGGGTGAGCCCGGCAAGCGTGAGATTCGATGAGCCAACAACCGCGATTCCCTTCTCGTGGCGGTCAACCTCTTGGCCGACAAGATCGAACACTTTGCCATAGTCGCAGATGTACGCCTTTGCGTGGAGTCGACCCTTCGTGTACACCCGCACCTTGAGCCGCTTCTCTTCGATCATGCGGATAAGGCCGGCAACCAGCTCCTGGGCGTCGTCCGTCTGGTCCATCCACTCGACCGCGTTGCGTAGATTGCCGGCGGTCTCGTCGGCGATCTTGCCCGCCTCCGTCCGCTTCGGGTAGACCTGCTTTTCGACCTCTTCCGCCGCAAGATCAAGCCGGCGGAAGCCTTCGGCCAAGGTCTCGACCGTCTCCCGGTTCGTGGTATTCCCAATCAGAAGGCGGAGTTCTTTCAGGCCCAGCAGCCGCTTCGCTACGCTCGTAAGCCCGGAAAGGAACAGGTAGCCCACGGCAAACCGCGCGCTTTCGCTCGTGCCGAGAATCTGATTGAGGTGGTCAATCAGCTTCTCGGTGCGGTTGTCGATGATGTCGTGTGTGGGCATGGGCTATTCCTTTTCATCCATTGTATCAGTCTCCCGGCCCATTGTATCAGTCTCCCGGCTTTTCCGCCTAGTTTGAGACTGAGACAATAGGCGTGGCCCAGCCGCATACCAGGCGCCCGCTCCTCGCTTCCCACTCCACGTAAGCCATTGGGTCTGAGTGAGATCCCTGAGAAGTCGTGCCGCAGTGATCTTCGTCATGCGACACCTTCCCTGGAAATCGCGGTTGGTCAATCGGCCTTTCTTCTGAAGCAATGGCAGAAGCAGCCCGAGTTCTTCTGGCATATCGGGTTGCACACGAAGGGGTTCGCTGACCTCATAGACCCGGCTGCCTTTCGCCGTGGAGCGCGATACCCCCTTGCGGATCATGTCCTTGATCGCGTTCGAAGCGCCGTAAATGTCAGTCCCGATGACCTTCTGGAACTCCCGGCTGGTGAAGCGGTCGCCATGGGCGTGGGCATAGGCGAGCATGCGCTTCTGGTCGCCGGACAGCTCGACCTCCGCGAATTGCTTCAGCCACTCCAGCGTTTTGCGGTCGTAGATGGGCTCATTTCGCAGCGTCACCTGGAAGACGAAGCCGCCGACCATCTCAAAACGAGGCGGGTAGCACCCGGCGCGATCCATTTCGTCGAAGATCCGGGGCACGCCTTCGCCGACATCGCGCATGTATTGCAGGTCCGACAGCACACGGACCAGCATGGGGTTGCGCGAGAAATGCACCCGCTTGCGCCGGTTCAGCGCCTCGATCGTGACCGGCGCGGGCGGCGAACCCGGACTGCGAATCTCCATCCGGTCGTCGTACATCCAGACTTCGATCGGCGCACCCTGCAGGCTGTAATCGCGATGCGCTACCGCGTTCACGATGGCCTCCTGCCACGCGAACGTCGGGTACTCCAGCTTTTCGACAAAGAACAGGTCATGAAGCTGCTGCCGCTCCCGGATGAACGGCTGAATGGCCTCCCGTGCCTTGCGGATCAACACCGCCAGCGGCTCTTCGATGCGAAAACGCTTGGCGATATTCAACTCCGCGCCGGTCTTGCTCGCCGTGCCTTCCCAGCGGATGAAATCCAGGCCGCAACGCGGATGCCACCGTGTGGGCTCCCGCCCAAACAGCAGGAGCGCCGCCAACGTCGGTACCGACTGACCATTACGCCCCGCAATCAGTCCATAGCGCCGCAAGGCATCCTCCGGCGACAAACCCGGCCAGACTTCGCCAAGTTCGTGGGCAACCAGTTCCAGGTTCAAGTCATCCAATCGCGCGCCCGGAGGGAAGGAGCGCTCCAGCAGGCCCTGCGCCTTTGCTGCCTTGAGCGCCGCCACCTTGTCGGACGCGAAAGGCGAGTTCGTATCGTCCACCCGCAGCAAACACCGGCTGTCGGCCAACAAATGAACATCCGGACTCCAATCCACCTCGAAATGCAACATCTTCTTTCCGTCCGGCCCATCGACCTCGCGCGCCTGACACGGCAGCACCGGATTCACGTAGTTGCGATCCCTGGGCACGCCCAGCAGGAGGCGTAGCTTGTCCTGCGCATGCGGGACACCAGAAAGCGCACCGTCATCCTCCACACCGATCACCAGTTCGCCGCCGTCGGCATTCGCCATCGCCGCCAGCGTCTCGGCAATGTCCCGAGCAATATCCGCAGCCTTGCGCTGTTTCGGCCGTGCACCCGACCGGTCCAAGGCCGATTTCCGCTCGAAGAACTGCCCTTCTTCGGCGGCGGCCAAACGGGCGATGTCTGGTTGGTCGGGCGTTCTCATCTCAGGGCCTCTTTCCGGCTGACTTCGCTTCGCTCGTCAATGCAGACCACGTATCCGAACAGCTTGAGTTTCGCGGCCAACAACGCACCCAACCGCGGCAGGTCGGACGGATAGACTGAGATCAGGCGCTTGCCTTCCTGCTGATAGAGCGTCTGCTTCTTGTACATGCTCATCTTGTACTGCGGCGTGTCGAGGCCCCAGTACTCGATGTACACGTCAAGTTCAGGCAGGTAGAAGTCCGGCCGGATCTGGAATTCTCCGATAATGCGGTACTTGGCGTCGTAGCGATAGGCCAGGCCGTGGGCGGTCAGCCACTCCGCGATGCGGCGCTCGCCATCGGACTGCACCACCGTGCCGTCGCGCGCCTCGATGGTCTTGTTGAGTTCCACCTGTGTCTCAAAATTGCGCCGCTCCAGAAACACCTCGTCGAAACACCGGTCGCAGAATACGCGCTG
>JAHIZV010000105.1 GCA_018814445.1 Verrucomicrobiota bacterium | reverse complement strand
TTACCCGCAACCCCTGTGACGACAACTTCTCTCACGTCTGAACAATGCCTCCGTATGAACAGAGACTCTCCTCCATAACCCTCCGGCAATCAAGCGGCCTCATGCCCTGCTGCCCCGGAAGAATTCTGCGCAAGGCGTCCGGAAACGGGCCACAAAGACCTAACCGAAAAAAATGCAAATCGGGGTTTACATTCATAAATCCTGTGCTAGTTTACGCGCCCTTTAGAAATTTCGGGCGGCTGGTTCCGCCCGATATTGGAGACAGAAACGGACACGTAAACAGGAGTGGGACAATGAGACGACCGACAATTGGTGCACTCCTTATCTGCGGCGCGATCCTATTGAGCGCCGTAGTGGGGAAAGCGGAGACGGTCTGGTTCAAAAATGCCGGCGATCGGTACGACTACAACTACATGGGTAGTTGGATCTACACGTCGGTGATGGTCAACTTCGGCGTCTGGCCGGTTGCTGCGGGACACAGCGCTGGCACAGTTTACACGGCCGATGGTTGGCGTACGGCATTCTGGGGCGAAGCGTCCTGGGTTGCCAATGTTCCGAACCTCTACGGAGGAAACGATGAAGCGTGGAGAGTGAGACTCTTCGGGAACGGCGGAAACGGCAATTTTGCAGGCGCCCGTTTTGTGCCCTTCGCCTTCGAGTTCGCGCTCTACGTCGACGACCAGTATGGAGCACGTTACTGGGGAAACAACGGCGGCTTGAACTATCAGATTCCGATCAGTTCCGCCCGCTGATTCAATAGAGATCAAACCCGGCCGGCTCCGGCCTCAGTCCGGAGCCGACCTTTTCTTTCTCATTTCGACCACTCGGACGCAACTTGGCGAAATCTGATGCGAGGCCACGTCTCAACCCGTGTGCTACCAGATCGTCTGTTTTTCTAGAGAAAATAATACATTTGATCCGTTCAGCAGAGAGGTCCAGGAACGGAATGGATCTTTTTTCGATTTTTCGCATGACAAATCACCCGACGGTGTGGATATTACCGCCCGTTCCAATCCCTTGAATATACAGACAGAGAATAGAAGGAGAATACTGGTGAAACGTTTTACATTACTAATAATGGCACTTGCCTCCACAACCGCACTTGCGGGTTACACGATCGCGCCTGTCAGTTCGGGCGTTGCCATCGACGGGGCTCTCGACAGCGGAGAAGGCTACACCACATTGACCGAGAATACCTACGGGCGCCTCGCTCCCGGCGGTTCCACAGTCTACTCCGATCTGGATACGATCGAGACGGCCAGCTACCACTGGTGGGATGGCGGAGCTGACCACGGATTCAGCACCGGTCCCCGCGGTAATCTGCAGGACGTCCGCGTTGCGTATGATATCAATAATCTCTACATCGGAATAGTGGCCGGCACGGCGCCTTTCAATTCCTGGAGCGACACGGGAGGCGACAACGATCAGGGCGATCTCTTCATTGCCATCGACGCAGCTGATGGAACAGCATCGGGTAATCTGTCGTCGGATGCCGGCTTCAATGGTTTTGGCCTCGATACATCGGGACACAAAGCTGTCGATTTCGAGTCATGGACCCCTACTCATATTCTCGGCGTCCAGTACGTCGACAATGGCGGTGGCGGCGGCGGCTACGCGATGCTCGAGCGAATGAGCGATCACGACGAGGTTCATGAAGCCCAATCCCAAAACGACGGCGGATTCGACTGGGCGGCGGCTGCGGGCAGCACAGACGCGCAATACGAGTTCATGATCCCCTGGTCGATGCTGGGTATCGCGGATCCTTTCAGCATCAACGATTTTCGTCTGAACGCCTACATGACACAGAACGGCGCGGGATGGGATGTCTATGACTCAGCATACGGATACGGTCAGGGCGAAGGACAATTCTATGAAGAAATGGGCGATCACCCCCTTGATCCAGACGATTCCGGTGACTTCCTTGGCGCCGGAGACGCAGGACAATATGGTGTTCCATTCGGTTCCTTCCCCGGATCCAATTTCGTGGGCACGGATGGATCGGTAGATCACAGCGATGGAATCGATTCTATCGGCGGCTACCTCGCATTCGGGACAACCGTGCCGGAGCCGAGCACGGTCACGTTGCTCCTGATCGGCGTAGGCATCGTCACACGCCGTCTCCGCCGCCGCAAATAGAAGGAACTCCCATATGAAGAGTCTACTAAGACCTGTTCTTCTCGTGATTCCCATGCTTGCGCTGCAGGCATGGACTGATACCAACACCAATGCGACCACTGACGCCTCCGCGTCTGCTCCGTCAGAAAAGGTCGATGTGGTCAAAGCCGTGCCCGCCGGTATTCCATCATCGATCGCGGACACAAGTACTGTTGCCGTCGTGAATGGGGCCCCCATTCCCTATGAGTGGTTTCTTCACGAGTTCCGCTCGACCTTTTTCCGCTACAACGATGCTCCCGATTCGCGAAACCAGGTGCTGGACTCTCTGATCGAACGGAGCCTTCTTCATGCCGCGGCCGTGAAAGAGGGGATTCTCGACGATCTGGAAACCGTGAAAGATATCAATGAACGCGTCAGCAGTATGCGCGCGTTTATGGAATACAGACTGGAGATGGCTCGCCTGAGTATGGTGATCGATAAGTTCCTCGAAACCAAACATCTTTCCCCCGACGATTTCGAAGCGACCGAAGATGACCTGGCCGATTTTTTCATGAAGGAAGTTAAGGGAAAACCGGGAGCCCCGGAAAGTGTCGAGGAGATTCCCGAGCACATCAAGAGCCAGTTGATGATGCGGATTAAGCAGTCCAAACAGATGGACGCCGTTCAGGCCCTGGTAGCAGGCCTTCGCAAAGAAGCCGACGTTCAAGTCAATCAGTCTGCCGTTGACAGTGTGCCTATGCCCGACATGAAAGGTCTTCCCGGCGGATCAATTAGTCGGTGACACCAAGCCCGGCGACACGGTTGGCAACCCCCCTTCGGTCGGTCCGGAGGGCGGGACAACGGGTCCCCGATTGAATAGCTGAGCCCAGTCAAGATTCGTGTCGCGGTAGGCCTGTTCCACTGCCCGCACGAATTGCTGAATATCTTCCTCTGAACGGTAACCGGCCTGTCGCGCCAATTCACTCAGCGTGTGGGTGCGGTCCCTGCGGTTCAAAGCAATGATCGAGCCCATTGCTCCCTGGATCTCCCGCTGGGCGGCCCGTTTATCTTCTTCCGTCTCGGCGAAGTCGTACTTCGACCACGCTCCATCCAGTTCGACGAGCTTCGCTTTCATTCCCTCAAGAATCTCACGCGACCCATCGTCCGCCACCTGCTGCTCCCTCTGCTCGAGGTGTTCGAATGCGCGGTCCATCTGACGATCGAACTGTGCGAGCCACTGTTCTCCCCCCCCCGCCGCATGGGGCGGCGCTGCAACCGGCGGCGCCGGCGTCGTCGTCATAGCCGTTTCGTCCGGCATTGCCCCCGGCCCCGGCGATACCCTTCGCGTCGCCGTCTGCTGCTCCAGGGCAGAACGCATCTCTTCAATCCGCTCCTGATAACTCTCTATATCGTCATCATAGCGGCCCTGCAGATCCGCCAACTGTTTCTTCAAATCAGCCAAGTCCGACGCATGCGCGGGCCGCACCGGCGACTGTGGCTCCGCGCGGGCCGCAAGATCTCTTCGGCATTGCGCGGCAGACCGGGCAAACTTCACAGTGGCGGTCAGTGACAGTACTGTCGCCACAACCAGCGTACAGATCACAGCTACGCCTATTTTAGAGGAAATGTGTTTCATGCGCCCGATTTTACAGCCGCTTGACACAACAATCAACCGCCGTTGCCTCTTTCTGTGGAGAGCGGCAGCACGCACCATGTCTTGCGGATGCGCCCGTTTGCAGTAGACTTAAACAAACGGGACAACACGATGGTAACGCACGAGACAACGCATAATGACGCACGTCGTTTTCTCCGTCATGCAACGACGATCACCGCCAAATGCCGCAAGGAAGGTCACAAAGACGAATCCTACTTTGAACTGCGCAACATAAGTTTCGGAGGAATGGCGTTCGTGGCGGATTGCTCTTTTCTTCCCGGCGACATCGTGGAGGTCAGTTTTCCCGTACTGCAGCACAACACTCCGTTCAGAGCGGAGATCGTCTGGTGTTCCAGGCTGAGCGACAGGCCCGATCAGTTCATGAACGGCGTACGGTTTCTGGATGAGGATTCTTTCTTTCACGCACGGCTCACGGAGCAGATGTGCCATATCGAGGCTTACCGCCAGGCCCAGGCGGAAAAGGGAAGGCAACTGACGGCGGAAGAAGCAGCGTTTGAGTGGGCGGATCGACACGCTGAAAGCTTCCCCCGTCTGTAGCGAGGCACGGGACAAGAGACTGACAGCTACGTGTCGTAGTCGGCGATCATCTGGCCGATGCGTTCCACCTCTTCAAAAGAACACCGTCCGCGGTTGTACTTCCGGTTCAGCAGGTTGTGGAGCGCCTCCAGATCCTTCAGAAGCGGGACGTCATAGTACGTCCACTTCTCATCGCCCTTGACCTTTGCCTGGATACGCCAGTGAGGCCCGTGCTTGACGGCCCTCACCTCGCGCTTCAGACCTTCGCGGGTCTTCTCCGTCCATCCCTGCTTGTTGTGCATGACTACAGAAGTTAATAGTTCACAGTTTACCGTTCAAAGAAGGATAACACAGACACGGCGGACCTCAATTGGAAGTTGGGCATTGGGTGTTGAGAGTTGGGCGTTGAGTCTTCCTCTCCCGCCCACACTCTCACACCCTCACATTCCCTAGATCGCCGTGCCGCCGCGCTCTTCCGTACGAATCCGGATGCACTCCTCGATCGGAGTGATGAATATCTTTCCGTCGCCGATCTGGCCATTGCCATGTTTTGCCGAGCGCAGAATGGCATCCACTGCAATTTCGACAAATTGATCATTGCAGGCAATGTCCAGCCGCACCTTTGGAATGAGATTCGGAACGACTTTCTGTCCTCGATAGATCTCTTCATTCTCCTGGCGTCCATGACCCACCACCCGGCTGACGGTGATTCGTGTGATCTCCGCGTCGAACAATGCTTCACGAACGGCGTCGAGTTTGTCTGATTGGATAATTGCAGTAACAAGTTTCATATGCAGACCTTCCTTTGCAGGTTATCAGCCGACGTTAATCAGTCCGTAGCCTGTTTCGCCGTGCAGACTGTGATCCATACCCGCCATTTCATCTTCCTCGGCAAGCTTCAGGCCGACCGTCTTCTCAATAATGAACAGAAGAATCAAAGTGCCGACAGCCGAAAGAACAATACTCAGCAGGACTCCTGTCATCTGATTCCAAAGCTGCGTTTTGAAACTCGCCGCGGCTCCCGAACGGAGAAAGAACACCAGCCCGATCGCCCCAATCGTCCCCGCCACTCCATGAATACCGAAGGCATCAAGTGAATCATCATAGCCAAGACGGTTCTTCGCAAGAATAGCCAGATAGCAGAGCACCGCCGAAACACAGCCAATGATCAAAGCCCCGTGAGGCAGAACATCCCCGGCTGCTGGCGTCACGGCTGCAAGTCCGGCGATAATTCCCGACACGAGCCCGAGGGACGTCGCTTTCTTGTAAACACACGCTTCGATCAGAACCCACGTCAGCGCGCCGGAGGACGCGGCTATCTGCGTCATTGTAAGCGCCTGCGCGGTCTTCAGACCGCTGGAAACACTTGACCCGGCATTGAAGCCAAACCAGCCAACCCAGAGGAGTCCCGCACCCATGAGTGTCATGACAAGATTGTTCGGATGCATGGCCGTTCTCGGATATCCTCGTCGAGCTCCCAGATACAGAGCGGCTACCAGACCCGCCACACCGGCGCTGATGTGAATCACTATCCCGCCGGCGAAGTCGATGACTTTGCCTGTCAAGAAGCCTCCGCCCCAGACGATATGCGCCAACGGGCTGTACACACAGATGCTCCAGAGCGCGATGAACAGGCAGTAGCCGCGGAAACGGACACGCTCCGCGAACGCCCCCGCAATCAGCGCCGGAGTGATGATCGCAAACTTGCCTTGGAACATGGCGAATACGTACTCCGGAATATGCTGCGAGGTGATCACGTCATCAATGCCTCTCAGCATGAACTTCGCACTGTCCCACCCTATCCATCCACCGATGGATTTCCCGAAACAGAGTGCGTAGCCGCAGACCATCCAGAGAACACCGATAATCGCCATCGCCGAAAAACTGTGCATCATCGTCCCCAGAACACTCTTTGTGCGGACCAGTCCTCCATAGAACATCGCCAGACCCGGAACCATCAACAGAACCAGCGCCGTTGAGGTGAGCATCCATGCCGTCGCTCCTGTATCGACGAACACATCTTCTCCCGCCCATGCCAGACGCGGCAATACCACTGCAAGCAGACAGATCACCCAGAAAGGGCTTTTGCGAACCATAACCAATCCTCCATACCAGAATTTTGAGGTCTTGGAATCAGACCCCAGGTCGGAAAAGCATTTAGCAGACAACGTGCCAAGAATTCTCATTTTCGCGATCCGGCATGCATTAGTTGCTTATTCAGAATGGATTAGGAGAGTTGTGTAAATTTTCTCCTTCCAAATACATCGGAATTCGCTGACAATAATGTCTTGCTGTTTCGATTTCTTTTACATTTTTGTCGTCTACTTCCGTTGATTTGTAAAAAAGACCGCTCTCCCTGCATCTTCTTACTGAATTGGCACGGAAACGCCGTAAGATATATTGGTGGATATACTGTCTGTGCGACCAATGAGAAGAATGCGGATAATCCTGGTTCTGACTGCAGTCCTGTTCCTGCTGTCACATGCTCTCTGGACGGATGCAGCAATTCAGACCAACGGCAGTCTCTCTTCGTATCAGATCTATACGAACGGAGTCGGCAACAGGAGTGCGGTCTTCGGTCTCAACCCTACTGGAGCGGTTATCGTGACGCCCTTTGCGCCGGACGTCGTGCGCGTGCGTTTTCACTGGACGGGAGTAACTAACTTCTTCCAACGCGAGGAGGTCGCTATCGCCAAACCGTTTACGAATTGGCCCGCTTTCTCGTGTACGTTCACCAACCTGTCATCAACGAATTTCATGATCCACACTTCTGAACTGGATGTCGAAATCGTCAAAACACCCGTTCTGCAGGTCCACTTCCGCGACAAGAACGGAGCGTACCTCCTCGAAGACCGCTGTCTGCTCTACGATCCGTCTTATCACGCCACCAACGACAACGTTGGCTACGCCCAGGTGTACTGGCCAAGCGGCTCGAAATCGGTCTCGAACGCCCCGAGCGGCTTCAAGTTGAAGGCCGTGAAGGCAATGCCGTCAAACGGAGCCTATTTCGGTGGAGGCGCCCTCGCCCTGAACATGAACAGACGCGGTCGCACGATGCAGTATTGGAATCAGGATACGTTCGCCTGGGAGGAATCGCGAAATCCGATGTATGCGGCCTTCCCTTTCATCTATGGAGTACGCCCGCCGACCAACAACGGCATCGCTGTATCGTACGGCCTTTTTTTCAACAACCCCGCGCGCCCCGTGTTCAAACTCGGCTCGGATAGCGCGACGAATTACTCCTTCGAGGCCGCGGATGATCAGATGGATTACTTCTTCTTCGGCGGCGGCGCAGACCACTCGATGGCGAAGGTGCTGAATCGGTACAACGAGGTGACCGGACGCCCCTGCATGTTACCTAAATGGGCGTTCGGCTATCATCAGTCGCGCCATTCATACGACACCCAGCAGAAAGTCCAGGACATCGCCGCAAACCTTCGCTCCAACAATATTCCATGCGACGCGATCTATCTTGATATCGACAGCCAACAGCGCTCCGGCAGCGGCGCGAATCAGCCGTTTCAGCTCACATTCAACTCAACGTTCACAAACATCCCCGGCATGGTCTCCTTCTGTACAAACCTGGGCATGCGGCTTGTGCCCCTGGTCGAACCCCTTCTCGCCATCGAAGACCCTCTCTACGATGTCGCAGACACGAATCTCTATTTCCTGAAAGAAAAGGATCTGTCGACCTACATCGGCGACAACTTCCTCGGAAATATCTCATGGCTGGATTTCAGTATCGCCGCTACACGCAACTGGTGGACGGCAAAGCTGACGAACTACTTCGCCGCCTACGGATTCGAAGCGGTGTGGAACGATCTCAATGAACCCAATGAAAACGACATGCCGCTCGACCTGCTCTATTTTCTCGATGGAAGATATGGCGGAGGTCTGGTCACGAACGATACGCGTAAGTGGCACCAGAACAACAAGAATACCTTCAACGTACTGGAATGCGCCGTCAGCTACAACTCGCTCAAAGCGCACTATCCGGACAAACGTCCATTCGTCCTCAGCCGGGCGGGATGGCCCGGAATCCAGAGGTATGCCGTAAACTGGAGCGGAGATAACGTGTCGAGTTTCAACCATCTCCGGCACAACATTCGTCTCGGAGCCAGCGTGATGATCTCGGGGCAACCCTACTTTGGACATGACGTTGGTGGATTCGACCAGAGCTCGACGAACGAACTGGTCGTCCGGTGGACACAGGCCGGATGCCTGAATCCTTTCTTCCGCAACCACAACATCAACTACACAACGGCCCAGGAGCCCTGGGTGTTCGGCGCACCCTACACCGGATGGAACCGGCATTGGATCGGATTCCGATACGAGATAATGCCCTACCTATACAGCCTGGCTGCACACTGCGTCACCAGCGGCATCCCGTTTAATCTTCCTCCGCTCTTTGAATTCACTTCTGACACAAATACGTGGTCAAAGAGTGAGTACGAGTATCTCGTCGGTACGCACCTGCTCGCTGCTCCCGTTTACGCAAATGGAGCACGGGAACGAAGCACCTACCTTCCTTCCGGCGCCGACTGGTACGACTGGACGCATGGGAACCTCTATCCCGGCGGGGAATATACGACTCTTCCCGCATCCCTGGGCCAGCTTCCTCTCTTCGTAAGGGAAGGCGCTATCATACCTATGGGGCCGCTCATGGATTACACGGGCGAATTCGTGCCGGATTATCTGGATGTGCATGTCTGGCCCGGTGGAACCAACAGTTTCGAACTCTATGAGGACGACGGCAAAACCACGAACTACCAGGCCGGCGTCTATGCCCGGACCGTGCTCTCCCAGCAAAGCGCGGGCGATGGCGTCACAATGACTGCAGGCTCGCGCGCCGGCAGTTATGATCCGGGGTCGCGGTCATGGTACTTCGTCCTGCACTCTTCGCCCCGGATTCAATCGGCCAAACAGGATGCCTTATCTTTGACCCGCTACGGAAATCGCGACGCCCTCACCAACGTCACACGCGGCTGGTCGTATTCCTATGTGGACAGGACGCTCATCGTGAAGGTGCCGGACAGCGGTGCGTCAACGGACATAGCCGTGCTCTATGACAACGTCGACAGCGACTCCGATTCGATGCCCGACTGGTGGGAGCAGGCGCACGGCCTCGATCCTGACAGTTCGTCCGACGCGTCGGGAGACCCCGACGGCGACGGCAGAACCAATGCAGCCGAATTCGTCAGAAGCAGTGATCCCAATCGTGGAGACGTCTATGCTTCCGGCTATACGAACATGGCTCTCGCCGGCACACTGACCCTGTGGAATGAAGGTTCCCGGAACATGCACCTGGTCACGAACCACACATGGGCAATAGTGCTGGAAACAGACGGCATCGCGGATACTGAGTTCAAATTCGTGGCCAACGACTCGTGGAGCGCGGGGAACTGGGGCGATAGTGATCAGTCTGATTCTTCAACACCGCTCGTGCAGACCGCGGACGTTTCCGGCGCGAATATTTCAGTTACGGGGCTGACGGACAACGTGTACACGTTCACCTTCAACGAGACGTCGCTCGTCTATTCCGTGTCGGAATCCACTTTCGTCGACAGCGACGGAGATGGAATGACGGACCGGCAGGAATGGAATTACGGCCTCAATCCCTACAGCATTGCGGATGCGAAACATGACGAGGACGGAGATGGCCTTATTAACGGGCTCGAGTTCCCGAATAACGGTGATCCGCTCATTGCGGACACAGACGCTGACGGAGCGTCGGACTATGAAGAAAGCGTCGCGGGAACCGACCTGGCAAACGCACTGTCCTTCTTCTATGTCGAACTGACGGGTTGGTCGGCTGCGGGAAGCACGTACGATCTGACGTGGAACGCGGTCAGCGGTCGGTTTTACGATGTTCTCTTCAACACGAACGCTCTTGGAACCCAGACGTGGACCTATGCCGATGGTCTGACCAACATGTCCGGAACCGGAACGGTGTCCGCCGTACACACAAACACGGGCGACCCCTCACCCACCTTCTACCAGATGAAAGTCTCAAAGCCGTAGGTCACTGCCACGGATGATCCTCCGGATCATCCGCTGACAACCGAGCCATTGTCCTTACCTTTACCTGCGCGGGAGAACCATCTCTGCGGACACCGTGGTTTAACAGTTCTCTTGCATGGATAAGGAAAAGGCAGATAATACCTGTATGTCCAACGTGGGGAGCAATTCAAACAGGGGCAACGTTCATGTAGCCTGGCTGATCGTCCTTCTTCTGACCGCCGCCGCATCGTTCTTCGGCGGGTACTACTACCAGTACTGGAAGGTATTCAAACAGGACACCTTTAAGGCTAAGGTCATCCGAGTCCTGGACGGTGACACGATCGAGGTCGAACTTTTTGGCGACACACAGCATCTGCGAATCGTCGGTCTCGACACCTTTGAAACGAAGCATTGCAAGAAACTCCGGCAACAGTCCAAAGACTGGGGACTGACGGAGGCGCAGGGCCTCAAAATAGGGCAATCTGCCAAAAAAATGGCCGAAGACTTTCTGCTTGAGCGCTACGTGACATTGCGTTTTCCCGGAGGAGCAGGCATGGAGACCGACGCGTTCGGCCGCCTCCTGGCCTATGTCTACATTGATGGCCGAGACTTCGGCAAGATGCTGATTGAGGAGGGCCTGGCCTACGCCCGCCCCGAAGATCACCTGCGTGAAAAATACTATCAGTGGCCGGTCATGCAGGCCAGGAATGCCCACAAGGGCATGTTTGCGAAGCAGTAACACATCCTTGTCTTCTGTGCGGTCACAGTATAGTCCGGGTAGAGGCGTGAGGGCATGAATTCAACATTCTCATCCGGACTTGTGCTTGTCTTTGCCCTCACAGCCGTGAGTGTGTCATGCGCAGACAGGCAGTCGGACCACACAGGAGACGACAAAGTGGCTGAACGAACCGCCATGATCGAACAGATTCGCGCGCACGGCTTTCGCGGGGAAGATGTCCTCAAGGCCATGTTCAAGGTTCCCCGACACGAGTTCATTCCAAAAAGGTACAGGCTTCTCTGCGACCCCTACGGCGATCACCCCTGCTCGATTGGACACGACCAGACTATTTCTCAGCCGTATATCGTCGCCTATATGACTGAGAAGCTCGCAATCAAGCCGGGAGATAGAATACTCGAAATTGGAACAGGCTCAGGATATCAGGCCGCCGTGCTCGCGGAAATGGGCGCCAACGTCTACAGCATAGAAATCGTACCCGAGCTCGCTGAGCACGCCAGAGCGGCACTCAGCGACCAAGGCTACGGCGGCGTCAAAGTTCTCACAGGCGACGGATACAGAGGATGGCCCGAGCACAGCCCCTTCGACGCGATCATCGTTACATGTGCGCCCGAGGACATTCCGCGGGCATTGGTCGAGCAACTCGCGGAAGGCGGACGAATGATCGTGCCGGTCGGTGCAGGCTTCCAGCGACTCGTCATCCTGCGCAAGACGGGCGGCGAAGTGAAAGTCGAAAACGATCTGCCGGTCCGCTTCGTGCCGATGATCAAAGACCGTTCAGATTGACTCAAAATTCCTTGCGCAACTCTTGGGCATATTCGGCAAGGTGCTCTTGAAACGTGGCGAACCGCATTCGTGAGTACTTGTGAGGATATTCCTCGTAGTGCCGTGTCACCGCGTTGTCCCCTGAAAGATAGTCCTGCGCCTTCTTCACATAGCTGAACTTCTTCTCGGAAGAGAACTTCTTCCATTCGCCCTGCTCATAGGCCCTGCCGATGGACAACAGCGCATCGTCCACAGGTTCGACATGCTTTACAAGGTGGGTCAGCACTATGCGGATCGAGCGGATGAAATCAGTGTCATTAGCCATACGTCAGCCCCAGTAAGAAAAGACCGTAGCACCGTCAGTACAATATATGGCATTCCCCGGACTGAAAAGGGAAAATCGGCGGACAGTGCATATCTCACGGTAAGACGCGATGACGCTGCGGCGTCATCTCCTGACATACACGTCACATGGTCCCGCGGTCCCGCCGTTCCATGGTCCGCCTTCGTACCCAATGGCTCCGCAGACGTTCCTGCGCCTTATCTGTCGCCTCCCGCAAGCTCGGTTTAACGACCGGCTTCGGGGTACTTGAACTGATCGAAAGCAATTCCCTCCACACTGCTCCCCCGCGCGGAAAATCGAGTGTGTACCCGCGGCATTCCAGCAGGGTGCCCGCCAACAGTCTCAACGAGAGTACATCGGCCGCGCAGTATCTCAGGAGCCGCTCCCGGGCCTTACCGTTCCCGCCGCGCTCCCACATCTCCCACAGCCATACTGCTTCTTCTCCGTCCACGCCAACAAGGTCAGTCGGACGCTCAATGCCCATGCTCTTCTCGACCGTTTTCAGCCCGCCCCGCAATGATTCGTAGTAGCATAGCCAGCGTAAATCGATGTGCGGACAGGGCAGTTCAGGAATATGAAACTCGGACACCACACGCGGCACATCGAACGAAGCGCCATTGAACGACACCAGCAAGTCCACGTCGTCTAACAAATCCACGAACTCGTCCAGGTTCTCGTTCTTCGTGAAGGTGTACAGCTTGCCGCGGTGCAGACAGCAGATGACCGTTATCCTGCTGTCTATATCCAGACCGGAAGTCTCGATGTCGAAGTACGATGCATGGTCAAAAAAATGCCCCAGCACGCGCCACTGGTCGGATTTCCGGATGCCGGATACCAGGTACCTGATATTCCCCTCCGCAAGAGCCGCTTCACATCGAAGTACCTCCGCCTGAAGCTTCTTCTGTGTGACCGGACCGATGCCTGACAGAGGAACATCCTCCGCCAATTGTCGCCAGTCAGTGATTCCCGCGTTCTGAAGAAGGCGCAGACGTTCACGGCCCACACCGGGGAGATGTTGAAGCGCACCCCTGATCAATGCTGCCGCCCCCGCTTCTTCTTGAGAACCTCTGAGGCTTTTGACAAGCGCCTTCCCAGCTTCTCCTTCTCTTCATCAACCGGCGGGGCTTCAACCGCCGGACCGCGCGCGCTCTTGCGGACAACGATCTCCGGGACGTCCACCTCGCCGAGATTCAGTGCTCTCAAGAGACTCCGCGTGCATTTGATCGCGGCGTCTGACTCGATCAGGAAACCTTCGAGTTCCTCATCGTTCACTCCGGGAGGAAGCGGAGGAACACACGACGGACAGCCCGCTTCACATTCGCACTCATCGAGCACCTGCTGACACAACGCAAACACCTCAGGAAGTTTCTCGAAGACCTTCTCGGCGTACCCCACCCCGCCCTCGTGCGCGTCGTAGAGGTAAAGCGAGCTCTCCCATTTCAGCGGATCCTTTTCGTGCAGGTAGACGTCGGTCTCGATGTCGTCGATGTCCGCCATGCAGAAGCTCGGAGCGATATGGCGCATGATATAGCTCAGCCCGTACAACGCGGCGCTGGTGTATTTCTTGTCATCCGCGTCCATTGCCTTCTTCCACGACTCAGGCGGGAGCATCGAAAACCCCGTAGTGTCGTATTCAAACGCCTCAAGCGTGATCGGCCCGTACCCGACGTTCTCATACGTGCGTTCACGGATCTTCTTGTAGAGCTTGGGCTGTTTGTTGACGTGTACGTACCCGAACTGCACGGGAGCCTTGAAAATATCTTTTTCTTCCTCCACGTCTGTCAGTTCGAGACGTTTCTCCCAGACCGCCTCGGTGTAGTAATCGACGTCCACTTCCTCCACACGGCACAGTTTCTTCTCGAGGTCCAGTTCCATCGACATATAGCGCCGCCCCAGATGCTGATAGATCGCGTCTTTGTAGAGGGTGCCCCGCGCGCCGATCGGATCGATTTCCCCGATCACTTCCGTCCCGCAGTAGATATCAACGTTATAGTCGGTCATGCCCCGCAGGTTCACGCCGCGGGCGGGATAATCAGGCAGGGCGTAACGCCAGCAGTCGTGATAAGGAAGCAGTGTCTTGTCCTCGAAAAGCACGCTGATTCCCATGCCGTAAGCCTGACTGTCAAAATGAGCCTCCTCCTGCCTGAGCGGATGCTCGTGGGCGGCGCAGGGAAGATGCTGAAGCAGTATGTACGGGTTGTCGGCATTGAGCCACGCCTCTTCGATCGGGGCCTTCGTGACAAACTCGGGATGATGAACAAGATACTGGTCGACGGGTGTGTCCTTCGCAACAAAGACCATCACCGCCCGGGCCGCCTTGCGGCCCACTCTACCGCCCTGCTGCCAGAAGCTCGCCATCGTCCCCGGATGTCCGGACAGGATGCACAGATCGAGATCGCCGATATCGATGCCCAGCTCCAGCGCGTTGGTCGTGATGATCGCGTTGAGCTTGCCGGTGAAAAGGTCTTTCTCAAGCTGGCGCCGCTCGTTCGGGAGCAATCCACCCCGGTATGGCTTGACCTTCTCTTCCAGCTCGGGATGACGATCGATCACCGCCCGGTACAGCCGCTCAACCTGCTGGCGCGCCCTGCAGAAGCAGATCGTTCGCACGCCTTCCTTGCAGGCCTCACGGATCAACGGGATCGATACGGAACCGGTCCCTTTTCTGTACCACGCTTCGCCATGACTCTTCACCAACGGCGGATTCACGAAATACAGATCCCGTTGCGGCCGGGGCGCACCGTCGTTTGTAATCACGTTGAACGGTCGGTGAAACAGTGCCTGCACATGTTCACCCGGGTTTCCGACGGTCGCCGACGAACAGATAAAGATCGGGTGACTCCCGTGTATTTCACATACCCGCAGGAGCCTCCGCAGGACGTTCGACACGTGCGATCCGAAAGCGCCGCGATACGTGTGCACCTCATCCACCACGATGTACTTCAGGCGGGAAAGGAAACTCTTCCAGCTCCGGTTGTGGTTCGGGAGAATGCCCGAATGCAGCATGTCCGGATTCGTGATTACGAAGTCAGCAATCCGCTGGATGTTGCGGCGCTCCTCGCGGGGTGTATCTCCATCGAACGTACCCAGCTTGCGTGAATCGACAGCCGACTTAAGAAGATGCCCCAGCGTACTCTCCTGATCCCGCGAGAGCGCCTTCGTGGGATAAAGCAGCATCACTCCGAAAGATGATTCCGACTTAGCGTAGTCATCAAGAATCGGCAGAAGAAAAGAGAGCGTCTTGCCGCTGGCTGTCTGCGAGACAAGAACCGTGTCCTTTCCCGCCCGGATCGAAGCAAACGCCTCCGCCTGGTGACTGTAAAGCGAAGAGATCCCCTCCGCTCTCAGCGCAGAACCAAGCTTCGGATGAAGATCGTCAGGAAACGGTTTGAAGTCGCCCTCGACCTCCGTCATGACATGGTGCGCCCGGATCTGCGAAGTAAACTTACGTTCAAGAAACTCAACAACATGCGCGATATCTGACATGCGGACCAGTATGCCCAAAGCGCGCCGCGAAGTCCAAAGAGAAGAGTGGTCCTCCAGATTCACGAAAAGGACACAAAAACGTTTTGACTAGTCAATCGAGTCCCAGTCAGGACACTTCTTGCCCGATTCATTCAAAACCATGCAATGAATCTCTGCAACAAGGTGGTTCGAGCAAGCCACCCCGCTTCTCCTCACCCCTTCTTCTCGTGTCGTCTCGCGGGCAAAAGGGGTGGTAACGGGGTGCTTCCGTTGGTCACCGGGACTTCTCCACTTGCGAAAGAATCTGCGGCAGCAGGTATTCCGCCAGACGCTGATGTCCCCTGGCTGTGAAATGAAAGTTGTACTGAAACCACTCGTCAGCGGGACGCGATGGACTGGAGAAGGCTTCTGCCGCGTCGAGATAGTGGATGCCAAGCTCGCGGCACATTGCTTCGAGTCGCCTCTGCGGGAAGAAGACCAATTCCGGGGGCGCCCCTAAGTCTGTAGAAGCAAGCTGGGGTTTGACCGGCATCGCCACAACGAGCAGCTTTTTCCTCAGATCGTCCGAAACGAGCGGGTGCAGGATGGTCTTCTCAAACTGATCCCATCGTGCATCGTCCCACGCGAAGATCGCTATATTGTGAAGTGTTGCTAAAGGCGCTGTGTCCTCCTGTGAGCCCAGCTTATTTCGCAGACGGCTCATTCGAATCGCCTCCAGAGATCGATCAATACTGCCATGCATCAGACTGTCCGCTTCAGCCGAGAGACGATATGAGGAAGACGATTCATACACCCATTCATAATTGATCAGGTCGTTCAGGCAGAACACCAGCACGACCAAATCCCAGTCAATGTCCGCCAGGTACTCGTGAAAGAAGGTCAGTTCCTGAAGAGAACTCCAGCCGGAACAGCTGCCGTTGAGAATCTGAATCCCCTCCCCGGCCTGAGTCTGCATAAGCGAGGTGAATACCTCGTCGAACTTCAGGCCGTAGCCGTAGCCGACTGAATCCCCGAGAAAGAGTATCTTCCTTGTCCCGGGGTCTAGGTCGACTTCATCCTTCCCCAGCAAGCTTCGCGAATTCGTATGGTGCAGATCCGAGTGCGATCCGTGGCGAAGGCCCTTGAAGTTCGGCTTGAGCATATAGGACAGTTTCTCATCAAATCGGTACAGCGCCTCCGGATTGAAATCCAGCAGTGCCTTCAGACCCTCAATGCTGGAGGGTTCGGCCACACGAACCAAGGTGACAACGCGGCGACATAGGGGCTCCACGACTTGAAACGCCGTATATCCTGCCAGAACGCCCAGCAGAACAAGTAGACCCCGAGCAGCTAACTTCTTCAAAGGTATTCTCAATAGTCAGATTCAGCGCTTGCGAGCTTCCCGGCGGACGTCGGGTTTTTGCCCCTTTGACCCAGAAGAATGTCCTCCACACGGACCGCCAGCTCGCTCCCTGCAGCCTCCCCAGAGCGAAGACTCTCTCGATCATTCAGTGAGGACTCAACTGCTTCCCGCAGAACTGGCTTCAGGAACCTCAACTCTCTCATCGCACTTCGGACAACGTTCAATCATCCCGCAGAACTTCGTGCGGAAGGAGACTATCTCAGAACAACTGGGGCATACACATATCACGTAGTCTTTCCCGTCTACGGTCCTTCTAAGAGGCAAACTCTCCACCGAGTCTGTATCAGCGGTCGCCTCCAGATTTCCGACTGCACTTGATGGGTTCTTCAGTGGCCATCGGATATAGAATCCCGTTCTCATAAGAAGTAGACACACGATCGCGAGCAGTGTGCTCTGGATAGATTCATATGGCAGATCGATCCGTTCCAACCAACCGACGGAAGCCGAATACACTCGCACAATGAGCAGAACTACTCCTGCAGCACCTAGCGCATACGCCGAGTGACACAATACGGGCTTGGTTCGGTGTTTGAAAGTTTGAATACCGGTGCCCAGGAGACCAAGAGCCAGAACGAGCAGCGCTGCGGCCACAATCTGATAGGCGAGCACATATTCGGAACGTACGTACCGCATGCCCACGCCGCCGAAGCAAAGGGCAAGAACGATACTGACACCTCCCAGGAGAAAGGTTCTCTGGCTGAGCGACAATTCCGCCTGAGCTTCTCGTGCTGCATATGCCTTCCTAACATCCTCCCTGGCAAGCCGCCCGCGCATATACAGCTTCGCCCAAACCCCCAACCCATTGAGCAAGATGTTGAAGACTATGAACCCAGCGTAGACACTTAAGAATGGGAAAGTTGACCTAAAGGGCCGATGAAACCAACGGACAGCATTCGGATTCTCACCGCACCCCAACACAATCAGCGCCAAAATCAGGACTATCTGAAGGATCATAACGCGACCGATTGCATTCCGGGCCCGCGTTGGCGCGTTCGGTGCCGAACAAAGAAGATCGTATCCGGCACACACCTCGCCCAGGACGAGAACAATGCCGAGTATAGAAAACAGCAGGCCTATGAAGACCATCAGATCGTTCTGCCGTATGAGAGCGAAGACGAGCTCGTCATTGCGCAGGAAGTTCGGCCAGAATCCGCCATCTCCGTAGATTAAGCCAAACATGCTGTGGTTGTGATAGAACCCTCCAAGAAAATAGAAGAGCATCTCAACCGCATACATTACGGCATACGAGCCAACAGCGAAAAGGATCCAAGGAATCGCCCTGTCTATCCACGAAAGCGTAGACATCTCAACTGAGTCATTCTGCATGCGTCGGCCCTCCCGGTTTAGCGGTTAGCAGCCTCAGCCTGCTCCGCTTTGATCTCACGCTTCATTTCCTTGAAGTCGATCTCGTCCTCCTTCATCGCGACCTGAAGGTTCGCCATTTGCTGGGTCAGAATCATCATTCGCACGCACGATACGATCATGCTTAGGAGGCCGATGAAGAACATAATGATTCCTGCGGTTCCGACAGCGGTCCCTTCACCCGCGTGAACGCTGAGAACCATAGACAGCACAGCAGAAAGCAACGAAGAGGCGACAATGATCCCCCAGAGCTTTGCCTTACTCCTGAGAGCGATCAACTGCGACTTGTATATCTCTCTCTTACTTGCTCCCGGCCCCGCCTCCGCACGCTCTTTCGCCAGGCCCGCACTCTTGCTGGCGGCAAAAATGAAGGCAAAGATCAATATTGGAAGACCGATTAGTAGAGTCAGATCTATTGCATACCTCCCTTTGTCATACCTCTTATTACACGGCACCCACTCAGCGTCCCGATACTCAGACATCCTCCTCAGAATCGACCTGTCAGCTCGGGAGCGGGCCCGCTGCCTATATTCGAGTTTGCTCTATTTGTATCGAGAATGGAAGGTCAATGATTCCAGAGTGAGGGCGCCGATATCGGGTGCATATGCCGCAGCGACGAACCTACTCCCGGCTGCTCTTGACTATGAACCCGCCCGATTTTTCCTCACGCTCCAGTTCAAGTATGCCCTGTGCCTGCGCCTCCTCCAACAGTTGACCGAAGGACTTGAAGCCGTAGTAGGATTCGCTGAATCCGGGCTTACGGCGCTTCAGGGTCTGCTTGATCATGGAACCCCAGATCTTCTCCCCTTCCCCGCGTTCTTCGACCAGCGCCTCGTACGTCTCGACAATCAGGTCCCACGCTTCCTTCTTCCTGTCGCTCGCAGGCTCGGATGGTTTCACGGTCGAACTCGGTGCCGCCTTCTTCTTCACGCTCCTGCTCGCAGCCTTCTTCCGCGGCGCCTGCGTACGGACAAGGTCGTCGTAGAAGATGAACTCGTCGCAGTTGGCGGTCAGCAGGTCCGACGTCGAATTCTTAACGCCAACACCGATGACGATCTTGTTGTTCTCGCGCAGTTTGCTGACGAGCGGGGAGAAATCGGAGTCACCGCTGATGATGATAAATGTATCCACATGCTCCTTCGTGTAGCAAAGATCGAGTGCGTCGACGACCATGCGGATATCGGCGGAGTTCTTGCCCGACTGACGCACATGGGGAATTTCGATCAGCTCAAAGGACGCTTCGTGCATCGAGGCCTTGAAATCCTTATATCGGGCCCAATCGCAGTAGGCCTTCTTGACCACGATATTCCCTTTGAGCAGGAGTCGCTCAATCACTTTTCCGATGTCGAATTTGGCGTAGTTTGCATCGCGAACGCCCAAAGCGATGTTCTCAAAGTCACAGAAAAGTGCCATGTTCCTGGTTTCAGCTCGATATGTCATGGCATGAATCCTCCGGCAGATGCTTCGCGAACTTCAGATTTCCTCATAATAAACCGACTTCCTGTCTTCCCGTTAAATCATCGGCGCCAACGGCAAGAGTATTGTCATATTTTCGCGCCAGAGCGAGATCAACTCGCACATTTCGATCTCCGCCGTCTTCCCGCCTTTTCTCGGACTTCCATGTCGTTTCTCGGCTGCCAAAAGGCATCTCTTGGAAGAATTGCGCATCTTTCCGGTATTTGTGCTTGATCTCAGGCGTGAGTTGTATATAGTATTACCAATACTAGTATTGGAAAGTCTTTCAACGTTCAGGAGGAGCCATGAAAAGATTAGCAATTCTGCTCATCGTCGTATTCTCTGCGATCTCGGCATCAGCCGACTACATAACCACTTTTTCAACGGGTGCATCCAACGACTTCCAGTTTGCCGCCATCGGCCAGCACGGCACGAGCGGTGCCGGCGGTAATAACATCATCACCTGGAACAGCGGCTCCGTCCGGCTCGAGTCCAGGTACGAGCAGCCAGTATCCCGACTCCTGGTTGCGGGTGATAACGGCAGTGGGTTGGATGATGGGAAGTTCAACCTCTCCTATGCAGATATTACAGCTTCTCTCTGGTTTGACTATTACAGCGGCGATTCCGATACGGCTTTTGTCGAAGTCGCACTGAACGCCAATGGCCTGCCTACAGCAAATAACTATCCCGTGTATTATGCCCAGGTCGAAACCAACCGGTTTACACTCTTTCGTCATCAGGCCTACAACTCGGTGACAGTTGTCGACAGCTTCAATCTGGCATCTACGGTATCCGGCGCAAACCTTCAGTTGATCCTGAGCGCATCCGACGCCGGAGGCGGAGCCGTGGACCTTACTGCCGAGTTTCTCCAGAATGGTTCTTCGATTGCTTCTCTGTCGTATAGCGATCCAGGCGGCTATTTAAGCGGCTATGCGGGCTTTGCCGGCGGCGATGCCCGCAACACAGGCACACTCTATGGAATAGATGCCACGTCGTTTTCCGTCGGATCAGTTGTTCCAGAACCCCATTCACTGGTTCTGCTGACCTTAGGCCTGAGCGTCATCGTCATGCGGCGTCGGAAGTAAAGTATGCCGGCCGGATGCTGGATCAGAGCCCTATCAGAGGGATATCTATTCGGGGTTACACTGAACAGGCCGCCGGACTCCTCACCAAACAACTTGCGCCGGTCTGCATCCTCAAATAGGGTACTCGTTCAAGTGAAACTGAAAGGGACGGATTGGTGAGGATACTCGTTACCGGCGGAGCCGGATTCATCGGCAGCCACATTGTTGAGCACTTCAATACAGAGTCGCCTGCCACTGAGGTCGTTGTCCTGGACAACCTGAGCACAGGAAACATCAAGAACCTCGAAGGCCGCGCCGTCACCTTCATCGAGGGCGACGTTACCGACCGGGATGCCGTACAGACAGCCATGGACGGCTGCGAGTTTGTTTTTCATCTGGCGGCGATGGTCAGCGTGATCGAGAGCATGGACAATCCAACCGGTTGCATTGAAACCAACGTCCAGGGAACCCTCAAGGTAATGAAAACCGCGTCGGAAGCGGGAGTGAAGAAGGTGATCTTCTCCTCAAGCTGTGCTGTTTACGGGGATACGGAAGAGCTTCCCCTTCGCGAAACCACTCCCCCGCGGCCGTTAAGCCCGTATGCTCTTTCCAAGTGGGATGGCGAGCAACTGATGTTGATGTTTCGCGATGTATGGGGTGTGGATTGCGGACTCATGCGCTATTTCAATGTATACGGGCCACGCCAGAATCCCCAATCGGACTACGCGGCAGCCATTCCCATCTTCATTACACGAGCCTTGAACGGCGATGACATCAACATTTACGGCGACGGCAGCCAGACACGCGACTTCGTCTACGTGAAGGACGTCGTTCGCGCCAACGTGCACATGATGCATAGCGGTCCAGGCCCGTTCAATGTCGGCACCGGCGAAAGTATCAGCATCCAGACGCTTGCTGAACAGATCGCCGCAAGAACCGGTTCATCGTCTTCTATCGTTAACGTCGCTCCGCGTCCCGGCGAGGTACTCCATTCATGCTCCAACATCGATGCGCTGAAGAAGTCAGGCCTGAACCCGTCGGTCACACTCAGTGAAGGACTTGATGCAACGATCGCCTACTTCCGCGAAATCCATGCGTAAGCGTTCAGGATTGAGAAGATCCGAGGACATCGGCTGGCCATGCTCGCCGGCGATGATCTGGGCTTTGGAATGTTCCGCATGTGGGAACTGATCCGTGAGGATGTAGACTACCAGGTGATGGTTTTTCGCGACTACGATAAAGCCATCGAGTGGTTGAGCAGTGAGATCAGCTCGTCAATACCCCAGGAGTCCTGACAGGCCCCATTCCTGCATCTGTCAGCGATCCCGTCGCTCGCGGTGCCATTCGCGGCTGAAATGCCAATTGAAGTCGAAGAAACCGACGGCCACAGCAGCGTCTTCGTAGAAGATGCCCTCTTCGCGATTGGACTTCTTCCCGTCAACGATGCAGTAGTCAAAATCGAACGAAAGATCATGTGCGTACGGGATGCCCTGTGCTGACGTCGAGCCTATTGCCAGAATGTATCGGTCACTGTTGAACGGACTTGGATACACGACCTGGTACGCGGCATCCGGGGCCTCGACTGCGAATTCGTCAATCAGGATATCTGCCCCGTCAGTCTTAACGGGCAGCTTGCCGGCAATCTTCGCCGCTACGACATTTTCGTCGGGTCCCCCGACAAGTATCAGAGAGTACTTCCCTGAGTCTGCTTCACTCAGCTCCGTATCAACGAAGAATCGTGGAGGCTGATTCTGCCATTTCTTCCAATCGGACCTTAACTTCTCAGCGTATT
The DNA here is from genome assembly GCA_018814445.1 of Verrucomicrobiota bacterium. GTDB lineage: Bacteria > Verrucomicrobiota > Kiritimatiellia > JAHIZV01 > JAHIZV01 > JAHIZV01. The sequence goes on along the minus strand of JAHIZV010000105.1, from coordinate 317 downwards.
CCTTCCATGCTTCAGTCCATTCGATGTCCCCCTGTGTGCCGAGAATTATCGCAAAAGGCGTCTCCCACAGGTCACCGGCTGGACCGGCCAGCGACGGCTTCTTGACAAGGCTGCCCGGAGAGTAGCCCGGCGCATTGAGAACGGCCCTTCCGTCAACATCCAGCCGGGTCTCGATGGCGTCACCGTTCCAGATCACTTTGAGGACTTCATTACGATCAATCCACTCCCCGTCCGGTCGCAGTTCGACACTCAGAACGTTCTCCGTATCGAGGCGGATACTGTTCGGCGAAACGATCTCAGCATCAACATGAGATCGG
>JAHIZV010000104.1 GCA_018814445.1 Verrucomicrobiota bacterium | reverse complement strand
CGTCCCGGTTCTGGAACGATTGCGTGGCGGGAAGAATTCTCTGCTTGCTGTATGCAGAATCCGGACAGCACCGTATGATGCCAGAAGTGCGAACGCTTATTCCCAGCCTGTTTCTAGTCGTCAGTTCGATTGTCGGGATATCTGCGCCGGCCCGCAATATTCCTCTCGCGATTACATGGACGGAGGATCCCCGGACTTCGGCGACGTTTGCGTGGGAGAGGGAGGTGACGGGCAGGAGCCGGATTCAATACGGTCTGACGACTAGCTACACCCACTCGATCAGCGGTCCTGAAGGTTATCGCCGGCATGTCGTCACTGTTCGCGGCCTCCAGGCGGGCCAGACTTATCACTACCGGGCGACTTCGACGGATGGTTTCGACAGCGGCGACTCCACGTTCCGCACGTCCCCGGGTCCGACCGGGACCTACCACGCAGTCATCGTCGCTGATACACAGCAACCGTTCACGGGAGACCCGGCGGTTAATCACTCCGGCGTTGTCGGAGAGATTATGAATCACAATCCCGACCTCTATATGATCGCGGGAGATATTGTGTACGAAGGAGGCAACTGGAATCACTGGGAAGATTGGTTCGGCCGGGACAGCAACATTCTCAAGCGGACGGTCTTCATGCCGATCATGGGCAACCACGAGATCTTCGATACCGACGACCCGTATTACTGGAGCCTGTTCGAACTGCCGAACGAGCCCGCGAACGAGCGATACTACTCGTTTGACGTTGGCAACACGCACTATATAGCTCTGAACTCGGAGAACAATGTTTCAGGTCAGACCAACTGGCTGACACACGACCTGCAGTCCGCGGCGAACGACACGAACATCACGTGGATCATCGCCTACTGGCACCGGCCTCCCTACACAGTGGGTGACAAGCACGGGCCCAATCAGCATGTGAAGACCAATTGGTGTCCGATCCTGTCCCAATATGACGCCGACTTTGTGTTCAGCGGTCATAATCACAACTACGAGCGGAGTGATGTCATTCGGGACGTGAGGTATGTTGTTTGCGGCGGGGGTGGCGGTGATCTGAATCCCGTTACCGGACCGGAGTCGTACACCCTTGCCTATACCACCTGCTTCCATTTCGTATCGCTCCAGTTCGACAACGATGAAATGCACTATCGCGCGATTCGGAGCGACGGATTGGTATTTGATGAGCTGACCTTCACCAATGAGGGCAGGATCGTGCAGGTCTCGCCCGCGTTTCCTCTGCGGGGAGAAAGTGTGAAGATCTCCTATGATGCAAGTCAGGGACCGCTCTACTACTCAAGCGCCGTACACCTTCATCTGGGGGTGGATGAATTCAGTTCGGCCGTTGTCGACGCTGCCATGACGTACAATTCAGCAACCGGACGTTGGGAGTACGAAATGACCGTGCCGACCAACGCGACGCGCAGGCTTGCCTGGGTGTTTCATGACGATGCCGGGACGAACTGGCACAACAACTTCGAGTACAACTGGCAGGCCGTGCTGGGCCGGGTGCGCTTTCTGCCCGTGCGTCCGGACGCCGGATCGAGCGTTGTCATCAGGTATGAAGGGGCTCTTGGACCACTGTCCGGGCAATCTCCGATTGTGGCCCGGATCGACTTCAATGGATGGCGGAGTTCCGCTCGTGCCGATGTGGTGATGTCGGAGGTCCAGGACAAAGTCTGGGAAGCGACGGTAAGCGTTCCTGACTACGCAACGCAGATGGACGTGGCCTTTCACGGTGGATGGCAGTGGGACAGAAACAACGGTTCGTACTGGCACGTGCCTGTCTCCGGAGCAACGGCCGCGGAGCGGCGCGGAGCTCTGCCCATGATCGTGCCCGGCTCGCCTGTTGTGAGTGACGATCCGGCAGTGTCCGCCGATCAGAACAACGTGGGCGACAATTTCGATTTTGATCTTTCCGGTACGGCACTGAGGTCCAGCGACGCGTCAGAGGGCTTCGGAGATTTCGGGGAGGTGTACTTCAACTACGACGCCACGAACCTCTATGTGGGTGGAATCGGTACCGACCCGGGCGGCAGCAACAACGTCCTGATTCTCTTCCTCGGACTCGACACCCTCGACGACAATGCGTGGAATCTCTGGCATAAGTCGTCGCTGCCCAACACGCTCGACGTGCTTCACAATGTGACCTTCTCCGAGCCTATGGACATCGCGATTGTCATTGGGCACGAGTACGGCGATGGTCCCGCATACACCAACTTCGTATATGACGGATATGACTTCGGACAGGGAGTCTACTATCTGAGTGTATATCCGGAATTCACGCCGATGACCGCCGCCAGGATTTCGCAGTATGACGGGACAAACTCCACGCCGGCCGCGTCGACCGACGACGATGGAAATCCGTTGACGGACCGCTGGGAAGTCGCGATGCCATGGTGGCCCGACCTCGGTGCCTCGAACGGCATTGAGCAGATCATGAACATACTCGTGGTCGGTGTGATCGCCTCCAAGTCGACGGAGGGCGTTGACCGGTACATTTCCAGCACCTACATCGGCCGCCGGGCGGATGGAGGGAAGAACTCGGCCGATCAGTTTGGATATTCTCTGGTCAGCTACCTTCCGGCAAAGGTTCATCTGCGGAGGGGGGATTATGACAACGACGGTCTGCCGAACGGGTGGGAGCACGATCACTTCGGCACGCTTGACGGTCCGCCGCCCGATGTCGATACCGACGGCGATGGATTGGACAACGGGGACGAGTTCAGAGCCGGAACCCATCCGACAAATGGCGCCTCAGTCTTTGTCGCCGGCGTAGTCGAGGCAAGTGCGCAGAAAATGATCATCACCTGGCCAAGCGCAAGCAATAGAACGTACGCGATCCATCGGGCATTGGGTTTTCAGGCCGGCTTCCAGGAGCTGGCCACTAACATTCCCGCCTCACCCTCCATCAACACCTATACGGATCAGGTCGAATCGCTGGAAAAGGGCTACTACGCGATTGAAGTCGAGGAGTAGCCTGTTTCAGGTCCTTTCGGTCTCTCAGGTCCCTTTCCGAACCCGCCACAGAGCAGAAACTGTGCTGTCCGGCCCGCATTACATCTGTTTGACATATAAATCGACAAAAAATTAACAAAAAGCCCGTGCCTCTCACACCTTTTCTTGATATAACGGCCGGATAGTCAGCCTCAAAAATTGCCCCCTTTCGCAAGAGGATCGCTGTTTCAAGGAGATCGATGATGGGAGAGACGAAGAATACGGCCACGACCGCATCAGGCAAACAGCCTGACCGTACCGAACGACCGATTTACATAGACCGTTTGCCGCCATGCAATTGCGCCTGTCCTGCGGGCGAAAACATACAGCTCTGGCTGTCTCTTTGCCAGGAAGGCCGCTTCGAAGAGGCTTGGCAGGTAATCGTTGAAAACAACCCCATGCCCGCAGTCCACGGACGCGTATGCTATCATCCTTGTGAGGACAACTGTAATCGTTCACAGGTTGATGAAACTGTCAGTATTCATGCTGTGGAACGTTTTCTCGGCGACAAGGCGCTGGCGGAAGGCTGGAAGCCGAAGTTCGATGCGAAGCCGACCGGAAAGAAAGTCCTGGTGGTGGGCGCAGGTCCGAGCGGACTCTCGGCTGCGTATCATCTGAAGCGCCTGGGTCACGATGTGACGATACATGAAGCGGGCCCGATGCTTGGCGGCATGATGCACTTCGGTATTCCGAAATATCGTCTGCCCCGTGAAGTGCTGGATGGTGAAGCCAAACGCATTCAGGACACAGGTATCGAGGTCGTCCTTAACCACAAGGTTGAGGATGTCATAAAGGAAAAAGAAGAAGGCGGCTTTGATGCCGTCTTTATTGCTGTCGGAGCGCACCTGAGTCGCCGCATCGATATTCCCGCGCGGGACGCAGGCACTATTCTGGATGCCGTCAGTTTCCTGAAGGACGTCGAGATGGGGGAGAAGCCGCTGATCGGCAGACGCGTCGCGATCTACGGCGGCGGCAACACGGCGATGGACGCGGCACGTACGGCCAAGCGTCTCGGGGCGGAAGAGGCGCTGATCATCTACCGGCGTAACCGGGGCAAAGCGCCGGCGCACGATTTTGAGATTGAAGACACCCTCGAAGAGGGCATCGACATTCATTGGCTTCGCACGATCAAGCAGATCGACGCCACCACGTTCCAGGTTGAGAAGATGGAACTGAACGCCGAGGGCTGGCCGGAGCCGACCGGAGAAATCGAAGAACTCGAAGCCGATTCGCTGATTCTTGCGCTCGGTCAGGATGTCGACACAGGATTCATGCAGGCGCTGCCCAATGTTGAGTTTAAGAAGGACGGTGCAGTCGTCGTGAACGATCAGATGATGACCGGTTGCGAAGGCGTGTTCGCCGGCGGCGACATGGTGCCCTCCGACCGTACCGTGACGGTAGCCACCGGCCACGGCAAGAAAGCTGCGCGGCATATTGACGCATGGCTGAAAGGCAAGGGCTTCACGAAGCCGGAGAAGCACGAGCTGGTCAGTCACGACATGCTGAACATGTGGTTCTACACGGATGCCGCGCAGAGGAAGCAGAGCCAGATCGATATCACCCGCCGTCAGCAGAGCTTCGAGGAAGTGGTCGGCGGCATCGATGAAAAAGCTGCGGTCTTTGAAGCGCAGCGTTGTCTCTCCTGCGGCAACTGCTTCGAGTGCGACGGCTGTTACGGAGCCTGTCCCGAGGATGCGATCATCAAGCTGGGACCGGGCAAGCGATACGAGTACAACTACGATCTTTGCACCGGTTGCGCGATCTGCTTTGAGCAGTGTCCGTGCGGTGCGATCAAAATGATTCCCGAACCAACGGCATGAAGCACCGGGAAGATACAACAGGTTTATAAAACGAAGATAACTGACAGAGATTCGGAGATCCTGAAATGATTAGCGAGAAGAAAACCGTGGTCACGATGGACGGTAACGAGGCCGCGTCTTATATAGCTTTTAAGACAACTGAGGTCTGTGCGATCTATCCCATCACGCCGTCTTCGGCGATGGGTGAGTTCGCCGACCAGTGGGCATCCGAAGGCCGTAAGAACATCTGGGGAACGATCCCGCATGTCGTGGAAATGCAGAGCGAGGGCGGCGCCAGCGGAACGGTCCACGGCGCCTTGCAGACGGGTTCGCTCACGTCCACATTCACTGCGTCACAGGGCTTGCTCCTGATGATCCCCAATATGTACAAGATAGCCGGCGAGCTGACGTCGGCGGTTCTCCATGTGGCCGCGCGCGCTCTCGCGGCGCAGGGCCTCTCCATTTTCGGCGACCATCAGGATGTGATGGCCTGCCGCCAGACAGGTTTCGCGATGCTCTGCGCCAGTTCGGTGCAGGAGGCTCACGACATGGCGCTGATTTCACAGGCGTCCACGCTGGAGGCCCGCGTGCCGTTCATCCACTTCTTCGACGGATTCCGGACTTCTCATGAGGTCAATAAGATCGAGTTGATCAGCGACGAGGCCATACGCGCAATGATCGACGACGATCTCGTCATCGCGCACCGCAAACGCGCCCTGTCTCCCGACAGGCCGATCATCCGCGGTACCGCACAGAATCCGGACGTCTATTTCCAGGCGCGCGAAACGGTAAATCCTTTCTATGCCGCGACACCGGAGATCGTGCAGAGGAGAATGAATCAGTTCGCACAGCTTACGGGCCGCCAGTACAAGCTGTTCGACTACTTCGGCGATCCCGCTGCGGAGCGCGTCATGATCATCATGGGATCCGGCGCCGACACGGCCAGGGAAACAGCGGAGTTCCTGTGCGAGAAGGGCGAGAAAGTCGGTGTTGTCCAGGTCCACCTGTTCAGGCCGTTCTCTATCAAGGACTTTATCGGGGCTCTCCCGAAAACAACGAAGGCGATCGCCGTGCTCGACCGCACGAAGGAACCCGGTTCCGCCGGTGAGCCGATGTACCAGGATGTTCTGACCGCACTCGTAGAGTCGCAGGCAGATGGTGAGCTTCCTCTGGCCGGCATGCCCAGGTGCATCGGCGGCCGCTACGGACTGTCCTCGAAGGAATTCACCCCGGCAATGGTCAACGGCGTGTTCGAGGAGTTGAAAAAGGATAAGCCGAAGAACCATTTTACGATCGGCATCAAGGATGATGTTTCAAATACGAGCATCGACTATGATCCGGAATTCGTGACCGAGTCCGATAACGTGGTTCGCGCGATGTTCTTCGGTCTTGGCGCCGACGGAACGGTCGGGGCGAACAAGAACTCGATCAAGATCATCAGTGAAGAGACGGATTTCTCAACGCAGGGCTACTTCGTTTACGACTCGAAGAAATCGGGGTCAGGCACCGTGTCTCACCTGCGTTTCGGTTCGGACAAGATCTACTCCACTTACCTTATCCAGTCCGCGAACTTCATCGGCTGCCATCAATTCAACTTCATCGAGAAGATCGACATGCTGAAGCACGCGACCAAAGGCGCTGTATTTCTGCTGAACAGCACCTACGGACAGGATCAGATCTGGGACCACCTGCCTCGCCGCGTGCAGGAACAGATTATCGAGAAGGAAGTGAAGTTCTACGTGATCGATGCTTACAAAGTCGCACTCGACACGGGCATGGGCACTCGCATCAACACCATCATGCAGACCTGTTTCTTCGCAATTTCGGGCGTGCTCGAGCGTGAAGAGGCTATCGCCAAGATCAAGGCCGCGATCAAGAAGACGTACGGCAAAAAGGGCGAAGAGGTCGTTCAGAAGAACTTCGAAGCGGTCGACCAGACGCTTGCCCATCTGCACGAGGTGAAGGTTCCGAAAAAGGCCACGAGCAAACTGGAAATGCCGCCCGTCGTGCCCGACAAGGCGCCGGACTTCGTCAAGACTGTCACTGCCGAGATGATGGCTGGCCGCGGCGACGAACTGCCGGTCAGTGCGCTCCCGGTTGACGGTACATATCCGACGGGGACAACCAGGTGGGAGAAGAGAAATGTCTCCCTGTACGTTCCGGTCTGGCAGCCTGAGCTTTGCATACAGTGCGGCAACTGTGTCGCCGTCTGTCCTCACAGTTGTATCAAGTCGAAGCACTACGACGAATCGGCTCTCAAGGATTCACCGGAGGGCTTCAAGTCCGTCAAACTCAGCGGAAGAGGCTTCCCCGGCCGTCGCTACACACTGCAGATCGCCGTCGAAGACTGCACGGGTTGCACGTTGTGCGTGGAGGTATGCCCGGCAAAGGACAAAGAGGAAGTCGGCCGCAAAGCGATCAACATGGACGTGAAAGAACCGATTCTTCTGCAGGAACGCGCGAATCTTGAGTTCTTTGACGAACTGCCTGAAAACGACCGCTCGAAGATCGACTTCTCGACTATCCGCGGTGTGCAGTATCTCCAGCCGTTGTTCGAGTATTCCGGCGCCTGTTCAGGTTGCGGGGAGACTCCTTATGTCAAGATGATGAGCCAGTTGTTCGGCGATCGCCTGTATGTCGCGAATGCCACCGGGTGTTCTTCGATTTACGGGGGAAATCTACCAACGACACCATGGGCGGCCGACAAGAACGGCAGGGGACCGACCTGGTCGAATTCTCTTTTCGAAGACAACGCCGAGTTCGGATTCGGATTCCGTCTGACCATCGACAAGCAAACCGAGTTCGCGCGTGAACTGCTTGAAGAGCTTCGTGGCGATATCGGCGAAGAGCTGGCCGCGAAGATTCTTGCGGCTCCGCAGACGAACGATGAGGAACTGACAGCACAGCGCGAGCGGGTCGCCGCTCTGAAAGAGAAGCTGGCAGGCATGGATAACGTCAGGGCAAAGCACTTGTTGTCGCTGGCTGATATGCTCGTGAAGAAGAGCGTGTGGATCATGGGTGGCGATGGATGGGCCTATGACATCGGCTACGGCGGATTGGATCATATCTTTGCGAGCGGCCGCAACGTCAACGTTCTCGTGCTGGATACCGAGGTGTATTCCAACACGGGCGGTCAGGCTTCCAAGTCCACACCGCGCGGGGCCATCGCCAAGTTCGCGGCGGCAGGCAAACCGAGCGGTAAAAAGGACCTGGGCATGATGGCAGCTTCATATGGAAACGTGTATGTGGCCAAAGTGGCCATGGGCGCGAATCCCAAGCAGACACTCCGCGCGTTCAGGGAGGCGGAGGCCTATGAGGGCACGTCGCTGATCATTGCCTACTCGCACTGTATTGCGCATGGAATCAACATGCAGCAGGGTCTTCGCCAGCAGAAGCTCGCGGTCGAGTGCGGGCACTGGCCGCTGTTCCGCTATAATCCGGAACTCGCGGCGGCAGGCCGGAACCCGATGCAGCTTGATTCACAGAAGCCGACCATTCCGGTCAGCCAATACGCCTACAACGAGGTCCGTTACAAACTGCTGACGCGGACAAATCCCGCTTCTGCGGAGAAGCTCATGAAATTGGCTCAACAAGACGTGAATGAGCAATGGAAGCGTTATGAGAAATTGGCCGCAGGCAAATAGGTATTTGCTGTCGCATGTAGCTTGAGCGATCACAGAAAGGACGAAACGATGGACTTGCGCACGACATACATGGGGATGGAGTTGAAGAATCCTCTCGTAGCATCGGCTTCACCGCTCTCCGAGAAAGTTGAGACGATCAAAAGGCTGGAGGATGCGGGCGCCGCCGCGGTGGTGATGTTCTCGCTGTTCGAAGAGCAGCTTCGCCATGACGATCAGGCCCTCGATCATTTCATGTCATACGGTACGGACTCGTTCGCCGAGTCGCTTTCCTTCTTCCCCGAAGTCGATGAGTTTGCGGTCGGGGCGGACCGTTACCTGGATATCATCCGGACAGCAAAAGAACAGGTCGATATTCCAATCATTGGAAGTCTTAACGGTATTTCTCCCAAGGGTTGGACGGAATATGCGAAGAATATGCAGGAAGCCGGCGCCAGCGCGATCGAGTTGAATATCTACTACCTTCCGACGGATATGGATCTCAACGGCGCTCACGTGGAGGAGCAGTACATTGATGTTCTTAAGGCCGTGAAATCCGCTGTTTCTGTTCCTGTGGCCGTGAAGATCAGCCCGTTCTTCAGTTCGATTGCCAATATGGCCCGTCAGCTCGACGATGCGGGCGCGGACGCACTCGTGCTCTTCAATCGCTTCTATCAGCCTGATTTCGATCTTGAGAATCTGGAAGTGGAATCGAGTCTGACGCTCAGCACGGCGACTGAGATTCGTCTGCCGCTGATGTGGATTGCTTTCCTCTACGGCAAACTCAAGGGCTCGATCGCCGCCACACGAGGTGTGCAGACCGCGACGGAGGTCGTGAAGTACATCCTCGCGGGCGCCGATGTCGTGATGACCACTTCCGCTCTTCTCAAGCAGGGCCCCGACTACATCGGCACACTGCTCAAGGAGACGACCACATGGATGGAGAAGAAGGAGTATGAGTCGGTATCACAGATGCGCGGGGCCATGAGCCAGCAGTCTGTCGCCGACCCGACAGCCTTTGAACGCGCGAACTACATCAGGATTCTCGAAAACTACAAGAGTGCATTTCTGGCGCCGTAAGTAAGGAATCGCAGCCATGCTTAAGCGCCCACGCCCCGCTTTCGAGCGGGGCGTTCCTTTTTGACCTCCTGCTGTGGCCGTCCTCGCTGAGGGCGGCAGACCGCAGTCAGCGTCCGCGGCTACAGTCGTTCCCGACCGTGCTGCGAGGAGCTCGAAAGGGCGGCCCTCAACTTCCGGTGAAGTTCCTCCGGGCTGTCTGCTGTCATCAGCTGATCCTGTATCTCGGGCTGAACCATCAGCCGGGCGATGGCCGCGAGAATCTGAACCTGGGCGCCCTCTTCCCGCTCGGGCGTCAGCACCAGGAAAACAAAATGTGTGGCCCGGCCGTCCCGCGCGTCCCAGTCGATGCCTGCCTGTGATCTGCCGAACGCTATGACTGGAGACTTGATTCTGCTCAAGCGCGCGTGCGGCACGGCAACGCCTTTCTCGAGAGCGGTTCCCATGACCTCTTCCCGGGATCGAACGGCGGAAATGATTTCTTCCGGATTCCCGTTCTCCATGGCCTCGGCAGCACTCGCGCAAAGCTCCGGGATCACATCCCATCTTGTCGTTCCCTTTAACTCCGGGATGACGCTCCGGCGGGGAAGCAGGAAGTTCGCGACGCCGACCGGTTTGCGGCGCTTCAGTGACCAGGCGAACATCGGGCCAACGAGGACGGAGGACGACAGCGTGGCGAAGACTACCGCCACAAACACGTTCTCAGGAATCAACCCCAGTTCGAGAGCGAGCATGCCGATAACAATTTCCATGGCTCCGCCGGGAATGAAGGCTATGCCTGTCGAAAAGGCGTCCGCGCGGGACATCCGCGCAAGCAGGGCGCCGAGCCACGCCCCGATGAACTTGCCGCCCATGGCGATGGCAGTGAATACCCCGACCAACAGCAGGTCAAAGTTGCTCACGAAGTCTATTCGTATTCCTATGGTCGCGAAGAACAGAGGAACGAAAATGGAGTGTACCATCTGCGAGAGGATCTCCCTTGTCCGCTCGGATATCTCCGTCGTGTTACCTGCCATGACGCCGGCGAGGAAGAATCCCAGGATAGCGTGGATGCCTATCCACTGGGTTATCGCGCCGCACAGGATCGCAAGACAGGCGATCAGGCTGAGCGTGGTCGCGGGATGGGGGAGGGAAGTCCTTTTCAAGGCCCTGGCCACGGCGCCGATGAACTTACTGCCAACGGTCAGACATACGGTGCCGAACAACAGCATTTCGACGAATACCCGTATTGTCGAACCAAGGCCGGCCTGATCTTCGGCCGCGAGTCCCAACACCAGTGTGAAGACCATCCAGCCCAGCAGATCGTTCACAACAAATGCTGAGAGAGTCGTAAGGCCCAGGTCTGTCTTGAGTACTTCCAGGTCGTGGAGGATTTTGGCTATGACAGACAGCGCGCTGATCGATGCCGCGGTGGCCAGGAATAGCGTGAACGTAAGACGGTTGGCATTGGGGCCCCAGAACTCACTTGGAAACCACCAGAAGACCAGAGACCCGAGAACAAGCGGAACGATCACCCCGACCACGCCGATGCTGAGGACAGCCTTTCCCTGTTTCCACACGCTTGAAAGACTGACTTCGAAACCCGTCGCGAGAAGAAGGAACAGGACGCCCAGCCATGACATCGTCTCCAGCATATTGTGCTGAATGAGTTCACGCGGGAACAAGGCCTCGTAGAGAGCGGGCGCCATGCGGCCGAGTACGGTTGCTCCGAGAATGATGCCCACAAGGATCTCTCCCGCCAGTTCAGGATATCCCCAACGGCGAAAAAGGGAGCCCATAAGCTTGGCCCCGCCGATCAACACGAACAACTGCACCAGAAAGATGAGAAGGTGCTCTTCGCTCAGATAGTGAAGTTCATTCACAACATAACTCCGTTCCTGCCGCAGAAAGCCTACATTGACGTACCTGTAATGAGAAGTCTTTGTGATGGGCGGAGAAGCCGGTGACGTGTTCCGATTTCTCGCGCGCTTCTCGTGCCGGAATCTTCGTCAAGCCCGAGGACTCATCACCCGAGCCACATTTTCCCAAGCATCCCCACAACAAAGCCCAGCACTGCACCTAGGGGCGGCAGCCAGTGTCGTCGCATTTTCGCTTGGGGGGCGATGTCCTGAAAGATGAGATACAGAATGCCGCCTGCGGAAAAAGCCATGATTCCTGCGGTCAGCTTCATGTGATCCTCCAGAAAGAGGTAGCCGGCGCCGGCCGCTATCGGCCCCAGTAAACTGGCTGCAAGAATGGCGGACAGGGCGGTGCGGGCTTTAGCTCCCGATGTCCGCATCTCCCGGAAGGCATTAAACCCTTCGGGCAGATTCTGAGCTCCGATGAAAGCGGCGAGCAATATGCCCAGCCGGTGATTGTGTTGAAACACCGCACCGAGAGAAATGGCTTCAGGAACAAAATCCATCAGCATGGCCATGAACTGAGCTTTCGGCCCTCCGCTTCGACTCAGTGTCGCATCGATGGCGCAGAATATCAGGCCGCCTCCGCAGAATAACAGGGCGAGACTCAATGGGGAGAGGACGGCCATGCCCTGGGGAAGCAGGGCAAACGCAACCGCGGCGACCAGAATCCCCCCGCCAAACGCAACAACACCGTGGACGAATTCACGTTTTGCCTTAGTTTCAGCACTGTCCTCGATCCGGGCAGCCGCGCCGCCGACAAAAGCCGCAACCCCTGCCAGCCACGAAGCCGTGAGAATGACCGTTATCTGATTCACCTTCTACTCCTCCAATACCATAGCCGTCAGTAGTCCCTCGCTCAGCATACAATCTCTTTACGTCACTCATGAAACGCGACAGCGTTCTCATGGTGAAGGTGTACTTCATGGTTGGCCGGATCGTATCTTCACATCTTTCGCAACTGCCCGAAGCATCTTGTCAGCGGTCCATAGACTACACTTGGCCAGTTGGCATGATGCGAGGAGGTGGGCGTCAATAAGACCTATGCCGCGACTCATAATCCGGTGACGCTCGATAAAGAACAGGAGTTCATCGTCATCAGCCCTGGGGGCGGATGGAAGGGCATGCAAGAGCGAGACAATGCTCTTCCGATTCCTCAGGTTCCCGCAAGCCAGTTCGCCAATCACGAAAGGGTGAACCAGTATCTCTTCGCGTTCGAGGAGTTCGAAGAGCCTGCTGTCTGGCGCCCGGAAGTGATTGATCCAGACGGAGGTGTCAACCAGGACCACTATGCCGTTCTCCTTCGCGGGATCGGCTTGGCATTCTTCTCGCTACCGCCAAGAGCAGCGAGCCGCTGGGCGCTCTTGCGGGCGATCAAGGCCTCCAATCCCATTCTAACCAGTGCGGTCTTCTCCTTTACACCAGTCAAACGCGAGGCTTTCTCCAGTATTGAATCGTCTATATTGAGTGTCGTTCTCATACATACAATAGTGCATATTCTGTATGCATCTGTCAAGAGGCCAACATCTGTATTCCACCTGACGATGTTCTGAATACCTGTATTCGCGATTTCATGGATCGCGAGGCGTGCATTCTTATAAAGCGGGTCGTTCAGGTGAATCCGCTTAAGAAGGCGAGTAAGAATCCGTTCAACTAGCCGTTGAAGTTCCTAACCCAATCCACCCAGGCGTCAATGCCTTCGCCGGTTTTTGCGGAGACTTCGAAAATGGGCAGGGAGACGTTTACCTGCTTGATGTAGTCCCTGCAGGCTTCGATATCGAAGGACAGGTGGGGAAGGAGGTCTATTTTTGTGAGCACAGCTGCTTTGGCTTCGCGGAAGAGAAGGGGATACTTGAGGGGTTTGTCTTCGCCTTCGGTAACGCTCAGCACGGCGATCTTCGCGTGCTCGCCGATATCGAATTCGGCCGGACAGACTAGATTGCCTACGTTCTCAACAATCACCATGCCGAGATCGGGCAAGGCAAGGTCATTGAGCGCGTAGTGCACAAGCTTGGCTTCGAGGTGGCAAGCTCCTCCGCTCAGGAGCTGGCTGACGGGTATATCGACGGCGTCCAGGCGCTCTGCGTCTTTCGTTGTTTCCACGTCGCCTTCCAGAACGGCGAACGGTGTTGAGTCCATCAGGCGCTTTGCCATGCTTTCCAGCAGGGCGGTTTTTCCGGAACCGGGGGATCCGATCAGGTTCAGCATTCGAAGATCGTTGGTCTTCAGTACGTCCCGGGTCTTGGCCGCCCATTTCTCGTTTTCACCCATCAGGTCGCGGTAGACT
>JAHIZV010000103.1 GCA_018814445.1 Verrucomicrobiota bacterium | reverse complement strand
CCTCAAGAACGTAACCGCGGGCGCAAACCCGATGAGCCTGAAGCGCGGCATCGACAAAGCGGCCGAAGTGCTCGTTGAAGAGCTCACGAAGATGAGCAAGACCGTGCAGGACCGCGAAGAGATATCTCAGGTCGCCACGATCTCGGCCAACGGAGACACCACGATCGGCGAGATCATTGCCGACGCGATGGACAAAGTAGGTAAAGACGGCACGATCACGGTCGAAGAAGCTAAGAGTATCGAGACCACCCTCGACGTCGTCGAAGGTATGCAATTCGATAAGGGCTATCTTTCCCCGTATTTCGTGACGGATGCCGAGACGATGGAAGTCGCACTGGAAGATCCGTATATCCTGATCTTCGAGAAGAAGATCTCGAATCTGCAGGATCTTCTGCCCCTCCTGCAGAATGTCGCGAAATCCGGCCGTCAGCTCCTCATCATTGCTGAAGACGTGGAAGGCGAAGCGCTCGCGACATTGGTCGTGAACAAGTTGCGCGGTACGCTTCAGGCGACTGCCGTCAAGGCGCCGGGCTTCGGTGACCGCCGCAAAGCCATGCTTCAGGATATTGCGATCCTGACTGGCGGCAAGTTCATCAGCGAGGATCTCGGCATTAAGCTCGAGAACGTGCAGGTCGAGGATCTCGGCCGTGCCAAGCGCGTGACGATCGACAAGGACAGCACGACGATCGTCGAGGGCGGTGGCGAGACGAAGGATATCAAGGGCCGTATCGAACAGATCCGCCGGCAGATCGAAGAGACGACCTCCGACTACGACCGCGAGAAACTCCAGGAGCGTCTGGCGAAGCTTGCGGGCGGAGTGGCGGTCATCAACGTCGGCGCCGCAACAGAGACCGAAATGAAAGAGAAGAAAGCCCGCGTCGAGGACGCACTGCACGCGACGCGAGCAGCCGTTGAAGAGGGTATTGTCCCTGGCGGCGGCGTGGCCCTTCTCCGTGCCAAGGTCGCTCTGGACAAGCTGAAGCTGGAAGGTGATGAGGCCATCGGGGCGGATATCGTCCGGAAAGCCTGCGAGTCCCCGCTTCGTCAGTTGACGACGAATGCCGGAGTCGAGGGATCCATCGTTGTCCGTGAAGTGCTCGAGCACAAGGACAACTTCGGTTATGACGTGGCAACCGGCGAGTACGTGGACATGGTTAAGAGCGGTATTATTGACCCCACCAAGGTCACGCGGTCCGCGCTGCAGAACGCGACCAGTATATCGTCGCTGCTCCTGACCACGGAGTGCATGATCACGGAGATTCCTGAGAAGCACGCCCCTGGCGCGCCGGATATGGGCGGAATGGGCGGAATGGGCGGCATGGGCGGCATGATGTAAATAGTCGAAATGCCATTTGACACACTGAAACGGGGCGCATATAGTTTGCGCCCCGTTTCAATAGAACCGGTAGGAGAACTCAGTGAACACGAATTATTTAGAACAAGCGAAAGAGCGTCTTCCGAATGTGCCCCTGCTCATTAATGTCGTAGCGAGGCGCGTTCGTCAGCTGAACCAGGGACAGCGTCCGCTGATTAAACCTGATTCTCCGCATATGCCTCACCTGGATCTTGCCCTCAAGGAAGTGGCTGCGGGCAAACTGACCGCCGAGGTCTCCTTCACGGCGCCGGAAGCGGAACCGGTAGCGATTCCGGATAACTTGATCACCCTCTAGAGCCGCATCAGAGCTCAGGAGTTTCGATGCCTGCGCAAGGCGACAAAGGGGCGGAACCTTCCAAGGCCGCCGCAACGAACCGCAAGGCACGTCGCGACTATCACGTCCTTCAGAAACTGGAAGCCGGTATCGAGCTCCGGGGAACTGAAGTCAAGTCTCTCAGGCAAGGGCGCGTCAGTCTCGGCGAGGGGTATGCAAGGATCGAGCGCGGCGAAGTGGTTCTGCACGGTGTACATATTCTTCCATACGAGCACGGCAACATTCACAATCATGATCCCCTGCGCCCGCGGCGGCTTCTTCTGCATTCCCATGAGATAGCGAAGCTGATCGGTTTGGTGCAGGAGAAGGGATGTACGCTGGTTCCGCTCAGACTCTACTTCAAAAAGGGCCGGGCGAAGATTGAACTGGGCGTCTGCAAGGGGAAGCACACACAGGACAAGAGGGAAGATCTGAAGAGGAAGACGGCGGATCGTGAAGCAGAGAGAGCGATCCGGGCGAGCAGGAAACGTTGAGTTCGCGAAGACGGACTAAACGGAGGGATGGTTCGCGTGAGCCTCGTCGTGATCCTCAAGCGACTCGAGATGAGTCGTCACGTCCGTGCCCGGACTGAGCTGCCCCTCGATGACCCGCTCGATCTCTGTCGCCATAGAGTGTGCCGTCTGAATCGAGGTGTTCCGATTGAACAGAAGATGGACCTCCACGCGATGTCCGTAGCCGAGACCCCGGTGCCTGAGGTTGTGGTAGGTTATGCCGCGCCGCTTTGTTTCTTTGTCGAGAATGCTCACGAGTTGTTCGTGCAACTCAGGATCGGCGGCGTCCATCAACCCCCCGATACTGTCTCTCAGCAGTCTTCCGCCGGAAATCAGTATGTTGCTGGCAACTAGAATGGCGAAGATGGGGTCAAATGGCAGCCATCCAGTGACAATGGTCAGGCCCAGGCCTACCAGCACTCCGATACTCGTCCAGCAGTCCGTCAGCACATGCTTTCCGTTCGCCTCTACGATAATGGAGTGCTTATTCCTGCCGAGGCGGACGAGGTGGTAACCGAGTATGCCGTTTATCACCACTGCGAGTGCAGTAAGTGCCGTTCCTATCCCGAGTCGTTCAAGATAGAGACCTGTAATCCAGCGCATGACGGCTTCGTAGATGATGTAAAGCGCCGCGATAATGATCATGGCGCCCTCAAACCCGGCGGAGAAGAAGCTGATCTTTGCGTGGCCGTACGTGTGACTCTCGTCCGGCGGTTTGAACGCAAAGTGCAGGCTGTAGGCGGCGAACCCGACGGCAGCCACATGCACGACCGATTCGGCGGCATCGCTCAGAATCGCGGTGGAGTGAGTGATGATGTAAGCGCCGACCTTGATCCCGAGCATCAGGAAGCCGACGAGAAGCGATATCCACATAGCTATGCGCAAGGCATCGCGGTCTTTCTTGGTCTGTGGGGCGCCTTGCATGACCGGGAAATTAGCAGAAGGAGCGGGAACTGTCAGTCACAGAATGGTTTCCCTCGGTGAGCCTGTCATTGCGAGCGCGCCTGACGGTGTGGCGCGGCAATCCAGTTCTAAACCGTCAGACAAACAACTCGGGTCAGTCTGATCGAGACGTGTTGAGTTGGAGTGAAGTTGAAGAAGCGGCTTCTGAGTTATGATTTGGATCGCCGCGCGCTGATGCGCTCGCGATGACGGCAGGCAGATCAGTCTGATGTGCGTGCTGACAACGTATTCGCGAGCCCGATCCACTGTTCGACGGAAATCTCTTCCGGCCGCATCCGCGGCGTGATCCGCAAGGGTGTTAGAATCCGCTCCATGTCTCCGTCAACGGTGTGAATTCTGGAAGGCGCGTCTCTTAGAATCGTTCCGATCTGCTTGCGGCGCTTCTCAAAACACGCCTTGATCAGGAGCGAGAATAGCTCGCGGTTCTCAATGCGCAGGGGATCCATTCTGCGCTTCAGAACAAGAACTGAAGACTGCACCCGGGGTGGGGGGGTGAAACAGGAGGGGCTGACCGATTTCCGCGCGGCTGTTTCATAACCCGCCTGCGCCCAAACCGTGAGGAGGCCGTAGTTCTTTGTTCCCGGTCCGGCAGTGAGTCGGTCGCCCACGTCTTTCTGTACGGTGATGACAATCAGCTCCGGCGGGTCGGCCATTTGAAAGAGTTCAACCAGTATGCGGTTGCCGGTTGAGTAGGGAAGATTGGAGATGAATTTACTGTAGCCGTTCAGAGCCGCGGAATGGAAATCGAAACCGAGAGCATCTCCCTCGTGTATATCAATATTCGGGACGCCGGCGAAGTACTCGCGAAGATGGCCGCATAGCCGATGGTCCTTCTCGATGGCGAGAACGCGATGAGCGCGTGCCGCGATCGCTTCAGTCAGAACACCCAGGCCGGGCCCTACCTCGATGACGTTGTCTTCGGCGGACAGATCGGCAGCATTCACGATCAGGTTGACGATGTTGCCGTCCGTCAGGAAATTCTGCCCCAGAGCTTTGCTGGGATGAAAATCCATTTGCTTCAGCAGTGATCGGACTTCTGTTGGGCGGGTGAGATTCACGAATGCTCTCGTCAGCGCCTCCACGGATTGCGCCGTCCGGTGAGTTGGATGGCCAACTCTATAGCTTTGATCATGCTGGCAGGATTGGCCTTTCCACGTCCCGCAAGATCGAAAGCCGTGCCGTGATCGGGAGACGTCCGGATAATCGGGAGACCCAGAGTAATGTTCACCCCTTCATTGAAGGCCAGCATTTTGAGCGGCGCCAGTCCCTGATCGTGGTACATCGCGACGATGCCGTCATACGCGCCCTGTAAAGCCTGATAGAAGATCGTGTCGCCGGGAATCGGGCCCTCCGCCCGGATTCCTTTTCTGACTGCCGCCTGCACAGCCGGCCTGACAATGTCCAAGTCTTCTTTTCCTATGGCCCCGCCGTCCCCGGCGTGCGGATTCAGTCCGCACACCCCGATTTTGCGCCCGGCTCCAAGCCAGGCCAGACCTTCATCCAGCATCTCTATAGATTCGGCTACAACATGCTTGCTGAGGCTTGCCGCGATGTTTCTTACGGGAATATGCCGCGTTGCCAGGACCACTCTCAAGGGGCCGCCGATCAGCATCATCGCGAAACGGCGTGTCCCTGTGAGTTCAGCAAGATACTCCGTATGTCCCGGCATTTTCAGCCCGGCTTTGACCAGCCCCTCCTTGCAAATCGGCGCCGTCACCATGGCGGAGATATCTTTCTTGAGGCATGCATCAACACCCGCCGCGATCCATTGGATAGCCGCGGTTGATGCCTCGGAGACGATCTTTCCGGGGGATCTTCTCAGCGTCATATGGGGAGTGGGATCCCAGACGGAGATTTTTGTGCGGGGCGCGCCGCCGCCGGGCGACCACGGTTCCGGCTGCCTGAGACCTTCCGACGCGCATTGATCATGGACGACGGCATGGCTTCCTATCAGCACAAAGCAAACGCCCGCCGGCCAGCGGCGCTTTACCGCCTTAAGGGATATCTCGGGGCCGATTCCATTGACGTCGCCGAGCGTTATGCCGACAACGGGCTGACGTTTCATCACGTGCTCCTGCTCACGTTTCGTCGGTATGGAAGACTTTCACGTGATACTTTGCTCTAAGCCTGTCGATCCAGGTCCGGTAGACCTGCTCCTGTTCGAGACGCTCCAACTCTCTCTCGATCTCTTCTTTCACTTCCTCGAACGGAGTGATGGCGGAGTCTTTTCGCGCTTCGATCTTAACGATGAAGAAGTCGTCTTCCGTCTCGATGACTTCGCTGATTTCCCCGGCCTTGAGGTCGGAAATCGAATCGCGAAGCTGCTGCTTGAGATCGTCGAGTTTCATCCATCCCCAATCGCCCCCACGGTCCGCGCGGCTGTCCTCGGAGGTCTCGCGGGCCACAGATTCAAAATCCTCTCCGGCCGATATTATCTCGCGGGTTCTTTCGGCTTCCTTGCGTTTGAATTCCGCATCCTCAGGTGTCAGGCCTTTGTGCAGAACGATCGTTTTGAGCTGCACTTCCGCGGGAGTTTTATAGAGATCGATATTGTCGAGATAGGCTTCGTACACGGCGCCGGGCGAAATGCTCACCTTTTCAAGAACTTCCGCTCTCCGAAGCAGCATGATGGTCAGTCGATCCCGGATGCTTTCTCGCCAGTCGGAAAGTTCCAGCCCCTGTTCGGCCAGGGTGGCGAGAAACTTGCTTTGATCTCCGTTGAATCGTTCATGAAGAATTTCATTTACTCTTTCGTCCACGAGTTTATCCGGAATGAACATCTTCTCCTGGCGCGAGAAGTCTTCGAGGATCAATGCCTGCTCGATCAGTGTCTGAAGTCCCGACTGAAATGCTTCCTGGAGTTTCTGTGCGAGTTCCTTCCCCTCGTACATGTCGCGCAGTTGACGTTCCACAGGCGAGATCAGCTCAAGGACTTCGCTGACCATGATTACACGCTCATTAACCGTTGCCGCGTAACCTTCGACCGCGATCCTCTGCGCCGCCACGCCGGTGCAGAGCGAGGCTGAAACGAATGCGAAGATGGCCAGCAGTGTTCTCATGTGAAGGGACATAAATGGCAACAACAGGACAAGAATTCAACAGAAAACGGGATCGGCCTCATCATACCGGGGTTTGTTCGATCTCAAGGAGTATCTTCAGGGCGTCGGATTGCCGGGCGCGGGCAAACGCCTCCTCGGCCTCCTCCAGCGCGTACTTCGCCGTTATCAGGCGATCCAGAGGGATGTCGTTTCCCTGCATGAAGGCCAGTCCGTCCTTGAAACACCCGCATCTGGAACCCACCACATTCAGTTCGTTTATGACGACGGGCGCAAGGTCGACCGCGTAGGCCTCGGAGACCGTTGACTTCAGGACCAGCGTTCCGCGGGGCCGGCAGAGGGAGATAGCGACTGAGAGGCCTGAAGACGAACCCGTGGCATCAACAACGATGTCCGCGCCCTTGCTGAGGGACTTCAAGTTGGAGGTCGTCTCGATCCCGTTCCACTCGGCAGCCCCGAGCTTTTCCGGATGGTGACCCACCAGGGTGACTGAGGACGCGACGGTGGATAGAACCCATGCACAGAGAATGCCAAGTTTCCCGTCCCCCAATACGATAACTCGTTCATCTCCTTTGAATTCGATCTGCTCGATGATCTCACATGCCGCTGAAACAGGTTCGGTGAATACAGCCACTTCGTTGGGCATGGCCTTCGGGATTTCATGAAGATTCTCGACGGGCAGCATGCAGTATTCCGCCATGCATCCGTCGTGATGCGCTATGCCCAGGACCGTGCGGTAAGGACAGTGCCGCCCAAGTCCTTTCCTGCACCACTCGCATTGTCCGCATCCCGCGTTGATCTCGCCGACGACCCGCTTGCCGTGCCAGTAGTGATCTTCGCAATCAACAACGATCCCGGCGAACTCGTGGCCCAGTACACCCTTGAAACCCATGTAGCCCCGCGTAATTTCAAGATCCGTGTTGCATATTCCGGCCAGTTTAACCGCGATGATGGCGCACCCGGGCTTGAAGTGAGGTTCCGAATAGTCCTCCCGGTACGTTGGTTTGCCGTCAAAGAATAGAGCTTTCACGCCGTGAGCATAGTAAGGCAAAGGCTTTCATAGCAAGTCCGGCGGAAGAGGAATTTTTGTGCCGAAAATCAACCCGCTGGGTTAATCTGTAGTATCTGATGCGGAAGCTTTCCGACATACTGACGATGGCGTTTATCCTGTTGGCGCCCCTGCAGGCGCGGGGGGTTGTGGATGTCTATCTGCAGGACGTACCGGACTATGCGTGGAAGTACGGGTGTTTCGGGACGACAGTGGGCATGGTCATGGGTTACTGGGATCGTCATGGGTATCCAAATGCCTACACCGGAAGCATCAATTCCGGGACAGCCCCTCTCAACTCACTGGGCGGCAACACGGAGATCTGGACTTTCTGGGCGACGCGAGCCGGATACGCCGGACGCGCAGTGACAAACTGGGGACATGTTGATGATTACTGGGGACAGAATGAGGGAGCTGATTTTGAATCGCCGAATGACCCCTTCAGGACAGCCGGAAGAACAGAGCACGCCCCGGACTGCATTGGCGACTTCATCGGTTTGAGCCAGTACAAATGGACGAACATGAACGGGGAGTGTAGCGGAAATCTGAACGGTTACGTTTTTAACTACTGGGACACGTCTGGTGCGGCACGGGTTGATTACCGCCCGGGACCGGAAGCCGGACCGGAGTTGGATGCTCAATCGGGGATTCGTGATTTCTTCGAGTCCAGAGGATATCGTGGTCACACTGTCTCAAGTCTCTCGGATACGCATCCTCTAACGCCCGCCGGGTCCGGCTATACGTTCAGCAACTACGTCAATGATATCAGCGCAGGTTATCCGGTTGTTATGATGCAGCAGGATTCGACTCTCACCAATGTATTTGGTGACAACCCAAAGCTGCATGCAGTGTTGGGCTTCGGCTATCGCATCATGGATGACGGCACCGAGCGAGTCCGCCTCATGACAAGCTGGGGAACGGGGTACAGCATAGTTGACTGGGATGGATTCACCTCTCTGTCGCCTCCCTATGAACTGCGGGGAGTCATCACATTCAAGCCGGATCCTGAAGTCGTGTCGGTCGTTTGTTCCGGAGCGTTCACTACTGTTAGCTGGCATGGTCCGCAGGCGACACTGTACAGCAACGGCACGGTCAGCAGTCTGCACAGCTATGTGCTGGAGGGTGTGACTTCACTTGTGTCGGGAAGCTATAATATGGTGGCCGGGCCGCTGTCGACAAACGTTGTCACCGTGACGAATACGTCTGCCAGCCCGATGTACTACAGGGTCCGCAAGTTCGTTCCGTAAGTATCCTATGGTCTGCGGACACAGCGGAACCCCGTATCATCATCGAACGCGGCCGGAAACCTCGACCATCTCATTGCGCAGCGAGGTTCGGGAGTGGGGTAGAAAAGTTCCCAGGATCCTCCTCTTGTGGCGCGGCTGTTTCCGTTGGTCGGGCCGGTCGGATTACTGGCGGGAGAGTTGGTGTAGTAATCCGGGTCGTATCCGTCCCAGCACCATTCAAGGGCATTCCCCGACATATCGTAGAGCCCGAAATCGTTGGCCATGTCATTTCCGGCGGGGATCTGGTTCCCGTCGTAGTAGCCGATGGGAGAGGTCTCAATGGTGTTGGATTCGAAGGGGTCGCCGCTTCCACTGTAGTTCGCGTTGCCCCCCCCGATGTGTTCGGACGCAGTGCCGCCGTGACTGGGCCAGGGGAAATAGTGCCCGTCAAGACCTCCCCGTGCCGCCTTCTCCCATTCAGCTTCCGTCGGAAGCCGGTATCCGTTCCTGCTGAAATCGCAAGTCCAGTTAGTGAAATTGATCGAGCGGTCGAGCCCTTCCATGTCGCTGCGGAAGTTGCAGTAGGCCTGCGCGCCGTACCAACTGACGAGAACACAGGGGAATTCTTCTCTCCCGGCGGTCACGGAGAATATTCCGAATGAGAACTGCAGCTCGCTGAGCGGATGATTCAGATCCAGCAGCTCCTGTGCATCGCCCAGCGCATTGGTCACGCCGCCTTCGTCTCCGGTGATCAGGCCGTTGTCGTTCGCCCATTGCATGACACGGCGCATCTGCCCGTTCGAGACTTCATAGCGATCGATGTAGAAGGCGTCCGTGTACACCTCATGAACCGGGCGCTCCGCCTCCATGCCCGCCAGATTATAGTGGTCTCCCATCGAGAAAGATCCTGCATCGATAAACGCCATGCCTGCGGGAGGATGCTCCGCTGTTGAGACCCGGTAGAACATGGGAACCCTTACGGTGACGAAGTCGTTGGAACTCGGCTCCACGAGATCCAGAGACTGCATCGAGCGATACCACGGGCCGGCGGGGTCGTAGGCCCATTCAACTGCGTACGAGCAGTTTGTGTTCGAGTTGGTCCACGTCAGTTCGCCGCGACCCTGAAAAGAGGAGATGTCGATGCCGAACGTTCCGGCAACAAAAACAAGAAATGCGGAGAAGAGAATATTTCCTGCAATGGGCCTCATCAAAAGCATCGTGCTGCCAAGTTTACGGTTAATCATTCTCAATGTATACTGCAGGTCATGGATTTCCGTCTCCCGAAATACTACCGGATCATCTTCATCTTCGCGATCTTGCTGTCCGCCTCAGAGGAACGCATGCATGCCGCGTCTACCAATGTAATCATCTCCGACACGCCCGACTACGCGTGGCATTTCGGCTGTTTCGGCACAGCGTCGGGCAACCTGATCGGGTATTGGGATCGCCATGAGTTTCCTCAACTGTATACAGGTGTCGTAAACAGCGGGGTGGCCCCTCTGGATTCCGGCGGCGCCAACGCCGATATTTACACCATGTGGACGAGTCACGCGGGTCACGGCGGACGCTCTTCGACGAATCGCGGACATGTGGACGACTACTTCGGGGCCTATCCGGCGGATTACCAGACAACGAACGATCCGTACAAAATCAACGGATGGACCGTGCATTCCAACGACTGCATCGCCGACTTCCTGGGCATGAGCCATTACAACTGGACGAATCTCAACGGAGAGTGTGACGGCAATATCAATGCGTTCTGCGTCAATTACTGGGATACGTCGGGAGCACGAAGGGTCAACTTCCGGCCTCCTTCTCAGGATGGCAAGGCTGTGCCGGACATTCAAGCGGGTCTCCGCGATTTCACTCAGTATCGAGGATATCGTGCGGACACATTTTCTCAGTTGGCCGAAGTCCACTCGCTTACGCCCGCAGGCACGGGATTCACGTTCGACAACATGATCGATGAGATTGACGCCGGATTCCCCGTGCTCCTGTTTCTTCAGAATACCGACATGTCGAGAGACGGCGGAACGCGAAATCCTTCGATTCACGGCATGATGGCCTACGGTTACAGTTACGATCTGACAAACGTTTTCTTTGCCCCCGATATATCCGGCTATGGCAACCAGGGCGCGGTACTCGGGCCCGCGTTCACAAATGACACATACATCTTTGATACACTCGGGGAAAGAATCGACGTCGCGGACGCAGATGAACTGAGGTTTACGAACAACTTCTCCATCTCCGTTCGGTGCACAATGACCGACTCAAGCCCCCTCCGAACGCTCGTCGACAAGATGGGCGGGGTCAACGCCGGCTACAGACTGATACGTTCAAACAGCAAGTTCTACCTGCAGGGAGGCGACGGTGTCACGTGGAACTCTTTGAGCGTCGCGAGCGGCGTCTATACGGATACCAATGCCTCCTATCATGTGGTGGGCACATTCGATGGAACGGGACGGGTCTACGTGAATGGGGCTCCGGGGGGTACGGATACGAGCGATCCGATTATAGTGAACAGTATCGACCTGGGAATCGGTGGAAAGGAATCGTTGTCGACGACGTACTACTGGCTGGGGGGCATGTCGGAAGTCGCGATCTACAGACGAGCTCTGACTCAAGAGGAGGTCTCTTCCATTTACACCAACGGCGTCGATCGGGAAGACTCAGACCTGGTCCTATTCCTGCCGATAACGAATCAGACGCAAGGTGTGCTTCGGCAGAACGAGACCGTGCGATACAGGACAAGCTGGGCGAGCGGAGACAACACGACGCATCCCTGGATCTCCGGTTCGTGGGAGGCCGGCCTCGCGCTGCGCGGCGTGATCGGGTTTTACCCGAAGCTTTCGATCGCCCAGACCTCATCGGTGTCCGGAGTGTTGAGTACCTCGACGTGGTGGCTTGTCCGGTCTTCAACGGCCGAGACGATCATCGCGGAGGCAGACGTTTTCCACGGCGGAACCAACTACCTGTTCTGCGGCTGGAGCATGGACGGCCGGCGAGTTCCGGACGATACGAGCGAGGCCGTAAATCCCGTCGCGGGAATCACGATAACTTCCATGATGAGCGCCGTCGCGATGTACCTTCCGGAAAGCGCCGACACAGACGGTGACGGCCTTCCCGACTGGTGGGAGTACTATTTCTTCGGATCAACTAACGCCTTGCCGGAAGAAGACGCGGACGGTGACGGCTCGCAAAATGCGGATGAGCTGATTGCGGGTACAAATCCCAGGAATGCAGGCGATGTACTTGCCGGTCGGGGACACGCTCAGTTCACCAGCGTCTTTGTTCCTGTTTTGATGTGGCCGTTCGCGACGAACCGTGAGTACACGATCTACTGGGGCGACCGTTCTGGATACGGCGATGACCTGGTGTGGCACAGCATCACAAACCCGTCTTACACGGTCAGCAATGGGTGGTCCCGCTGGTCTGATACGAACGCACTGCCTGCGTCTCCGGCGACCGGTCGGTACTACAGGATAAGCGTGACCGGTCCGTAACTCAGAATAGCTCAGGATAGCGTTGCAGCATCTCGTCGATGTTCTGCGCCGTGACGACAATGTATCTGTCGCCGGCGTCACGGATGTCCTGCCGCTCCAGTACTGTCGCGGCCAGATGCCCGCTCTTGAAAGCGTCTGCGACTTCCGCTCGACTCCCGAGCATGTAGAGTTCCGGCAGCAGAAGGGCGAGTGCCGGGGCGTCTTTCTTCAGCCAGAAGTCGACCTCACCTATTCGGGCGGGGAGCCCAATCAAACTGACGATGAGCTGGTACGATGGATGCTCCCTGTGAATGCGATCAAACGCATCCGCGGTCAACATATAGCTCAGAGGTGTCGAACAACCTGGCGGAATAGCCACGCACCCGGGGTCGCGCCGCGCTTCCTTTGTGAGTTCCGGGTAGACGACTTTAATATCCACTTGCGAGCCGAAGCCATCCGACAAGCCTTGCAGTTCGGCTTGCTCGACTTCCTCAACGGCCTTCGGACAACCCATCTTCCGGGCGAATGGATTGCCGATGACGAGCGCCTTGTCGTACGCGCCTAACCCGGCCAGAGACTCGGCAAGAACGCGCGCGGCAACGGCCCGCTCGCCCAGTTGCTTCTCCGAAGCTTCATGGCGGCCGCATCGGGACAATCCGATGAGCAACAGAAGTACCAGAGCCGCACCCGCAGCTACGCTCTTCGATCTCATGAGATCTCCTTCAGAAATACCCGCCCGCGACATCGTCGCCGTAGAGGGCAAAAATACCAAGTTCCTCGAGACGTGCTTTTCCGCAGCTCTCCACGTGGCCGTCGAGAAAGAGCACGTTGGCCATGTTGTCATGACGCGCATGCACTTCGTCCTGAGACGCCAACCTGAACTCATAGTATTGCTGTGCCGTGAATCCTCCGCGCGCCTGGCTCGTTGTGTCGGCCACAATAGCGTAGTCGACAGTCCGTTTCACCATGGACAGATTCAAGTATATCTCGTCTCCGAGCGAATCGGTCTCGATCGCCTCGGCAGGGGGATCGCGTCGGATGCCGTAGGTGGTGTGCCAGTTTCCGGCAAAGCGGCCCGGAGGGTACGACGGACAGACGAATACGGCGGCAGATCCGTCGCCCTCTCCCACTGTGTCATTCAGGACGGATGCCCACGTTTTAGGCGGCTCGGAGACGGCGCTCGTGAAGATGAATATCTGCCCGTTGTATGTCTGGGAATACAGCGCGATGAAGCCGCCCACCTGTTTCAGGTTGTGAACGCACGATATCCTTCTGGCGCGCGAGATGCCTTTGCTCGCGACGGGCACGATGAGGCTCGCAAGGGTGGCAATGATCGCGATTACCACAAGGAGTTCGATTAACGTAAACCCCTGCTGCTTCCGTATGGATAGGTTCTTCAAGCGCATTCGGCCGTCTCCCAACAGACGAAGATACCTGCGGAGGACGCGATCCGTAAACTTTTTTGCCCCGACTTTGCATGGCAGCTTTTCGATCCGGCGCGAGGGGGTTAGACTCCTGCCAAGCTTGTGTGACGGAGTCGGGATGCATATCTATGCTGTTTAACTCCAACGTGTTCCTTCTGTTTCTTGCCGCGTTTATCCCCGCGTACTACATCGTGCGGCGGAACCTGACCTGGAGAAATGTGCTGGTTGTCGCCGGAAGCTACCTGTTCTACGGATGGTGGGATTTCAGGTTTCTTGCGCTGATTCTTGTCTCAACGATGTTGGATTATCTTGTCGGTCTCCGTCTTGAAAAAGAGGAGCGAATATCATTCCGCAAGTGCTGGCTTGCCCTCAGCGTGACGGGGAACCTCGGCATTCTCGGCTTCTTCAAATACTACAACTTCTTTGTCGGGAGTCTGAGTGCACTGGCAAGGCAGGCCGGGCATGAGCTTGATGTGGTAACTCTACAGATTGTTCTGCCGGTGGGCATTTCATTCTACACGTTTCAAACCATGAGCTACTCGCTTGATGTATATCGAAAGCGCATCGCGCCGACGAGGGATCTGTTGAGCTTCATGTCGTTTGTGGCATTTTTTCCCCAGCTCGTGGCCGGGCCGATTGAACGGGCGCGCCATCTCCTTCCGCAGTTTCAGCAGACGCGAGTTGTCACGCGGTCCATGATTGACGCCGGAATCTGGCTCTGCTTGTGGGGCTTGTTCAAAAAAGTAGTCATTGCCGATAACCTGGCGCCGATGGTCGACATGGCCTACGCGGAGAACGGTGTGTCAGGCCTCATTACGCTGCTCGGGACAATCGCGTTCGCCGCGCAGATTTACTGTGACTTCTCCGGATACACGGATATCGCACGGGGCGTTGCAGGCATCCTGGGCTTTGACGTCACGCTGAATTTCAACCTGCCTTACTTCGCGACAAGCATCCGCGATTTCTGGCGAAGATGGCACATCAGTTTGTCGACGTGGCTTCGCGACTATCTCTACATAGGCCTCGGAGGCAACAGGCTCGGCATGCTTCGTACGGGCATGAACTTGATGATCACCATGCTCCTCGGAGGCCTGTGGCACGGTGCGTCATGGCATTTCGTTCTATGGGGCGCCTGGCATGGCGCCGCTCTCATCGTCTATCATCTTTTCTTTTCCGAGCGTGACGCCGGGTCAAAGTGGACAAGTCTGGTCGGCCGGCTGGTCACCACACTCATCGTTCTGTATGGGTGGCTGCTCTTCCGGGCCGAGAGCGTCGGCCAGGCGTTTGCTCTGACGGCAACCCTGACCCATTGGGAGGCGCCGGTATGGGTGCTGAGCTATGTTCAAAGACTTGTCCTCCTGACGCTTCCCCTCATCGCAGTCAAAATCTGGCAATATAGGTCCCGAGACCTGATGTGCGTGATGCAATGCAGGGCATGGGTGCGGTATGTCCTCCAGGGACTGCTCCTGATCGGGATCATACTGTTCTGGGAGCAGGAGAGCGTACCGTTCATGTATTTCCGGTTCTGACGTATGAAGATAGCCAGTCATCGCTATGAGGTAGAAGTCGCAGACGTTATGAAGACCTGCGGATGGACGCTTCTGCCGCTTCTGCTGTTTGCCGCATTCATGCACGCGGGCAATGGGTTGAACGCACTGCCGTCACCGTTGCCTATTCTGGATATGGACCGGACCATTCTTGTTCACCAGGCGTCCGTGACGCCGGATGGCGCGGACGTACTGCTCGTCGGGGATTCATCCTGTCTCATCGACGTGAACGCCCGGGAACTGGAGCAGAGACTTCAGGAGGACATGAGCGTTCTGAATCTCGGCACGCTCAGTCACTTATCTTTCGATGACTTCATGTTGATTTCCGAGCGTCATTTCTCGCGAGGCGCGACCCCGAACACAGTCGTCCTGCTGCTTCATCCCGAGTTCCTCCGGCGTCCGCGCGGTGAGGCGTGCTTCTCGGATGTTCTGCTTTCCTTCCTCGCCGGTCGCGAGCAGCGCGCCTCCCCGGGGGCTCGTAATGCTGTTTCCCGGTTCCTCGGCGTGAGTGCTTTCAGGGAGCGCATTTTATCACGCGTGCTGCCGTCAGTGGTCTCGCCGTCATACCGTCGCCGCTACGGATTTACGCGCGATCTTCTGAACGGAATGACGCAGGCGCGCGGAAGTGTTATGGCTGACGGCGTCCTGTCTGCTCCGCAGAAGGATGCGCGTACGTACTCGTTGAACGAGCAGAGAATCGAAGACATGAAGCATTTCGCGGGCAGACTGCCGGAGGGCGTGAGGCTCATTATCGGGATCACTCCTTTGCCGGACAGTCTCGCCCCGGAGGAGTACCCGCTGACGTTCGGTCAGATGTTGAAAACACTTGGAAGCGCGGGATCTGCCGATACGCTTCTTCTTGATCTGCCTCCCACCATGCCCGATATGTACTTTGCGGATCGCTCCCATCTGAATGTCCGCGGAGCTGTGATTTACACGCAGAAACTGGCGGAAAGTCTTGGAGAAGAAAAATGATCATCGGACTTGTTGAAGCGTCGATCAGTATTCCGGAAGCGCGGTCATTGAAAGACAAGCGGATGGTGCTCCGCTCTCTGAAAGACCGCGCAGTCAACAAGATGAATGTCAGTGTCGCGGAGGTTGGCAACCAGGATCAATGGCGTCGGGCTGACCTTGCCTTTGTGACCGTTGCGGCCACCAGCGAGGTTGTTCAGAAGCGCATCTCTCTGATCGACAAGTACCTGCATGGCGACCCTCGCTATGTGCTGGTCGATATTCACACCAGCCTTCTGTAAGCGGGCTCTAAGGGTAGCCCTGATAATAAAAAAGGGGGTCTGTGGCACTGGAAAAACCGGCGATTCAATATATATTGGCACCTGAAGTTATCGGGGATATTCACAGATCACAAGAAAGAGACGGAGGAAGAAGAAATGGCTTACACAGTACCTGATTTACCTTATGCGTTTGCAGCGCTTGAGCCGCACATCGACGCTCGCACGATGGAGATTCATCATGACAAGCATCATGCCGGCTATGTGAACAACGTCAATAAAGCGCTCGAAGGTCACGACGCCCTTGCGGCTAAATCCGTTGAAGACCTGATCAGCGGTCTTTCCTCGGTGCCCGAAGGCATCCGCACCGCCGTCCGCAACAACGGCGGCGGACACGCGAACCACTCGCTGTTCTGGCAGATCATGGCGCCGGGCGGCGGCAAACCCTCGGGCGATCTGGCAGCGGCTATCGAGGCGGATCTCGGCGGATTTGACGCATTCAAGGAAGCCTTTTCGAAGGCCGCCGCAACCCGCTTCGGCTCGGGCTGGGCATGGCTCTGCGTCAACGCAGATGGCAAGCTGTGCGTCTGCTCCACCCCGAATCAGGACAACCCCCTGATGAAGGGCGTCGCGGAATGTCTCGGCACGCCGATCCTCGGACTCGACGTCTGGGAGCACGCGTACTATCTCAACTACCAGAACCGCCGTCCGGATTACATCAGCGCGTTCTTCAACGTGATCAACTGGGCGAAGGTTGGTGAGCTTTACGCCGCCGCTAAGTAGCGGGAAGACGGATGCTGTTGAATACCCGTCCTCTCGCGAGGGCGGGTTTTCTTATGGCCTCACGCAACGCTTGCCAAAGGCATGGGCGCGAAGGGATGGGTGGATTCGGGAGCCTGTCACTGCGAACTGAGCGCGATGAAAACTTCATGAGCGGTCGCAGGTGAAGCAGTTCAGCGTTGCTTGCGGCTGGATCGCTTCGCATCCGACGGCGCCTGAACACCTATCGCATTGAGCCGGCGATGACAAACTGGCCTCGCTGCCCATCCGGCATCGGGAATCCGGCATCAACACAACGCGTTAATCCCATCCCACGCAAACCATCCCCCCAATCCCGCCAGCGCCACTCCGCAAAGAACGATCACGACGCGGTACACTGCCGGCGGGCAGATCCTTCGTCCGCCGTTGACGGCTACGGCTACGAGTCCGAACCACGCGAAGTCGGCGGCGATATGACCGATGTAGAAACTGCTGATACCCGCCGCGCCGCGCTGAAGTGAGCGTGAAAGGTAGTTCAGGCCGATCGTTGCCCACCAGAGCGTCCAGTAGGGATTCGACAGGCTTGTAATAACGCCGGTGACTACCGGCCCGCGCACGGCAAGTGTTTCATCGGCCTGTTCGTGCATGGCCTTGTTGACAGCTCTTGCGGACGTGAGCGCCATGTGTA
Organism: Verrucomicrobiota bacterium; assembly: GCA_018814445.1. GTDB lineage: Bacteria > Verrucomicrobiota > Kiritimatiellia > JAHIZV01 > JAHIZV01 > JAHIZV01. The sequence goes on along the minus strand of JAHIZV010000103.1, from coordinate 3,515 downwards.
CACCCATGACGGCCAGCACGGCCCCGCCGACAACACCCATCACAGCAACCACAGACGTACTCGAGATGAATCCCGCCAGTCCTCCGACAACAGCCGCGACCAGCGCGATCTCCAGTAGTCCATGTCCAACGACGATCAACGGCCCCGCCATCACCCCGCGCTTCATCACTTCACTGATCGTTGCCGTAAGCATAGGCCCCGGCATCATCGCACCGGACAGAGCGACGACAAAAGAAGTGCCCGCGAGGAACAGCAGAGAGTCCATCGCTGATGGATAGCAGAAAGGGAGAATGGGTGAAAGGGAGAATGGGGGTGGTGAACATCGGACGCTGAACATCAAACATCGAACATCGAGTCAGACAGTAACTTTCAACTCACGACTATCAACAAGCAACATTCAAGGGGATAGAGGATCCCGTCCTGAAAATGGGACTGGACCTCACCGGGTCGGTTCGCCCCGTCTTTCGCGTCCTTTTGCGCATTTCGTGGGCCCATAAGAAAAGGCGGTTCCGGAGAACCGCCTCGTCCTAATGTCTATGCCTGCGCTCAGCCGCCGATTTGGAAGCGGGTGAAGCGGCGGATGGTGAGCGTGTCGCCCACTTCCTTGCCCTTGGTTTCCAGCAGTTGCGTGATTGTCAGGGCGTTGTCTTTGACGAACTCCTGGTCAACCAGGCAGACCTGGCTGTAGTACTTGTTCATCTTGCCGTCAACGATCTTGTCGATGATGTTCGCGGGCTTGCCTTCGACCTGTTTCGCGAAAATCGCGCGTTCTTCCTCGACTACATTGGCGGGCACTTCGTCCCTCGTCAGATGTGCCGGATTGCTGGCCGCGATGTGAAGCGTGATGTCTTTCGCGACTTCCTTGAATCCGTCTGAAGAAGGTGTCTCATCCTTCTCACAACCAATCTCGAGGAGTACGCCGACTTTTCCGCCGAGATGGATGTACGATACAACCGCGCCGAAGCCCTGGGCTTCGTATTTCACGTTGCGTCCCACGATGAGGTTTTCGCCGATCTCCGCGATCTTGGCTGTCAGTTCATCTTTGACTGCGTCAGCCAGTTCGCCATTGTCCACATCCTTTGCCTTCTCGACGAGTTCGCCGACAAAGCCCTGGAAGTTGTCGTTACGCGCGACGAAATCGGTCTCGCAGTTGACTTCAACAATCACGCCGGACTTGCCGCCGTTCCATACGGAAGCCGCGAGAAGTCCCTCGTTCGCGGCGCGGGAGGCCTTTTTGCCAGCGATGGCGACGCCGCGCTCGCGGAGGAGCTTAACGGCCGCGTCCTTGTCTCCGCCGGTTTCGACGAGTGCCCGTTTGCACTCCATCATTCCTGCGTTGGTCGCGTCCCTGAGTTCTTTTACAAGTGCTGCGGTAATTTCTGCCATGGTTCAAATTCTCCTGGGTATTCTGATTGTAAGGAAAAGCTATTCCTTCTTCTCGGCATCCTCTGCAGGTTCTCCTGCTTCAGTTTCTTCCGCGGGAGCCGCTTCTTCAGCAGGCGCATCCGCGGCTTCAGCCTTTTTGTCCTCGGCTTCCTTGGCGGCAGCGGCTTCAGCCTTCTTGTCCTCGGCTTCCTGCTTTTTCTTGTCTTCCGCAGCCTTCTTGTCCGCAGCTTCCTTCTCTGCCTTAGCCTTGGCGGCAGCTTCGGTGCGCCTGGCTTTCTCTTCTTTCGCGCGCTCCTGGCGCTCTTTCTCGGCGGCGGCCGCGCGGGCCTGGGCTTCGGCTTCCTCGGTGGCGCGGCGGCGGGCTTCTTCAGCCGCGGCTTTGGCGTACTCGTTGGAAGCTTCCTGAATCGTGTCGCTCACGGCCTTGACCATGAGACGGATCGCGCGAATGGCGTCATCATTCCCCGGGATGGGATACTCGATCAAATCCGGATTGCAGTTTGTGTCGACAATGGCGACGATCGGAATCTTCAGTTTGGAGGCTTCCTGTACGGCAATCCCCTCACGGTTGACGTCTACGATAAAGAGCGCGCCCGGCAGATTGTCCATATCCGCGATACCGGTCAGGTCGCGCTGGAGCTTCTGCAGTTTCCGACGGAGGCTTGCCGCCTCCTTCTTACTCGGCAGTGCGTCGAGATCGCCGCTTTCGTCCATCGCCTGGAGTTCGCGCATACGTTTCACGCTCTCGCGAACCGTCTGGTTGTTCGTGAGCGTACCGCCGAGCCAGCGGTGCGTTACGTAATGCTGATTAAGCTTCTCAGCAGCTTCTTTCAGTGGTTCCTGTGCCTGTTTCTTCGTGCCAACAAAGAGCACGCGCTTTCCGCGGGCCACCGTGTCGTATACGAACCGGCAGGCTTCGTTCAGGCGATCGATGCTCTTGGCGAGATCGATGATGTAAATCCCGTTCCGCTCACCGAAGATGAACGGCTTCATTTTGGGATTCCAGCGTTTGGTCTGATGACCGAAATGAAGACCTGCATCAAGCAGATCCTGAAGTTTTACGTCTACGGAGACGCCTGTCTTTGTAGTCACTCTCTACCTCCATCCATTGGTTCTGCCCGGTCCGGTCACCCGGATCCGATGCGTCACAATCCGCTTTGGCTTTCCCGGAGCAGGAAAGCACTCGCTTCCACCCGCGTCAGTGCGGGTTAAGGGGCGGGACTATAGCATCGAAACCGGTTGGAACAAGGGAAAAATGGATGATCTGCCGCATTCCGGCCGCTTCATGGCGGGCCGGATCCGACTGACGCGCCGCCGTACCATCTGCAGAGGGTCTGCAACCCACTCCTTTTCCTTCCTCATTTGTCACATTCAGGTGTGCGATCGCACACCTGAATGTGACAAATGAGAGGTTGGAATCGGCTCTTTCCACACTCTTGATTCTGACATTCCGGTTGCCGGAACCGGCAACCTCGGTACCTGGACAGCCGCGGCAGTGGCCGCCGATGCCGTGTCGCCTGATTGCGGAGCTTCTGATGGGCGCGAGGTCTCCCTGAAGTCGGACTCGTGTTGGACAACCGTGAGGGATACTGCTAAACTTTAACGCTTAATATTCGGTATTTTCATAGTAGATACGAATGGGGGAGTTGTTATGCGGATAAGTAAGGTGGCGGCACTGTGTTGTGTGGTTCTTGCATCCTTTCCGGTCTTTTCACAGGCGTGGACCGGTGATCAGATTGATTTTCCGGGCGATGTTCAGACCTGGGTTCTGACGCTGAATTCGGCGAAATATACGGGACCTGACGGAAGCACCGAGTGGTTTCGCTATACGTTCACGGCGGGGTCAACGGATAGCGACTACAACTTTAAGATGGTTACCGGGGACAACTGGTCTCAGGATTACGGCGGGAATACCACATTTGCCAAGAATGAACTCGGGATCATGTATTATGACCCGATCGGCGACGCGGCCAGCATACTGACCGGCGGCGTAACGAGCGGCAAGCGATACACGTTTACGGTGAAGAATCCCGGTCTGGTGGATTCCTACATCTCCGTCATGGAGCTTTCAGCCGATGCCGTCAGCATCTCCAGCGTCAGCGGCGGTGTCGGATCTTATCAAGTCAATG
>JAHIZV010000102.1 GCA_018814445.1 Verrucomicrobiota bacterium | reverse complement strand
GCGGAACCCTCGTGTTTTCGATGAGGACGGTCTGCTTTTCCGAGTGGGCATGTCGCGTAGACCTGTCCCGAAGGAAAAGCGGGCCGTACTCGCGAAAAGCCGACGGCTCCGCGGCGCAGTTTGATGAAATATGCAGGCTAGAACTTCATTTGAACGCCAACGCTTCCGGCAAAGTCTGCCGTGTCCCCGCTCTCAAGGGACGCTGCGCTTCCCAATTCGGAAGGAGACGTGTCGAACACCAGGCATGGGCCGTCTTCCCCCCCGGACACGGGCACCTCGGCTTTGGTCTTGTGCCACTCGAGATCAGACTTGAGTCCGAGCCAGAAAAGCACCGCAACGACCACAACCGCAAAGCCGACCAGAATATTCTTCTCCGTCTCATTATTTCCACTGTCATCGCTTGTGACAACAGCAGTGCTTTCCACATCGGCAGATGCGGTCGAAGGACAAGCGTACATCAACAGCATTACGGAAATCAGGACGCAGGCGATGGGTTTCAGCATATGGGCAGGCATCGAGTGTCTCCTCAAAACGCTCCGAAGAAAATACTGGTGAACGTTGTAATCGGCGCTGTTTCGCGCAGGTCATCCACTGTCGCGCGCAGTTCGTGCAGAAGGAGTTTCACTTCCTCATACATCTCGTCATCCTTGGTCAGCTTTCCGAGCGTCCCCTCGCCGCTGCTGATCTGAGTGGTTACGTCCCTCAACGCGGCCGCCGCATCGGAAAGATCGGCGTAAAGTTTGTCGTCTTCCGAAAGAAGTTTTCCAAGAGTGCCCTTCCCGTCAGCCAGTCGCCGGCTCACGTCCTTGAGACTCCCCGATATCTCCTGAAGGTCATTGTAGACGGATTCGTCATACAGCAGTTTCCCCAGCGTTCCTTCACCCTTGCTGAGTTTACCCGTTACCTCTTTGATCTGCGCCATCGTGTCCTGCAGATTCTCCAGCACACCGCCTTCCTCGAGCGCTTCTTTGATTGAGTCGATCATCTTGGTCGACTCATCAATCAGATTCACCGGCGGCGAACCGACGATCTTGGCAGTATCGGAAAGTGTTGGGAAATCATCAGATCCCTGGTCAATCTGCATGTATCGGCCGCCCAGTACGGAGGAATTCAGAATCTCAATTCTGTAGTCCTCTCTCAGCGTGACCGGTTGTCGAAGGTTGGCAAAGACATGTACGCCGTCGCGGGCCAGTTCAAGCCCCTTCACCTTTCCAATCTCAACGCCGCGAACCAGCACGTTGTCACCCGCCCTGAGTCCCATGACTTCATTGAAAACGACCTCAAACCGGTGAGTCTCCTTAAAAACGTTTTCACTGCTGAGAATAATCGTGAAGAATCCCAGGGCCAAAAGCACCATGAACATGAAAGCCCCGACGGTGACCTCCATTGACATTTCTCGCATACGGCTTCTTTTCATGATTCCCCTTCTTTCTCCCAAGTACCTTCTTTCGTAATATATTGCGCTTCAAGAAATCCTCGGACCACTTCGTTGTCAGACTTGATGAAGTCCTCCGGTTCAGCGATCTCCACCATTTTCCCTGCGTGAATCATACCTATGCGCGTGCCTATGGCGAGGGCGCTGTGCAGATCGTGAGTGACGACTACGCTGGTGACTCCGAGCTCCTTCCGAAGATCGTCGATAAGCCGGTCGATCGTTCTGGATGTCACGGGATCGAGACCTGATGTGGGCTCATCATACAGGATAATCTCCGGATTCATGATGATGGCCCGGGCAAGCCCGACTCGCTTCTGCATGCCGCCGGACAGATCGGCGGGATGCTTCTCGAACGCGTCCTCCAGACCCAGCAGTTCAAGTTTTTCGATAACCAGTTTGTCGATCTCTTCGTCGCCCATCGCCGTGTGCTCACGAAGAGGAAGGCCGACGTTATCTCCGACCGAAAGCCATTGAAGCAGGGCCGCGCTCTGAAACAGCACACCGAAGCGCGATCGAATCCGCTCAAGATCTTTTCCGTAAGCATGGCTTACGACGTCTTCCCCGACATATACCTTACCCCGGTCCGGCGTCAGCAACCGTACCATGTGCCTCAGCGAAACACTCTTGCCCGCCCCGGAAGATCCAACGATGACGAACGTCTCACCCGCATTGATCTCGAAACTCACATCGTTGAGAATGATTTTTCGTCCGAGCCGTTTTGTCACATTTTCAAAACGTATCATGAGTAGAACAGCCTCGTGACCATGTACCCGACAACCAGGATCGTCAGAAACGAAATGATAACCGTGCGACGGGTCGCCTGGCCGACACCTACCGCCCCCTCGGTCGCCCCGAAGCCTTGATGACAGGCAACCGTCGTGATAATGACGCCGAAAATCATCGCCTTGAGAAGTCCCACGTACAGATCCTTGTTGTCGGCGTACCTGATCGCATTGTCAAAGTAGGCGTTGAAAGCCACTCCAAGCTGAGTCGCACCCACCACGGCCCCGCCGACCACGCCGAGGATATTCGTGTAAACCGTCAGTATCGGCATCATAACGATCAGGGCGATAAGCCGCGGCGTGACCAGGAAGCGTACGGGATTGATGGACATGATCTCCAGTGCCGCGATCTCCTCGGAGACCACCATCGTGCCCATCTGTGCCGCGATCGCCGAACCAACGCTTGCCGCAATGATGAGTCCCGTCATGAACGGACCCATCTCTCTCATCATGACAACCGTGACCGCTGTGCCGATGCTCACTTCCTGATTGAAACGGCGCAGTTCCAATCCCGTCTGCAGGGCAAGGATCATGCCGATGAAGAGCGCAACGATCGTGATTACCCCCAGGCTTTTGATGCCCGTGGTGTACATCTGGAAGAGCACTTCATGCCGCGTGCGCTTGCCGAACGCCAGCGGAATGTAAGCGAATGCCTCGCCGATCATGTTTAGAGCGCGGCCCGTGCTGCGGCAGGTCAGAAGAATCCTCCGGCCAAAACCGCCGAAGAAGTTCCTCGGAGGAAGAAAATACTCTGGTTCGCGCGTTATTATGGCTCTGTTCCCCTTCCGCCGAATCGGATGAAGTAAAGCAGTCTCAACGACTTATTGTCGTTCAGACGTTCATAACCTATCAAACCCTTCAAAATTGACCACGATCTTTCTTCTTTGTCCCTTCGATCCGCACTCCACTCGAACAAGGGGAATATCGACGTCCACGCATACTCATCGCCTTCTCGCTGTCGCCGGAACAGCCCCCAGAGCAGTTCCTGTTCGGAGACGTTCTCAATCGAAGTATTCTGATAGAGCGTCCAGAGCGGAGCCCAATTGCGCTCGATTTGAGGCGTATCTTTCAGGGGCCATAGCGACAGCATGCGGAATCGGCGCGCAGCCCCGTCCCGGATGTACGAGGCAAGCGGCCAGAGCTTCCGGTACACGTATACCTTCTTATGCGTAGAGCCGGCCTGGTATCCGCGCTCCACTCGCGATTCAGACTGCCAGAAAGGAAGAGCAGCAAAGCGGTGACCGACGCTGTCGCCCCGGTCCATCTCCTCTTTCCAGAAAATCGGCCATAGAAAGTACTGGGATTCAACGCCGTGCGTAGCTTTGCGCCCGTAAATCGGCCAAAGGCTGAACTTCTCCACCTCACCCGAACTGTAGCTGAAGAACGGCCACGGAGCGTAGCCGTAATTCAGACGCTGACCCTTGTTAAAACGGAAAAGAGGCGGGAGTACCAGCCATGACTCCTGGTCCTCTAATTTGATATGCCCCCACAGGGGAAAGGCTATGTAGCCCTTGCCCGACGAGCCCTTGTAGTAGTACTCGGCGCTGGTCCAGAACGGCCAGGCGATGAAACGTTTCTTGAATTTGTCTCTGTGTTTCGACTGTCCATAAAATGGCGCGACTCGGAAGCGATAGATGCCCTTTCCTTTGGTTCGCGAGATAAAGGGCCAGAGCACGTCCCGCGTTTTCACATTGTTAATCGAACTGTACGCCGTCAAAGGAAACAGCCAGAAGGAGATCTCGTCCCTCCCAAGAAATTCATTTATCCGGCCTCCGAGCGGAAACAACGCAACGTAGTTGCGCATGCGGACATCACGGCCCTGGAAGTACAGGGGAAGGATCCAGAATCGATAGCGGGAGTATGGATTGTTGACATCCCAATCCTGGTAGATCGCGGTCAATACACGCCAATAGGTCTCGTCCCTGAAGTCGCGCACGGAAGCAAGCGGCCAGAGGACTTCCGTCGTCTCCCGCTCCATGACGGGGTCTTTCGTGTTGGAGAAAAGAGGACGAACAGCCGCAAAGCTCTTTCCGTCCTCCGAAGACGCTTTCTCAAAAAGCGGACCGAGCGCCCTCAGCCGGGTGTCGCCGTTCACGTCAACATGCCGACTGACGATCGGGCCGAAATCGAACTCCGCCACCCCCGTCCGGGAACCGTACGCGGCCGTCGAAACGAATACGGCCAGCAGAAATACGTAAGCCTGTGTTGCTCTGAAATCCATCAACTTTGAGCGCTCGCGGGAAACCGCCTTATGAAGCACGCGGGCCAGCCGGCTATCTCGCCCTCTGTTCATACGTTGCTACAGTCCGGCAGTTTACTATCCCAAACACTTCTTCACAACTCCGGCGATCTCTTCGGTGAGTCGGTTTGTGATCTCTTCGTCCGGCCCTTCCACCATGACCCGGCACATCGACTGGGTTCCCGAGTACCTCACAAGCACCCGGCCCCGGCCGGCCAGTTCAGTCTCCCCATTCTTTATCGCCGAGACGATCTCAGGGATGTCTTCGATGGGCGGCTTCTTTGCCACGTCAACGTTGATCATCTTCTGCGGAGACTCGGTCATTACCGACGCGAGGCTCGATAGAGGCTGGGCGTAGTATCGCATAGCCGCAAGCAGCTGGAGCGCGGCGATTATTCCGTCGCCTGTCGTATGATGATTCAGGAAGATCATGTGGCCTGAATTCTCGCCGCCGAGAACGGCATCAACGGCCTTCATGCGTTCGAGAACGTATCGGTCTCCCACGGGTGCCGACTCGTGCCGGATATCCATCTTATCCAGCGCCGTATGCAGGCCGAAATTGCTCATGACCGTCGTGACCACTACGTTGTTCTTGAGCAGCCACATGTCTTTGTACATCTTCGCGCAGATCGCCATGATGTGGTCCCCGCTCAACTCGCAGCCTTTCTCGTCCACTGCTATCATCCGGTCACCATCACCGTCGAATGCCAAACCGACATCCGCGCCGGATTCTCTCACTTTCGCGATGAGGTCATCGGTGTGCTGGGAGCCGCATGCATCGTTAATGTTCGTGCCGTCGGGAGCGCAGTGAATTGCGGCGACATCTGCGCCAAGCTCGGAGAAAATGATCGGAGCCACCTTGTAGGTCGCACCGTTCGCGCAGTCCAGAACGATCTTCATTCCCTGAAGGCTCAAGTCGTACGGGAACGTTTCTTTGCAGAAAACAATGTAACGTCCGATCGCGTCATCAATCCGCTTTGCCTTGCCGACTTCGGTTGCGGTCGGCCGAATGTCACGGATTCTGCCACTGGTGATGAGTTCTTCGATCTCATCTTCTTCCGTATCCGGCAGTTTGTAGCCGTCGCGGGAGAAGATCTTGATCCCATTGTCATGATAAGGATTGTGCGAAGCTGAGATAACCATGCCGGCGTCTGCCCGCATGTTGTGGGTTATGAAAGCGATTCCCGGTGTCGGCATGGGGCCTACGAGAAATACGTCGACGCCCATCGAGCAGATTCCCGCAGTCAAAGCGTTCTCCATCATGTAGCCACTCAGACGGGTATCCTTACCGATCACGATCCGATGCCGGCGGTTTCCGTTCGTCTCGTGTCGTTTGCACACATAGGCTGTAGCCCTTCCTATCTCGAGAACCATTTCAGCGGTCATCGGGGAAACATTCGCTACCCCGCGTACACCGTCCGTGCCGAACAAACGCGCCATCAGCTTTTCTCCTGAGTTTCAGTAATTTCCCGTACGTTTATCATCACAAATATGCACAAATCAAACCATTACGCTTCAGGCGCCTGCCAGAGAGCCGTTACGCTTCCGACGATCGCGTCCAACCATGCCGTCCCGGCGGAGCGCGCCCCCGGATTCAGCAGTCTGACGGCATCGAGATAGTCATCCTGGCCAAGGAGTTTCTCCCATGCGGAAAGGAACTCAGCCCGGGCCTCACCCCCGATTCGGCTGTCTGGCACCCCTTCAAGATCACCCCGAATCCGGCCCCAGGAATCTCTGAAGCTTCTCTGCTCCTCCACGCTCCGGCAGCTCTGCTCCGCTCCACCTGACTCGCGGACAAGATCAAGAGACCTCTCCATCCGTCCGGCCAGATCGCCAAGCCTTCCTATCCGCTCGGAAAGAACCGAATCCAATTGCGCGACAGCCCCCGCATAACAAGCTTCCTGATAGAGATCCTGCTTCATGAACGGTTGCCGCACTTGCAGGTACCACTCCCTGAGAGCCTTGATATTCCCGATATACCGAAGACAGTTCAGCACCGTCCGTTCGACAGGTCCGTACAACCCCATCCTGTATGTCCGTCTCGGCTCATTCTCAGGCCTCAAGGAAGGATCCAGGATCAACTGTCCCTCGGCCAGGACGTCGTTCCTGCAGATCACACCCGCGGCAACCACTGTCCCGAACGCCAGGACACGCGGGCCGACCATCCCGCCCTGCCCGCCCAGAAATATCGGACGCCGATCAAGCATCACTCCCTGCGGCACATCGCCAACCAGCGAAGCCGTCGCCTTGTCACCGTGCGGCGAGTAATTGAAGTGGATGTAAGAGGACCCGATCTCACTGTGGTCTTTTCGACTGGTGCCGCCCGACATCAGGCAGTCGCAGAAATTGATCAGGCTCCCGGCTGTCACGAACGGAAGGAGAATAGTCTGCTTCAATCCCACGCTGTGCGCGCCGTTAGCCTCCTCTTCAAGCAGTGTGCCCGGCCTCACATGCGCACAGCTACCCATGCTGGACCTGTCGAGAAATGTTGCACCGGAGAAGTAACCCCCCTTCAGCCTGACTTCCCGCCCGAGCTGGCAGTTCTCTACAGTCGCCGGAGCTTCCGACCCGATCTCGCAGCCGGGTCCGATAGAGGTGTCTGCTCCCCGAATCCTGCAGCCCGGATGAATGACCACATCAGGCGCGATCCTCTCGATCTGAACGTCTTCGCGGATTTGCACGGAAGACGGATGGAGGACGGTAATGCCGCGATCAAGAGCCCGTTTGACTGAATCTGACATAGCTTTCCTACTTGAGAAGAGTTCCGATAACGACCCCGACCGCCATGAAGCCCAGAAACGCGAGCGAAGTTTTCACAGACTTGATCGTTGTCAGCACCAGGTTCACATCCACACTTCCTCGATTGAAGAGCAGAACCACAACGGATAATCCAATCAGTATCAACGCATACAGGAGTCGCTTATTCATTTCCCGTCTCCCTCGAGTTTCCCGAGTCAATTGATCAGACAGTGTAGACAAAAAAAGGGCTTCTGCCTAGTTTCGTATCGCTACAGGATCGGCACCTGAAGAAGCCGGGGGCTGTCGATGATAACAAACCGGGATTCGGGATTCGCCATGAGCCGCCCATCGCTAGAACCTGTCTTTCCTCCGGCGTAATTCAGCGAACACCTCCACATCCGGCGCATCGGACATCCTCAGGGCCTCTTTGACCGCCGGATTACCCGACAGGAGGAATATGTTGGATTCTTTCTCTCTCCCGATCGTCGATGGAACGGTCGGCTGACCGGACTTCTTCATGCCCCGCACTTCTGCGAGTCTTTCCGCAAACACCGTGCTTTCCGCGACAATTGATAAAGCGAACTTGTAGTTCTCCTCCGCAAAGTTGTGTCCGCAGAAGACCAATGTGTCATCCGGCAGTTCCGCAAGGCGCCGCAGCGATTTGAACAGCTCCTCCGCCCCGCATTCGAACAGTCGGCCACACCCGCCGACGAACATCGTATCGCCCGTAAAAACTACTCCCGGCTCGCCCGGACCCGGCGAAGGAATATAGAAGCTGACGTCCTTCCTGCAATGACCCGGTGTACCAATGACCCGCATCTTCAAACCACCAACACGAAGTTCCTGTCCGTCCGCAACGCGCCTGTCGACAGCGGCAATCCGCGCACCTTCAGGTGCAATCACCTGAGCGCCTGTCTCATTCGCAAGCAGAGCGTTCCCGGCAGTGTGGTCGAAATGGTGGTGCGTATTGAAGATGTAGCTGAGCGGCTGAGATTTCTCCCGGATAGCTTCGAGAATCCCTCTTCCGTCAGTGGGATCCACAACGGAAAGACAATCGCCACCCGTGAGGACATACATGTAGTTGTCGTTCGCCGCCGGCAGAATCTCGATAACCATCTCCGCCACCTTTCAAGCTGCAGAGTTATGCCTTTACAGGAGCTAATAAACCGTTTAACAATAAAGGATATTTGGGGATTTGGCTATCAAGGGGAAATGATACAACGCTCAATCAGGAGCTATACGTAATGCCTGCGACTCTCGATTTGCAAGTCGAAGATAAAGAGCGACTGACGATCGTCACCGTTTCCGGTCCGGTTGATTCGGCCACGTTTGCGCAGTTCAAAGAAGCCCTGGACCCCCTGTTTCGGAAGCGGGGACACGCTATTCTCATGGACTGCAAGGACCTCACTTACGTTAACAGCACCGCGCTTGGCCTGCTACTGGCCTATCATCGCACGTCGCTGGTAAACACCGGACACTTCGTGCTTTGTTCCGTCAACCCCAAAGTAATCCGAACGATGGAACTGCTGGGCATAGGCAAGCGCCTCAAGACCTTTGACTCCCGCGAAGAAGCCCTCTCAGACCTGACGGCTTAGACGACCCCGGCAGTCAATGCCTCGGCGCACTAGTGACAATACCATCGACTCCGTCACTCCGCCTAACCCTTCATGCACGGCTCACACAAAGTTCGCACTCCAGAAACCGTCAACCTTTCCATTGCAGAAGAGGTAGCCGGTTAGCTTTCCAACGTGGTGCTGGCCATGACGCAGTCCATACACCAGTCGATGGTATTTCCGTGGTGGCCACGTATTGGGAATGAAGCCCGTCTATGATCGGATCGTTCAGCATTTCATCATCTCCCCGCGCACACATTGAATCTCAGCGACCGCCGAAGGTGAGAGTTTAACACATAATGTGACTCCAGCGAGGAATCTAACGGTTGGCGGCATTACTGATCGTTTATTCCCTTACCGTTGAGAATGTCTTGCAAGTACTTCTCAATTCTCGACGCCCACCCATGGAAAAAAAAGCCAGAGAACCTGATTTTGGGGTTTCCAGAATCCTCTTTTTGGGGTTATGTAGTAAAAGGCTTTACCGAGGGGAATATGAGCAGATTAATAGCTGTTATTGTCGCTGCGCTATGCTTCGCCTGTGTCGTTCCAGGCTTCGCCGGATCCGACAAATCCCCTTCTGACACGAAGCTCATTCTCGCAGATCCCGCCGCCATCAAGCAGCAGCAACAGAAATGGCGTGAGATCCAACGCGACAACAAGCGCCTCGAAAAAGAAATAGCCACGCTCAAAGAGCGCAACCGGGAACTTCTTGAGAAGAAGCGGGGTCTTGAACGCGAAGTTGCTGATCTCGAAAAGACGCGCGATTTCCTCGCGAAGCGATCCGTCAAAGTCTGGACTTCAAAGAAGGGCAGCCGGATCAAGGCCCTTCTCGTCGGCGACAATGGCGATATGGTCGAACTTAAGGAGGCGGACGGCAACATTCTGAAGTTCGACCGGAGTCTTCTCTGCGATGAGGACATCACCTACCTCGACCGGGTGCGCGGGGTATGGGCGGGCGACGACGACACGAACCGCTACGAGGACCTTGCGTCACCACAAGACGCCGTAGAAGCCGCACTCAGAGGCGCGCTTTGAGCTGATCCATGGTTCTTCTCCTATCCGCTACTTCTTGAGAGTTGCCTGTCGCAAGTTGGATGTTGAGAGTTCCCCCCTCATCTGTGACACTCACCCGCATGACTGAAGACACAGCAAGTTCGACCGCGCAATGGGATTCCATAGTCATCCGCTTCGCGGAAATCATCCTGAAGCGCGGAAACCGCAGTCGGTTTACTGTTCGCCTTCGGCAGAATCTACAGCGGGTGGCCGACCGCTTCGGAATGCGAGTCAGCCAGTTTCATGACCGCCTGCTGATTGAGAACATCCCGACTGAGAGCTTCGACCAACTGTTGGATGCGTCCGCCCGCGTTCTCGGCATCACCCATGTGTCCCCCATGAAGAAACTGCCTCTCGATGTCGGCGCCATGGGCAACGCCGGCATTGCGACATACCAGGCTTCGGGAATTCCGAACGCGACATTCGGCGTGCGGGTGCGCAGGGCGAACAAATCTTTTCCGAGCACATCACAGGAAACGGCCGTTGCTCTTGGAGGCATGATACAGGAGGCGACGGGAGCGACTGTGAACCTGGGAAATCCGGATGTGCTCCTGACCTACTCGATTTACAGTGACTCAGTCTATCTCGAAGGACCTCGCCTGTCGGGTCCGGGCGGATTGCCGATGGGCGTCAGCGGACATCTGTTAACGCTATTCTCCGGCGGCATCGATTCGCCCGCCGCGGCGTGGCTCATGATGAGACGCGGATGCACAAGTGACTATCTGCACTATCATGTCTTCCCGCGCGCCGAAGGAGCGCGCGACACCAAGATTCCCCGGATGATTGAGCAGTTAACTGCGCCGCAAGGCGCAACGAGCCGTTTGTTCCTCGTACCCTATCACGCCTTTCAACTCGCGCTCATGCGCACTCCAGTACCGCCGGATCTCGAACTGGTGCTCTTCCGCCGCTTCATGTTCCGCACGGCGGGTGAGGTCGCACGAAAGAGAGGACATGCCGCTCTCGTCACGGGTGACTGCCTCTCGCAGGTAGCATCGCAAACCATGGAGAACCTATTGGCTACCGCGAATGCAACACCAGCCATGGTCTTCCGGCCTCTTCTCACTTACGAGAAGATGGACGTCGTGGAGTTGACGAAGAAGATCGGAACCTACGAAGCCGCGATCGAGGAGTACAAAGACTGCTGTTCACTTGTGTCAAAGAGTCCGCGCACACGCCCGAAGCTTGGGAAAGTGCTCGAAGCCGAAGCCGCCCTTCCGGTTGAAAAGATGACCGCCGATGCGATCGCGGAAATGGAAGTCTGGGAGATCGGCTGAGCCAACCGGAGACCAATCGTCATGGGTCATTGGATTCAACGTACCCCAATGACGCGAACGTAGTGAGCCAATGACTAATGACGGCCAAAGGCCACAATGACGCTCTACTGAGCGGAGACGACCGTCCCGGCCTCGGGCTCCTCGCCCTCGATAATGTCGCAGTAGGAGACTTTCTCGCTCACTTTGGCAACGCGGACTTTCCCGATCACTTGCCCTTCCTCTTGATCAAGAATCTCGCCCGAATCCGGATCTATCAGCGTTTCGCCCTCTTCTCTCATCACCAGAACCTGTCCCACTTCAACGCCAAACTGGGAGCCGCGGTTGATGATGGCCTGACCTGAACCGCTCACCTTGATAACACTTCCCTCGAACGGGATCTCTTCCATCGTCTCGGCGAACCACTTTGCGGCCTGATTGATGCAATCCTGCGCGGCCTGGCCCAGGGGGGTCTTCTTGAACCCTCCGAGATTCGCTCCGAAATCGGAACCCGAGTAACCGACGTTCAATCCGATGCCGCCGGGCGCTCCAACGATTCTCTTCTTTGCGACGATTTCACTCGTGGTCGTGTCGATGAGCTTGGCGATGATGGTCACCTGAGCGTCCTTCTTGCCGAGACCCACTTTGAATCCTTTGATGCGGATACCGCCATCGCCGCCGGACTGATTCTCTTCGACCTCGGTCACCGCACCCGTCGCAAGGTACTTCGCCGAGCGGATGAGACCAGTCTTGGCAACCTTCTTCGCTTTTGCCGTGCGCCCGCTTGCCGCGAGATCCTGCTCGCCGAGAACCTCCTTCAGCTTCTCACGCTCCACGATGACGAAACGGCCTGTGTCGAAGAGGGCCGACTCAAGCATGACCGAGAGGTTGTTGCCGATTTCCCAATTGCCGCGCCACCCGGCGTCGTTGTCGAAATCCTTCACGCCGACGGCGTGTTTGAGTCCTTTGTATTCGCCAAGACCCATGTCTGCATCGCCATCAGACGTCGCCGTCGTGGCCTTACCCCAGAGGGCCCAGGAGTCGGTGGTTGTGAGGACTGTGAGTGCGGCAATCAGTGCAACAATGAGAACTTTCTTCATGATCTTTCCTCCCATACTTGATTCGTTCTCCGGGGAAGTTAACATTGCATGGTTTCCAGTTCAAGGATTTGAACGTTCTGGAGAGCGGCAATTCCCTGCCGTCGCGATCACGTAAGAGCTGGATTGAATGGAGGGAGAATGGATTTCGGAATATCAGACAAAAGAGCCCTGGTCGGCGGGGCCAGCAAAGGTTTGGGACTTGCGTCAGCGGTCGCATTGGCCCGTGAAGGCTGTGAAGTGGCGATCGTCTCCCGCTCGGAAGACAACCTGAAAAGGGCTCTGCAGGATTTTGACCGCGACGCGCGCGTTCTGCCTGTTGTGGCCGATCTCGGCTCCGCCGAAGGAATCGGACTGTGTATGGATCAACTGGCAGACTGGGGTCCCGTTGATATCCTTGTGACGAACACGGGCGGACCTCCGCCGGGAGCAAGCTTTGACAGGGGCGAGGCGGATTGGCGGAACGCGTGCGAACTTCTGCTGTTCTCAGTTAAACGACTCGTCGATATCCTCGTCCCGCATATGCGCGAAAGGAAGTGGGGCCGGATCATCGCAATCACTTCACGCACGGTTAAAGAGCCAGCTGGCAATCTAGTTTTGAGCAATGTCTTCAGAACCGCTGTCACATCCTATCTGAAGGTGCTCTCGAAAGAACTGGCGGCCGATGGGATCACGGTGAATTCGGTCCTTCCCGGCAACTTCCGGACCGAGAGATACGAACAGTTAATCAAGGCAATGGCCGAGAAAGCAGGGAAGTCACCGGAAGATATGGCGGAGGACATCATTGAGTCGCTGCCGCAGAAACGTTTTCAGCGACCCGAAGAACTGGGCGAGCTTGTTGCGTTTCTCGCTTCGGTGCGGGCTTCCGGCATCACAGGCACAGCCATCCCCGTTGATGGAGGTGTGCTCTCGGGGTTGCTCAGTTAGCCCGCGTGAATACAGAGAAATCTCACGCACAGACGCCAAGATCGCAAAGAAATCCATTTTTTGCAGGAATATGCTTCGCGCCTTTGCGGCTTTGCGTGATACGTCATAGCCTTAGTCATGAGTTCAACAAAGATAGCTGAAGTTCGCGGTATACCGATCCGGGTGCATATAACCCTCTGGATCGTGTTACCCTTTTTTGTCCTGCAGTTCGCGCAGATCACTCCGGGCGCCGGCTCTCTCTTCTGGGGCCTGCTCGCGGCTGTTGGTTTGTTCACGAGCGTTGCTCTTCATGAACTCGGACATTCGATCGTTGCGATTGCTTTAGGGTGCCGGGTCCGCGAGATACTTCTTCTGCCCATCGGCGGCGTCGCCCAGCTCGACCACATGCCCACAAGGCCGCGCGACGAATTTATGATCGCAATCGCCGGGCCCGCAGTCAGTCTGGCACTCTCCGGCATATTCATCGTCCTCTGGAACCTGGCGGCACTCATGACCGCAACAGCCCTTGGGCATGTCTTCCTTTCTCTCGGCATGATCAACCTGATTCTTGCCCTCTTCAATCTTCTGCCTTCCTTTCCCATGGACGGAGGACGCATTTTCCGTGCATGGATGACCCCGAGGAAAGGCCGCGTCGAGGCCACCCGCATCGCCGCGAAAACAGGGAGGATCCTGGCCGTGATTTTCGGGATTATCGGCCTGTTCAAGTTCAACCTGATCTGGGTCGCGATCGCTGTCTTCATTTACATGGCGGCGGGAGCCGAGTATCGGGCGGTTGTGATACAGGATCGCTTCCAGCACTCCCCGTTCACTCCGTGGACGAAAGCAACACCGCCGCCATTGAGCGACGACCAGATATACGTCAGCCCCCCGCCCTACGCCCGCAAGCAGAAGCGATCGCTGTTCGACGACCTGTTCAACCAGTTCAAGTCGTAGCTTTTCTGCATCCGGCCCACTGACCGCGCCAACGAGCGTGAAAATGATGTGCTCCAATGTGCATTGTGTTTATTCATGCACATGAAGACGAATATAGACCCTAATGACGACCTCGTCAGGGAAGCTCGGAAGTACAGCCAGACGAAGACGAAACGGGCTTTGATCGAAGAGGCCTTAACGGCCCTCATCCGTCAAAGGGCAGAGGAACAACGCAGGGCAACGTTCTACACACCTACGTGCGCAGGCGCGAAATCGACAAGGATATTGCCCTGGAGATTTACGACCTGCACCTCGATGCACCGTTTGAGATCAGGGAGCCCGATCGCCGCGATGTACTGACTGTCACCCTCGACTATGAGGCGACAGTATATGATGCCGTTCACATCAGTCTCGGCCTCACTTTGAATGCCCCTCTTATCACTGCCGAGAAGTCAACAACGCCCTGGGTGACAAAGATGGGCGATGGCGCGATATCAATATCTTAAAGAGCAGAGGGTCGCCGAACATGCTCAGCACTGTAAGTGTTGTTCAATCTCCCTCCATGCCTTCAACTTATCGGCTCTCGACATGCCGGCATTCGCGGGGCTGGTCGATGGCAGTCGGCGCATGGGCAGTTGCTGAATCCGTTCGGGCATATCGGAGAAAACGAGTTTGCGGAAGAGATCTTCGGGCTTATGACCGTTGAAGAAAATGGCATCGATACTCCTGCACTTCGCGAACAATGAAGCGAAGTCGTTGGGCTCCACCGTGTCTTGCCTGATGCTGGAATCCAGGCTACCGGGACGATGACAGCGGCGGCAGACATCCCACAGCGCTATCCTCGATTCCTTCAGCTTCCGCAGGCGCTCGTGATACGGCAGATCGCGTGAGGTCCCGGCGATCTCGCTCATGATCTCCCAGAAGGCATTTTGCGGGTAGGCATAGTACTGGCGCCGGCGCAGGGATTCCTCCCCGGGCATCGAGCCCAGGATCAGAATCCTGGCATCGCGGCGGACTATCGGGCTGAAGCCCTGTTGGAGTTCGATGTTCATAGTTCAAAGTTCATAGTTCATAGTTCAAAGTTCATAGTTCAAAGTTCATAGTTCATAGTTCAAAGTTCAAAGTTCATAGTTCAAAGTTCAAAGTTCAAAGGAGGGGAAATGCCCCCGTTCGATGTTCGATTAGACAATGCCTAGGTCCTGACGGACTGGGTCCAAGTTGGGCGTTGTTCGTTGATAGTTGAAAGTTCCCCACTTTCTCTTTCCTCCACGCGCTCACACTCGCCATGCTTCTCACAGCATCGGAATAAGCAGGTACGCCACATTTTCCAGAGCCCTCCAAAGGCGCGGCCGCCGCCGCCAGGAGGAGAGGTCGATTTCCCTGCTTCTTGAGATGTCCTCAAAAATGATCCGGTCCATTGTATCGACGAAAGCCTCATCGTAAATGATCAGGTTCGTTTCGTAGTTGAGGCGCAGGCTTCTCACATCAATATTCGCCGTGCCCACCATCGAGAAGCAGTTATCGACGAGTATGGCCTTGGCGTGCATGAACGGCGGTTCACGCTCGAAAATACGGACGCCGGCCTCGAGCAATTCCTCGTAGTACGATCGACCGGCCCAACCTGCATAGAAATGATTGTTCTTCTCCGGCACAACGAGACGCACATTGACCCCCCTGAGAGCGGCGGACCTGAGGGCTCGGACAATATCCGGCGTAGGAACAAAGTATGGTGTTACAACAAGCACTTCACTTCTGGCCCTGACGATGGACATGAACAGAACGTCGGCAATCGCCTCTCTTGAGGTCGCGGGCCCGCTGTTGACAAGACGTATCTTACTGTTCCCCTGCGGCTCGATGTGCGGGAAGAAAGTTTCGGTCAAGATCCTGTCAGGATCCTCTCCCGTCATGAAATGCCAGTCCCGCAGGAAAGAGAACTGGAGCTCCTGGACGATAGGACCTCGCACCATGAAATGATAGTCACGGATCGGCTTTCTGGCGCCGTGCGACATATTATCTTCATGAAAGTTGATTCCTCCACAGAAAGCCTGCGCACCATCGACCACAAGGGTCTTGCGATGGTTTCGAAGATTTATCTGAAACTGACGCCGGAGAGGATTCGCCTGCGTCCATCCTGTGATCTGCATATTCGGATGCCGGTACTTCAGGAAAAATCCGCTCAGATGAGCTGCCGTTGATCCGAAACGGTCATACATCACCCGAACCTGCACTCCCTGCTCTGCTCTCTCGTGAAGCAGAGTCATCAAATCCCGGCCGACTCTGTCCCGGCTTATGATAAAGCTCTGCACGTGTACATGGTGTCTGGCGGACCGAATGGCATCAAACATCTGAGGGTAGGCCTCGTCTCCGCTCACGAGCGGCATGATCTCGTTACCCCCGAGCAGAGGATGATGCGAGAGCACAGGCTCAAGCATCCGGTTCAGTTTGCGGCCCGCCTCCGAGTCGGGTTCCACGATGCCTGTTTCATGAACCGCCCGCCAGTACGCCAGCGGGGGCCGTTCACTCTGCCTCTTCCGCATATCCTCAAGAAAGTCGGCATCTACCTCCCGCTTTCTGAAGGCCTGAGCCGGCACTCTGTCGACGCCGATAAAGAGGTAAAGCAACGGCCCTACAATCGGGAGCGACCAGGCAAGAAAGATCCAGAGTATCGCTGAGTTCGCCTGCCTCCGGTGGCTGATCGAGTGAATACAAACCAGCGCGAATGCAATCAAATGGATCCCCGTCCCTACCCAGACCCAAGGGGCGGGATGCCCCGGCCCGGGCACTATGGACAGGATGTGCATGCAGGAAGTCATACGGAATCGCTTCGGACAAAATCTAGGGCGCGCGACACAGGTAATCAAGGAGTTTTCACCGGACCTCAGTTCAATGATCAGGGGCTAAGTCACGATGGACACTTTCAAAGTGCAGAAGAAGGAGTAGAGTAGCTGTTGAATGAGATTCCTCCTCTACAACATAAGGTACGCCACGGGGGCAAGAAGCATGCTTCCGTGGGCGAATTATTTCCGTCGCACGGAGAACAAGCTCGATGAAATTGTTGCGTTCATAAAGCCGCTGCGGCCGGACATCGTCGGGCTGGTCGAGGTCGACTCAGGCTCCTATCGCACCCGTAAAACCAACCAGGCGCAGACGATCGCCAACGAACTGGGGCACTATCACACGTACCGGTCCAAGTATAAAGAAAACAGGAGTATCACCAAGGCCGTCCCGGTCATGAATAAACAGGGCAATGCTTTTCTTACACGGGACACGATAACCAACGAGCGCTATCACTACTTTGACCGCGGAGTAAAAAGGCTCGTGATCGAAATGGAAATGGAGAACCTGGTCATCTTCCTGGTTCATCTGTCGCTCGGTTTCCGGGTTCGCCACCACCAGTTGCGGGATCTTTACGAACTGGTGAAGTCGGCCAGGAAACCGGTTGTCGTCGCCGGCGATTTCAATGCTCTGTGGGGCGAGAAGGAGATCGATCTTTTTCTTGCGGCATGCGGGCTGAAAAACGCGAATGGCAAGGGAGAACCGTCGTTCCCGAGTTGGGCGCCGAAACGGCATCTCGATTTCATTCTCCACAGCAAAGAAATCACGACGTCGCGGTTCTGGATGCCCAATGTAACATTCTCAGACCACCTTCCTCTTCTCTGGGATTTCGAGGTGGCGGGTGTGCCGCGAACCGCCGTGTCGTCTGACGAGGAAGCTAGCGAGTTGCCCATGAATGCGAGATAGCGGGCGGCTGCCACATGGGTGATGGTTGATGGTTCTTCGTTGTCACCTTGCAACTCGCTCATGTCATCGCAAGCTGATTGCGTTGGATGGCCTATCAATGATGTCGGCGACGCGATCCAGCGTTCATGCAAACTGGATTGCTTCACCTTCCACCTCGGAGAGCACGTCAAACGGCTCAGTTCGCAATGACGCCCGTCTAACTCGCCCGCCAACCATTAACCATCAGCCCGCCCCGCGGGCTAGTAGATTTCGGGAACAAACGTCTGTTCCTCAATGGGCGGGCGAACGTAAGTTTCCTGCTGGTCAGGGCGCTCGGGAAGCTTGATCTTCTCCGGCGTGGTGTCCTTGAAAGGGATGAGACTCAGAAGATGATGAATACAGTTGAGCCGGGCACGTCGTTTATCGTCGGCGTTGACCACATACCACGGTGATTGCTTTGTATCCGTGTAGGCGAACATCTGGTCCTTCGCCTTGGAATAGTCCTCCCACTTCGATCGCGCCTGCAAATCCATCGGGCTCAGCTTCCAGCGTTTGGTAGGATCGACCAGCCGCGCGCTGAAACGGCGCTCCTGCTCCTCATCGCTCACGGAGAACCAATACTTGATCAGAATAATTCCGGAACGGGTCAGCATCTTCTCAAACTCGGGGCATGAACGAAGAAACTCCTGGTACTCCTCTTCGCTGCAGAAACCCATCACACGCTCGACACCGGCGCGATTATACCAACTGCGGTCAAAAAGGACTATTTCACCCGCCGCGGGAAGATGCGGAACGTAACGCTGGAAATACCATTGCGACTTTTCTTTCTCCGTGGGCACGCCAAGCGCGACCACCCGACAAACGCGCGGGTTCATGCGCTGGATAATGCGCTTGATAACTCCACCCTTCCCCGCCGCATCACGGCCTTCGAAGAGAACGACAACTTTCAGCCCCTTAAGCTTCACCCACTCCTGCAGCTTCACCAGCTCAACCTGCAGATTGTACAGCTCGTCTTCGTAGAACTTGCGTGGGAGTTTCGTGCTCTCACTCTTGGCGGTTTTGGTCTTCTTGTCTTTCTTCGACATGGCAGAAGGATAGCAGAGGGAGGGGGAAGTTCAAAGTTTAAGGTTCATAGTTCAAAGGTCGCTGTACCGTCGGCGCGGGGCATCATGGGCGGTTCATCAATTCGATGTTCGATGTTGGGTGTTCGATGTTGAGAGCGAATCCAGCCAGCCCAGAGTCTGTTGCTGAAAAGTCCGTTCTGTTTCGGAATGAGTTTTTACGTGACTGACCCTCCGCCCTTCTCAGGTTTGCCATTTCACTTCGTTGCATTGCCGACATTCGTCGGCCCGTCTCGCTACGCTCGGCGCAGGCCTCGATTTGCGATCTCCTGCTCGCCTCTCTATCTAAGCGGTGAGTTCACGGCCTTGATACGGTACCAGCCTTCCAAGATTGAGTTCATCGAGTTCGTTGCCCTCATCATCAGGCCTCTGCCTGGCATGGCCACGTAGCCTGTTACATCGGTCCATGTCTGACCGTCCTGCATCGCGTCTCTGAACTGAATTGTGTAGTCCACGGGGGATGCTGACGGCCACGACAGCACGATGTTGTCGGCATCGTCCTGATATGCTGCACCGACAGCCACCTCATCCGGCAGTGGGAAGAACTCCTCGAAGATGTACGCAGCGCCCGAATCGCTCCCTAAAGCATCGCTCGCGAACGTACCCACGAATGCCATACCCCCATCGATGGCGACTGAAACACCAAATTTGTCGAACATCCCGGCATCGCTGGCCGTAAGCTTGCTCACTTGACCCCAGGCATTCTCGCCCCCGGCATTGCGCTGGAAGACGTATGCTGAACCGGAACTACTTCCCGCATCATCATCTCCGAAGGAGCCGACGATAGCCATGTCTCCATCCAATGAGACTGAAATACCGAAGTTGTCGTTTGTTGAGGCATCAGAGGCTGTGAGTTTAGCCACTTCGCCCCAGGCATTCGTTCCGCCGGCGTTACGCTCGAAAACGTAAGCAGAGCCGGAATTGGAATCCGTCTCACTGTCATCACCATGTGCGCCAACCAGCACAACGTCACCGCAAACCGAGACCGAAATGCCGAAGTAATCACCCGAGGCCGCATCAGAAGCTGTCAGTTTGACTACCTCTCCCCACATATTCGTGCCACCCGCGTTCCTCTCATAGATGTATGCCGAGCCGAGGCCGCCGGCCCAGGCACCAACTACAGCTATGTCGCCATCTACCGACACCGCACCGCCGAAGTGAACGCTCGACGTGGCATCAGAAGCCGTCAACTTCGCCACCTCGCCCCATGCGTTCGTTCCACCTTTGTTGCGCTCGAACACGTAAGCGGATCCAGACGATGACCCAACATCATCGTTATTCTCCGCTCCGATCAGGGCAACGTCTCCAGCGATCGACACCGAACTGCCGAACGAGTCCAGGTCATCTGCATCTGAAGCGACCAGTTTTGCGACCTCGCCCCACGCATTCGTTCCACCGGCGTTGCGTTCGAAAATATAGGCTGCACCGGCATTGGTACCACCATAGTCATCTCCCGCCGCGCTGAGCAGTGCCAGATCTCCGTCGATCGATCCTCCGAAGCCGAGAGAGTCACCCGCCTCTCCATCTGAGGCTGTGAGTTTCGCCAGTTGACCCCACGCATTTGTACCTCCGGCATTGCGCTCGAGAATATACCCGGCACCGGTGTAGTTTCCTTCGCCATCAGTACCATGCGCACCAACAAGCGCCACACCTCCGTCTATCGACACTGAACGGCCGAGAAGATCGCCCGCATCAGTATCTGAGGCCGTGAACCTTCCCCTCTGCTCAAACTGTTTCTCCTCAAGAGAGAGAGGCAACACGTAAGCCGAACCGGAGTTGCCTCCCGCGTCATCATCGAAACACGCGCCGATCAGAGCCGCATCGCCATCAGCCGATACTGAGTATCCGAAGAAATCGTCCTCTGCTCCGTCCGACGCTGTGACTTGGCGGACTTGGCCCCACGCGTTGCTTCCACCGGCGTTGCGCTTGAAGATATAGACTGAGCCGGCATCCACTTCCGGCGAGTTGTCAGCCACCGCGCTCACCAGAGCAACGTCACCTTCAATCGATGCCGAGTAGCCAAAATGATCATGTGCTGAGCCATCGGAAGCCGTCAGCTTGGCAACCTGTCCCCATGTATTCGTTCCGCCGGCATTGCGCTCGAAGAGATATGCGGAACCGGAGTTCTCTCCCATATCATCGTCCCAGAACGCACCAATAAGCGCTGTGTCGCCATCCACTGAAACGGAGAAACCGAAATAGTCGTTCGTTGAGCCGTCTGCAGCTGTCAATTTGGCCACTTCGCCCCAGGCGTTTGTCCCGCCGGCGTTCCGCTCAAAGACATAGGCAGAGCCGGAGGCCCATCCCGAGTCATCGTCGACGTAAGCGCCAACAATCACTACGTCACCTTCCACCGACACGGCGTACCCGAAGTAATTGGAAATGCCGGCATCCGAGGCCGTCAGCTTGGCTACCTGACCCCATGCGTTAGTGCCGCCCGCGTTACGTTCAAAGACATATGCCGAACCGGATCTGCTTCCCGCCGGAGCATCCTGATACGCCCCGATGACCGCTACATCTCCGTCAATCGCCACCGCCGTTGCGAAGTAGTCGGCCGCCGTGCCATCCGAGGCCGTGAGTTTTGCCACCTCTCCCCATGCGTTCGTCCCCCCGGCAGCTCTTTCAAAGATATAGGCCGAGCCAGAGTTGTTCCCGTTGTCATCATCACCATCCGCACCGACCAGAGCGACATCGCCATCTATCGCAACCGCACGACCGAACTCATCTGCGGCTGCACCATCCGAGGCGAGCAGCTTCGCTGCGCGATCCCACGCGTTGGTTCCACCCGCGTTCTTCTGGTAGATGTAGGCGGAGCCCGCACCGTTTGCCAAGTCGTCATCCTGATAAGCGCCGATCAGAGCGGTGTCTCCGCTCAAAGACACTGCGAAACCGAAGCGATGGCCGGCCTCACCATCGGATGCAATGAGTTTCTTCTCAGATACGTGCAGAAACGAATTCGGAACAGCTGTAAGACGGACACGATCGAAGAGAACCTGCTGGCCGATGTTTCTATTTCTCAGCTCGATACGGAGCGGATCCCCCTCGCCTGCGGGAGCCTGACCGGTCACGAATGTAGAGGACCAAGTCTTCCAGTTACTGACCGGAGTGGGATTGATGACCTCAGTGGCGGTCAGTAGATTCTCGCCCAGAGCTGAACCCGCACCAAGAAACAACTCGGCCCCGTCAAACGTTGCGGTACTCCTATCGCCCACATCAACGGTCAGTATGTAGGTCGTGTCTGCGGCGAGAGGCTCCGACAATACCTGCCAGAAATGGCCAGCGTTGGACCACACCAACTGTTCTGCGTCTTCCGTGTCGGGAGTTTCCAGTACTGATGAGGCTGGAGAGCCGCCGTTGCGGTCCATCTGCCCCTCTTGCCCGGTCCCGCTAATCGTCCAGGAATCAGGCGCCAGACTATTAGCGACGCCCGCAGAGATATCCGGCGACTCAAAGCTGTGATTCTGTATGGCAATGTCCGCTGCCCCACAGAGGGTTGCTGACACGCTGACGATCACCGATGTTAAGATGGCTGTAGTAACACGAGTCCTCATAATGCGCTCCTCTTTTCCCTGATAACCCGCCCCGCCATCCTGGAGGAAGAGTCCACTACTGGTTTCGTTAAAAACCACAAGATAAAACGTTCGACCGTTGAAGTCAACCGTTTCACCTCGATATTCAGTCGTCTAGTGAGAAGCGTTTGGAAAGCGCGAATTCGGCCATAGGGCACCGACAGGGATGCGACCGGGTTGTCACGTGGGATGTGACTCACTTTGGCTGGACACTCAGCAGGTAGGAGAGAAGAGCCTTGGCTCCCCTACGCGGGTTTCCTATTGACCATCCACGCGGAGAACTCATCAATGAAACGGATGAAGCCCGGAAGGTACTCAGAGGGGAAGTTGTACTTATCAGGATGCTCAAGCGTCTTCTTGAAACAGTTGAGCCAGGTCTGGCGTGCCGCTTCGTCTATGGCGAACCCAAGGTGCCTCGCTCTCATCTGCGGAGCGCCGTACAGCTCCTGAAACAGCGGCGGGCCGCCGAACAGCCCGACAAGAAACGCGGCGATCTTCTTCGAGGCTTCCTTCATGTCCTGCGGGAACATGTGGCGAACAGCAGATGTCTCCAACTCAGCATAGAAACCCTCGCACATGCGAAAGATGTTCGCCTCCCCCATTGCCGCACAGAGCTCGCGACTGGGAGAAATGCCTTGCGGGGGTCCGCCGGGAGGAGTGTATGTGTCAGGATCCGCCATTCGATGTTCGATGTTCGGTGTTCGGTGTTCGATGTTTGGGTTTCGGGTTTCGGGTTTCGGGTTTCGGGTTTCGGGTTTCGGGGAGGAAGATACCCGCGTTTCGAGTTGCCTGGTTGGCCCAGTCCTGATTTCGAGTTGTCACTTGTTTTGAGCTGTTCTGTCTTCCTCATGGTGTATGAATGCGTAGGTTTCTGCCGGCAGAAACCTACGCCGCCGCGAAATGAACTTGGCCTGGAATGCGCAGTTGCAGCGATCGATGGGGCCTGCGCGTGTTGTAGAGTGCAACAGCTTGCTCCACAGCCCGATCGACCTGTTCTCGTAGGCGAAAAGTGCATCCCAGGGAGTACTCCTGCTTCAAGATGCCATTCATGCGCTCGGCCATCGCGTTCTCCGCGCAGTGGTTCTGCTCCGTCATACTGATAGAAAGCCCTCTATCTCTCAGGCGTTGGACGTATTCGAGAGAACAGTACTGGCAACCGCGATCAGAGTGATGGATCGGGAAGGCTCCGGCCGGAAGCTGCTCCAGGGCCATCTCCAACGCGTGAAGCGCATCCTTGGCCTCAAGCGTCAGGGCTACATGATAACCCATGATCTTGTGCGAATACTGGTCGGTGATCAAACTCAGGTACACGAAGTCCTCATCGGTTCGGATGTAGGTAATGTCGCTGACCCATACTTGATTAGGCCCCGTCACTTCCAACTCGTTGATTAAGTTCCTGAACACGGGCAAGCTGTGATAACTGTTCGTGGTACGAGGAGCTTTAGGCAGCGCTTCAAGCAAAAGCCCTTGCTTCTTGAGTATTTTAAAGAAGCGATCTCGTCCTAAAGGCACCCCGGCCCGAGCCAGTTCCTCCTTGAGCATGTGGAACAGCTTCAGCCCTCCCAGGCGCGGTTGAAGTTCTCGTTCTCGCATCACCAAAGCCTTCACTAACCCTTCGTCTGCACTGCGCGACTGCCGAGCCTTGCGTTGCTTGTAGAAGTTCTGCCGGCTCATCCCTGCGTTGCGGCAAAGCGCCGCGATCGTCACCCCTTGCGCTTCGTCGGAGGCTTGCGCGTGGCCGACAGCGTCATATCGTTCTTTTTTTTAAAGTCGGCCATGTCCACGCCCAAACGATCACAGGCCACCTGCAAATAGCCCTTCTCAAGACAGTAATCCACATGCGCATCTGCTATAGCGGCTTCCAGCTCCCGGATCCGCTTACGTGCTTCCTTCAGTTCGTCTCGTTCCTTCAAGGTCTCTATCCTCACTCGCTTTGGAAAAAACTCTTCATGCCCGTATCGACGAACCCAACGTGGGACCGTCATCGATCCACCAATACCATACGTTCGTCGTGCCGCCTCTATCGAACAATGCTTCCCGTTCTCCAGCTCCTCTACTACACGGCGCTTAAACGCCTCACTGTACCTGATCACTGCATTCACTATGGCCCACTCCTTCCTCAGCCAAGTGACAACCTATATCAGGACGCGACCCTTTCCCCCACGCTCCCATTCATTCGCCTCTGCCGACTCGTTCAGCAGCCTGAACAAGCAGCGTATGAACCGCAGGAACGATAAACAGGGTCAGAATCGTCGAGAAGAGCATGCCTCCCACAACAGCCAGACCCAACGACCGCCGACCGGCCGAACCTGCGCCTACGGCTATCGCGAGCGGCAGCGTTCCCAGAATCGTGGAAATCGCCGTCATGAGAATAGGCCGCAGCCGAACGGCGCCCGCCTCGGCTGTCGCCTCAATCACGGGCATTCCCTTGTCACGAAGTTGGTTCGCGTAATCGACCAGAAGAATGGAGTTCTTCGCGGATAAACCAATCAGCATGACGATGCCGATCACGCTGTAGACGTTCAGGGTTGTTCCAGTCGCGAAGAGCGTGATCAACGCGCCGAGAACAGCGAGCGGGACAGCGAGAAGAATCGTGAAAGGATCGATAAGGCTTTCGAACTGCGAGGCAAGGACCATGAACACGGCAAGAAGCGCGAGGCCAAAGGTGAACCCAAGATTGCCCGCGCCCTCTCTCAACTCACGCACTTCACCGCTCCATGAAGTCGTGAAACTGGGCGGCAGCACCTCCTTGGCGAGATTCTCCATTGCCGTCGCCGCCTCTTCAAGCGTGACGCCCGGCGCCGGGTTGGCCTGCAGAGTGACAGCGCGCAGACGATTGTAGTGGTTAATCTCGCTGGGCGCGACGGCCTCCCGCATCGAAATCAGGTTGCTGAGCTGGACGAGTTCTCCACCGCGGGAACGGAGATACACGTCATCCACATCGGCCGGCAGCGATCGCGACTCGCGATCCAGCTGCACGATCACCTCGTACTCCTCGCCCTTGCTCTTGAAGTTCGCCAGATCACTGCCCCCGAAAAGAATCTGTAATGCAGCCGCGACGTCACGTGCGCTGATGCCGAGGTCAGCGGCTTTGTCCCGGTCAATATCGATGGACAGCTCAGGCTTGTTGATCTTCAGATTAGAATCGACGTTGTTGAAGATCGGCATCTGCCGCATGCGGCCAACCATGATATCTGCATACTCGGCAAGCCGGTCCAGATCCGTTGATTGCACAATGTACCGAACCGATTGCCCCCACGTTCCGGTATCAAGCGGCGGCGGCTCAAGCGGGAAGGCCAGCACGCCCGGGATCATGAACATTGGTCCCGCCAATGACCCTACGACTTCCGACTGACTTACCGTCCGCTGATCCCAGCGCTTCAGCCGGACAAACATAAATGCGGTATCTGTTTCGCCAACCCCTTCCTCGGCGAGACCAATCGCACAGAAATAACCCTCGACTTCGGGAACCTGACGCACCATGCCCTCAATCTGGCGCACATATCCGTCCGTGTAGTCCAGTGTTGATCCTTCGGGCGCCATCGCAATAACCAGGATGCCCGCTTTATCTTCCATCGGCAGGAATTCCTGCCGGCACAGGCGGAAGAAGACGGCAATGAGGACTACAGCAATGATGCCGATAAAGATGGTCATGACGCGGTGGTGAAGAGCCCTGTCCAAACCGCGCTTGTACACACGGCTCAACCAGTCGAAGAACGATTCAAACGCATAGTATATTTTGAACTTGTGCGTGGCCGATTCGCGCAGAAAACGGGAACACAGCATCGGTGTCAGCGTAAGCGCCACAAAACTCGACGTACAGACAGCTACCGCCACGGTCATGGCGAGTTCGTAGAAGAGGCGGCCGGTTGACCCTTCCATGAAGGCGACCGGCACGAAGACGGCGACCAGAGATAGAGTCGTCGCGATGACGGCGAAGGCGATTTCGTTCGTAGCCTCCTTCGCAGCCAGCATGGGTTTCTTGCCCAACTCGTTAATGTGACGGTAAGAATTCTCGAGTACGACAATGGCATCATCCACAACGATGCCGATGGCCAGAACCAACGCAAGAAGCGTGAGGTTGTTGATCGTGAAGCCGAGGAAGTGTACCACTGCGAACGTGGTTATCAGAGATACGGGAATCGCGATAACCGGAATGATCGTAGTGCGGACACTGCGGAGAAAAACGAAAATAACCAGCGTGACAAGAATCACCGCGAGAAAGAGCGTCCGGTATACCTCTACGATAGACTGCTGGATGTAAATCGAGGAATCGTAGGCCAGCTCCGCCTCGACCCCGGGCGGGAGTATCCCGCGGCATTCGGCAACGACCTCTTCTGTTCTCTTCGCGACCTCAACCGTGTTCGCCTTGGACTGCTTGACGATACCGAGACCCAGGCATGGTTTGCTGTTGTAACGAGCAAGTGTCCGCTCGTTCTCCACGCCGTTTTCAACAACGGCGACATCCCCAAGCCGAACGGGCGAACCGTTTCTGTACGCAACAATAAGGCTGCGGAAGCCCTCAGCCGACTTGAACTCGCCCTGTGTCCTGATCGAGAACTCGCGCGAAGGCCCCTCGATTCGACCTGACGGCAATTCGACGTTTTCCGTATTCAGTGCTGCACTCACGTCCTGCACGGTCAGCTGGTGAGCCGCAAGCAGGTCCGCGTTCAATCGCACGCGTACCGCAAAGCGCTGTTCGCCGCCGATGATTACCCGCCCCACCCCGGATATGTTCTGAAGACGGTCCTTCATCACGTTCTCAGCAAGGTCGGTAAGCTCAACCGCCGAATAGGATTCGCTGTAGAGCGCGACCCAGATGATAGGTTGAGCGTCAGCATCCTGCTTCGAAACAATCGGCGGGTCGGCGTCACTGGGTAGACGGCCGGAGATGCGCGCTATCTTGTCGCGGACATCCTGCGCCGCCACATCGACGTCGCGATTGAGAACAAACTCAATCGTAATGGCGCTGACTTCGTCGCGACTCGTTGAGAACAGAGTGCGAATACCTTCAATGGTATTCAGCTCCTCCTCGATCAACTCGGTTACTTCACTCTCGACTACCTCCGGACCGGCGCCCGGATAAACGGTTGTGACCGAGATAATGGGCGAATCCACGTCGGGCAGATCTCTGACCGGTAGACGGGACAACGCGATGAGGCCCATCACGACCAGGGCGATGTTGAGCATCACGGCCGTTATCGGCCTTCTTATACTGGTATCAGATAGAAACATTATTCCCCACTGCCAGGCATCGTCATCACAGGAACACCTTCCTGAAGCTTCTGATGTCCCGCTGTGACCACTTGCTCACCTGCGGCCACGCCGCTGCCGACCCATACTTTTCCGGGTGCACGGTCGTTAATAGTGATAACCCGCCGTGAAGCGACGCCTTCCACTGCGACGAAAACGTAAATGCCGCCGATCCCTGAGATCAGGGCCTCTTCCGGGATCACGACAGCATCCTGGATTTTTTCGAGTTCCAGTTCGACGTTCACAAACAGCTCCGGCGTCAAACGGCCATCGCTATTGTCGATGATGGCACGCACTTTCACTCGACGCGTTCCAGCGTCGAGTACCGGGTCAATAAAGTCGACAACCCCTTCAAAGGTTTCATCCGGGTACGCGGATGTCGTGAGCGTTACGGTCTGACCTTCTTTCACTTTCGACAGATACTGCTGAGGGAGAGAGAAGTCGACTTTCAGTCGGTCCAGCTTAACGAGGTCAAAGAGAGGTGTGCCCACGCCAACGTAATCGCCCACGGATACGTACCGCTTCCCTAGCCTGCCCGCCATCGGAGCTTTGACCTTCGTGTCTTTCAGTTTCTTTCTGGCAAGACCCGCTTCCGCCCGCGCGGCGGCAAACGCGTTCTCCGCCGTGGTCAACTCTGATTCTGAGACCAGATCCTTATCCTTAAGGACCTTCTTCCGCGATAGATTGCTTTCAGCTTCATCGAGAAGAGCTTGCGCCTGGTCAACACGCAGATTGTACTCGTCCGCGTCTATGCTGACCAATATGGCGTCCTTATCGACGTCACCACCCTCTTCAGCCACGATCCGGGCAACATAACCGGCAACTGCATTGCGGACCTGAACCTCTTCGTCGGCAGCAAGCGTACCGACAGCTTTGACCGTTGTCTGCCAGACGGTTGCTTCGGCTGTGACCATTTCAACGGGAATGGCGAAGGCACCGGGCGCGCCCCCTCCCGGAGCTTTGGCTTTGCCGCCGCAGGCTGAAAGGACCAATAGGACGCAAGGGACCAAAAGGAGAAGAACTATCGACTTTGGACATTGAACCTTGGGCCTTGGACTGGTCCGGCATCTGTCTTTAATCCTTTTCATAAAACACGTACTCCGTTTGATCTTCTGTGATATCCCGCGGAAATAGTCCGAGGACCTGCTGAAGCGTGAGCTTGGCGAACTCATAGGTGTAATGCGTCCTCACCTGTAAGGATTTCGCCTGCGAGAGCGCGACAAGTGCGGTGCTCACATCGAGGCTTGTCGCCTCGCCCACCCGGGCCTGCTCCGAGAGCGTTCTGTATTGCTCATCCGCCAGTTCGACTTCCTTCGCGAGCGTCAGCAGGTTGTCTTCGAGGGTGAGAATGTCACGGTAGACTCGCTCCACCTCCAGCGACACCGCCTTCTCCGTCTGCCGCAGACGCAACTCGGCCTGATCCAGCTCCATGTCGATCCGTTCCAGTTCTATGCCGATATTGCCGCCGTCCCACGGATCGAATGACGCGATCACGAGGAAGGTCCATGAATCGTTCTCTTCGGCGATCGTCTCAGGATCGACGAAGTTGTGACGGTACTCCGCGTCGAGCGTGGGCCAGCGTTGACGGCGGACCACTTTGCGTTCGAGTTCCAGCCGATCGATCCCATTTACGACAGCCTGTACTTCCGTCCGATTTTCCAGGGCCATGCCGATCAGTTTCTCCAAGTCGTTTGTCTGCGCACCTGCGATCGGCCTGGCCGGTGCGATCTCGTACACCGTACGCGCGGTCCATCCGATCTGGCGAGCGAGTTCCGCGCGAGCAATCTCCAGCGCACTGCCGGCCTCGGTCAGCGTCCGCTCCGCTCGCGCCTCGTCTACTTCCGCGCGCAGTTGTTCTGTCTTGCGGACTTCCCCGGCATCAAAGCGCGCGCGAGCGCGGACGGTTTCGTTCGAAGCCAGCTTAAGACTTTCTTCAGCAACCTCTATCTGTTTCGCGGCCTGTAGAAACGAATAATAGAGTCGGGCAGCTTCCAGCAGTTGCAGGCGCGCTTCTGTGGCAAGGTTGTTCTCCGCAACGGTGATCCCGACCTTCGCCGCGCTGTAGGAGGCGGGAACACGCAGATCAATCAGGGGCTGAGTAAGAGTGACACTCCCCCGCCATGAATGATCGGCGCGGAACTGATCTTCCCCGAAAACGATTTCCTTATCGGGATGTTCGTATTCCGCCTTCAGGTTGAATTGCGGAGTTATCAGTGTGCGCGCACGTTTCTTATCAAGAGAGACAATCCCAACCTGCTCCTCCTGAATTGCAATGCCCTCGTTCAAACTGCGCGTGAGCGAAAGCACATCTTCAAGCAACAGCACAACATCCTGCGCCGAAGCCCCCAGCGGGGACAGGAGGCAAGCCGCCATCGCAGCTCGAGATAATGCAGAGATCAGTTTCATAAGTACGGACCAGGTCCACAATTAGCGGATGATCATCATAAAGAATAGTCACCAAACGTGAAAGCACCTTCAAACGAAATGCCCCAATAAGATTCAAACATCGTTCGACTCATGCGGGGGAAGAAGGTTGCGCGCATTTCGCGGGCAATCTCTCCTGATCAAAGCGTGACAAAAGATTCAAATCTTGTATTTTCCCCCTGCAGCAATTCAGTAGACACGCAGAGGACGCACCATGGCCTACGAGTTAACAGGAAAGATCAAACTCATCCAGGAACCGCAGAGCTTCTCCAGCGGATTCACCAAACGCGAAATCGTGGTGACCGTGGAGGAGGGAAAGTATCCGCAGGAAATCAGCTTCGAGTTCCTGAAGGACAAAGTCAGCCTGCTCGACAGCCTTTCTGCCGGACAAACGGTCAGGGTCTCATTCGATATCCGCGGACGGGAGTACAACGGCCGCTACTTCAACAACCTGGTAGGCTGGCGCATAGAACCAAGCGAGGGCGACAGCACACCCGACGACCCGTCAGCGGCCGACGAGAAGCCCCCACTACCAGACGACTCCCAAATGCCCGACGAGATTGAGGACGACCTCCCATTCTAACTGCCCGAGTCAAGCTCGCAAGTTCGCAAGTTCCCAAGTTCGTGGCAAGTTCGTGACTGACCAGAATGCCGCTGACTTAAGACCACTTTCGGATGCGCCAGGCAAAGAAAGGCACAGCCCTGACGGGCTTAACTACGAACAATTGATGAAGTTCGCATTGTTTGTAGTCAATGCCGTAAGGCATGTCGTGGCCTTAAGTCAGTGCCATTCGT
>JAHIZV010000101.1 GCA_018814445.1 Verrucomicrobiota bacterium | reverse complement strand
GGACGGTCAATTGAAGGATCAGGAACTGGTCACCCTCTACGTCGGTCATTCGGGCGACGACATCAATGCGAACGGCATTCCGACTTCTCTTGTCGGCCATGGTGTGCCGCCGTGGAATCCGACGGGCCTGTGGTTCGAAGGCGGCTATTCCAATATCATCGTCCACTGGCAGCACTCACCCGACTATGGCAACGATCTGACGGGTTACCGCATCTATTTCAATGGTTCGACGAGTGGAGTAAGTTTGGCCAAGATGTACACCGCTTCCAATCAGACGGGTCTTGAACCCGCGACCGGCTACCTCTTCCGCGTGTCTGCCTACGACCTTGAGGGGTTGGAAAGCCAGGGCACGACCGGTACCGGAATCACCCTGTTGGAGAATCCGACCAATGTGGCCGCGACGGCTCGCAGTGGCGAGGTCGATCTGCATTGGGATCCCGTGACGCCGGCCAAGTATCTGAAGCACTACGCCGTGTACTACGGTCTAGCGGACTATACGAATGTGGCGGCGATGACAGTGAGGGCGACTACAACGAACACGAGCGTCGCGATCGACGAACTTCTGAACGGTCAGACATACCACTTCAGCGTGGTCTCAGTGAACCTTTCCGACAGTTGGGATAAGAATGTCGAGACAGCGAGCGCAATGCCGGAAGCGGACAGCTCGGGTCCGACACTGATGGCGCTGAAGTGGGGCGAACTGAACCTCACGGACGGAATGACCGTTCTGCGCGAAGACATCATTGCCGTACAGGCATTCGATGAGTCCGGTGTGCCGCGGGTTGACTTCTTCATGGACGGGACGCTCGTCTACTCCGATCTAGTGTCGCCTTATGTCTATACTTGGCCCGCGCCGCTCCATCAGGACGGAATGTATGAGCTCGTTACGGAAATGTATGACTCCATCGGGAACACGACCCGGGTGACGAATAGCCTCGTGCTCGCCCTTGAGGCACCGACCGAAGAACCGGAAATTGAGTATCCCAAGGACAAGTCGTTGACAAATCAGAACACGATTACTGTCAGTGGATCGGCTCAGCCATATACCCATGTGGCCTTCTCGGTCAACGCGGTCGAGCAGCCCGGCGCGACCGCTTATGCGGGATCAAACGGCACGTTCATGACGACGATAGACCTGATTGAGGGCGTGAACTACATCCGCTCGATTTCGACGAACCGTGCAGGTGCCGGGCCGGAAGCGGAGGCGATCGCTGTAACGCTGGATAAGAGCGTGCCGGATGCGCCGGAGAATCTGTCCGCAGTCAGCCGCGAGGGTGGCGAGGTGCGTCTCTCGTGGCAGAAGCCCGACAACGGCACGGTCCAAGGCTACAATGTCTATCGCGCCACCGGTTCCTTCACTTCGACTGCGGTCGCGGTGAAGCTCAACAGCTCCCTGCTGGATGATCTAACCTATACGGACGTGCCCGCTGTCGACGGCGTTTACTACTACCGGGTTACGCGAATCAGTCTTGCGGGAACCGAGAGTCTGCTCTCGAACGAGGAATCCGCTGACTCGGATAGCTTGGGACCGCGCGCCTTGTCCTTCGAGTTCGCGCCGCATGGCCACTATGATTTGGCCACCGGTCGGATCGCTCCGGGACTGGTGGACGTTCGCCTTACGGTAAGCGAGCCGCTTCTGACGGTCCCCTATGTCAGTTTGACCCCCATGGACGGATGGCCTATGGCGGTGTATCTGCAGGAAGCTTCGGCGACCACCTATACCGGAAGGTTCACCATTGCATCCGCGACGCCTTCGGGACTTGGTTACGTGGTCTTCTCGGCGAGGGACGAGGTGGGTAATCGTGGTACTGAGATCGATGCCGGGGGCACTGTGCTAATTGATACAGATGGCCCGACGGTCACGGATCTGGTTATTCAACCCGCGAATCCGATTCAGAACTA
Source organism: Verrucomicrobiota bacterium (assembly GCA_018814445.1). GTDB lineage: Bacteria > Verrucomicrobiota > Kiritimatiellia > JAHIZV01 > JAHIZV01 > JAHIZV01. Next base: position 13,601 of record JAHIZV010000101.1, on the reverse strand, counting down.
TGCAGACAATCCAGTCGCCGTGACGCTGACGATGGCCCTGGATGACGACGTGAAAGACGGCACCGTGCCCGAGATGAAATATCAGCTCAGTAAACACACCAACGGCTGGGTATCGGTCACCAATGTTGCCCTGCAGTCCGGACGGACCTGGGTCGGCACGTTCGTTCTGCCACAGACGGCTGGCATAACCAATGAGGATCTTCACATCGGTTACAGCGCGTGGGACGATCTGGATAATATCGGCACGGACATTCAGGGAGACGCGGTATTCGAAGTGTACCAGGGCGATCTGCCGGGACTTGGTACCCCATACGGTCTCGCGGCCGAGTCGGCACCGGCCGGCAAGATCCAGCTCAGTTGGGTCGAGGTAGAGGGTGCGGTGGATTATCAGATATTCCGTAAGGCGCCGGGTGAAGGCGCGCTGAGCGCTTACGTGCGCAGCACTGGAGCGCTGAATTACCTGGATGAGCCCGAGGTCGAAGGTATCTACCACTACGCCGTTGCCAGCGTACGCCAGGAGAACGGGCAGGAGGCCATCGGAACACAGGGTCCGTCCGTCTCCGCCGTCTCCGATGCTACACCTCCAGGCCCTCCCCGGGAACTCGCGCTTGAGCTGGCCCCACAGGGAGTCGCTGTCGAATGGTCCGCGCCCGTGTACACTGAGCCGGCGGTTACATACAGTCTCTATCGTTCGCCGGATGTGGTGATCACCGATGTGAGTTCGCTCACGCCCCTGGTAGAGGATCTGACAGTGACTGCTATTATCGATCCGACTCCCTCCAAGAATGCTCACACCTATACGGTGACTGCGGTGGACAATGCGGGCAACGAATCGGCTCCAGCGGATTCGGTGTACCTGAACTTCCAGTTGCTCCCCATCAACAAAATGGAAGTCAATGCCACGTACGGCTCGCTTCCGGTCATTACCTGGTCGCATCCATATCCGAGTGAAATCGAGGGCTATGACTTCTACCTCGGGGCGAGCAATCAGGAGCGGCGTCTGAACACTGCGCTGATCCGGACCACGACGCGCATCGATACTGGTTACACTGGAGACGAGCGCGACTATGCCATCGTTGCGGTCGACCAGCAGCTTGAAGAGAGCATGCCGCGGCGAATCCGACTGCCCAAGCTCCGTGCGCAACGGATGAAGGGAGAGGTCAAGCGGGGGATCATGAACCGCCTAGCCTATAGCATTCTTAACGAGTCCAGCTACGACGTTGAGGATGTATACCTGCGGGTCAGCATGGAGCCGCAGACCAATATCTCGGCGAAGGTGGACATTCCCGCGGGTGCTACTCAGACGGTGGAGGTGGTGATCGGCGGCGTGACCAATCTGCCGCCGGTGGCGCCGTTGGTGTATCGGATTGAAATGAAACCGAATGCTGGCGAATTGGTGCAGATCGTGCGCGGACAGATCGTATCCGTCGGGGAATATGTACTACCGACGGAGATCCTCAACGGGACCTTCATCCGCGGTGGCGTCGGCATAGTTCAGTGGAGTGTGTGGAATAACAGCGAAGAAGAAATCGAAGTCATCACGGCCACCGAACAGGGCAACGCAGACTCAAGTAATGTGCGTCTGAAGGTGTACGATGGCGACCGCAATGTGCTGTCCGTCACGCCAATGAAGCAGGCATTGGGCAATAACGTGATCGCTCTGGTCAACGGTGATGTCGTGGCGCGCATCCCCGCCGGAGAGTCCTTCACCTCCGATGTCATGGAACTGCCGATTCCGACGAACGCGCCCGATACGGTTTACGTCGAGCTTGAAGTCGATGAGTTCTACTGGCACCGCGACCGGGACGATGAAACCGCGGTGAACGGCCTGAACGCGCGTCGACCCGTGACGCTGACAGATACGCCATACTACGCTCAGGTCACGAATGCGACGCCCTCGGTCCTTATGAATGAATCTGAGGTCCAGATCACGGGCCGCGCGTTGAACCGTGAAACCGGACTGCCGGAAGCGGATGCTCCCGTGACCCTGACAATCTCCCTGCGTGGTTTTGAAAGAACCTATGATCTGACGACTGATGCAAATGGTCACTTCAGCCATGCGTTCACGCCGCTGCCCGGAGAATCGGGCACGTACCGGGCGTGGGCGATGCATCCCGATATGCGTGAGAGAACGGCTCAGGCCGTCTTTAGTATAGCGAGGATGACTCTGGAGTATGAAGAGGCGGATCTCCGACTGCCCACAGACTACCGGAAAGCGGTCAATATCAAGGTGACTGCCGGCGAGGGAACGTCGGCCACGAATCTGCACTTGTCCTATGAGGCGAGTGAGCAGGTGGACGGCGTGATTCCACCGGAACCGCAGATCCTCTTTGGCGACCCGATCTCTTTGAGCGCCCGCCAGAGCGGCACGCTTTCATTCTCGGTGGAGAGTGAGGCTGTGACTTCAGGTGTGGCCGTGCTGACGCTCAAGAGCGACGACTGGCCGGCTACAGCTTGGAGTCATCTGACGATGCATTACGCGTTTTCCGCAGCCGAACCCGCGCTGATCTGGTCTCCGAATTACGTGGAAACCGGCGTCGCACACGACCAATACGCCTCGGAGACGCTGACGCTGGAGAATAACGGTCTCGCGTTGATGGAGAACGTCCGTCTATCGCTGGTCACCGGCAGTGGTCTCACCGCTCCAAGCTGGCTGACGCTGGTCTCTCCTTCGGTGCAGGAAGATATCGAGGTGGGCGAGCGCCGCGAGGTCAGCATCTCCTTCCATCCGGCGGACTATGTTACTCCGGACATCTACACTTATTACCTGCGCGTCGAAGCGGGCAATTATCAGACGATCAGCATTCCTCTCTATGTGTCGGTCACACAGTCCGGCGTCGGGGACGTGCTCTTCACGGTGACCGATATGTATACCGGCACGCTTGATGGCAACAGCAATAGAATTCAGGGGGTTGGCTCTGCCAAGATCAGAATTCAGAATGAAAATGTTCTGACGATTGATCAGACGCTGGCGACAGATGACCAAGGTGATGCCATGTTTGAAAGCTTGCCGGCAGGCTCTTATCGCTATCGCGTGACGGCCAACGGACGGAACCCATTGGCGGGCCAGATCACGATCAAGCCGGGTATTGCCGTATTTGAACGTGTGGCTCTAAAGAACCAGTTGATCACGGTCGAATGGGAGGTCATGCCGATCACGATTGAGGACCGCTACGACATCATCGTGCGGACGACGTACGAAAGCGATGTGCCCGCGGCTGTACTTACCGTTGAGCCCACCTCCATCAATCTTCCGCGGATGCAGAAGGGCGATGCATATAGCGGCCAGTTCAAGTTGACCAACCATGGTTTGATACGGGCAGACAAATTAGTGATAGAAGCGCCTCCGGCCGGCGAATACTTTGTGTATGAACTGCTCGACGAGGTTCCCGAAACACTCGATGCGAAGGCTTCCCTGCTGATCCCGTTCCGGGTCCAATGTCTGAAGGCGCCGGACGGTACTGATGGCGAGGACACGGGCGGAGGTTGCTCTGCGATTTCAGCCTGCTACGTCGTGAGCTACAGCTACTACTGTGCCAATAATCAAGAGTATCAGCAAGCCGTCTATGCCTGCTCATCGTACGCGTTCGGCACCTGTGAACATGATGGTCACACTGGTGGCAGCAGCGGGTCTGGCTACTCTCGTTTGTGGTGGGCTGGAGGCATCGGTGGGCCGATAGGACGACCCAACTACAAGAGCGTCGCTGGCGCTTGTTCCTGTGAGTGCGACAGCGACTTCAATGGGGTTCCTGACTCCTGTTTCACTTGTGATACCGATGGTGACGGAAGAAACGACACCTGCAATATATGTGACTCCAACGCCGACGGATTCCCGGACACATGTTTCGTTTGCGATGCTACGGGCTCCGGCACCTATAACTCCTGCTTCCTTTGCGATACGACCGGCGATGGAAAGAAGGATGGGTGTTTCGCATGCGATTCTGATGGCGATGGCTTCGGAGATACGTGCTACACCCATGATACAGACAATGACGGAATTAATGACAGTTGCTTGCCCGTGTGCGATACCGATGGAGATTCTCAGCCGGATGCCATGTTCCAGTGTGATCATAACGGGGATGGCATCAATGACACCTGCCGCGAGTGTGATACCACGGGAGATGGAATCCTGAATGAATGTCTCGTCTGTGACTATGACGGAGACGGTATGGCTGAGGGCTGTCGGGTTTGTGATCTGAATGGCGATGATATCAAAGAATCCTGCTATTCGTACGACTCCGATGACGACGGTATTAGCGATAGTTGCTTCGAGCTCAATCTCCATATTTGCGAACAATCGATCAAAGCCGCACAGAACGGATTTACGCTGCTAGATGATGGGATTGAAGATCGTCGGGGGGCCTTCATCGCGGTGAATGATTGGGATGACAATGCAGATGGTACGCCCGATCTTTTTGAGACTACACCGCTAGTAGACAGGGTGGAAAGAGACTTGTGGCCTATGTATCTCGACGTGTACCCGCTCCCGTCAAAAGGGACGCTCACGCTCGAGGCTTCACCTCTTGTGAAAATATGGACGGATATCTCTAAGAGCGAGCTGGCTTCTTCATGGGATCTGGAGACGGAGACGCCGCCGTCCCAGGTCTTTGTGGAAGGTCGGAGCCCAGGGATTGGGAGCATTATTTTGAGTTACAATGGGTCGGCAGGACCTGCTCCATCCGACAGGATAGTCGTGACGGTGGTCAGGGTGAAATCACTGACTCCGGACAGAGGCGATGAGATTGACGATGACGATGACAATCCCGACACCCGTCTCTTCTTCATGAGGGCGCATTTCTGGTCGGATCTGACCACGGTAACGGCGGAACTTGAGCCGGCTGGTATTGATGTGAGTGACCTGCCGTGTTGGATGCTGGCGGGTGGTCACGTATGGGACTTTGAGGCAGAACCCATGGAAGTGCAGGTCCGAGGTGACGCTTATGGGCGCACCGAGATCGTGAGTTCTATCTGCGGGGCATCTCAAAAGAAGACAACGCTGTGGATACCCAAGCCACAGATCGTCCAGCCCGTAGCCTTTGGTGGTTTGGGTCAACGAGTCGATATTCACGGCGTCCCCCTGCCCGATCCTAGCCCCACCGGCGATAGTGAGATGGACGAGCGTCCGCAACAGGGATTTGTCGACTCCTACAGCCTCGCGCCCATGTTGAGCGTAATAGACGCCGCCGTGCCTGTTGAAGGAGGGGAGTTGCTCTTGCAGCTACGCCGCAGTGGCGGAATACGGAACTATAGATCCGTACCCAATATTCTGGAGAGGCCCATCAGTTATCCGAACGATTTCTTGTTCGGTTTGGGATGGTCTGCCAATCTGGCCAGTCGTGTCATTATTGCGAAGACCCATGGAGAAGTACTTGACCCCGACCGGCAAGTGACGGTCCAGGTCGTCGATGAAGTTGGTGCCGAGTTCCAGTATCTCAAACAAGGAGCGCAGTACGTTCCGGATACGTACTTTAATCTCGCTAACGATGCTGAGAGTACGACGCTGACCGAAACCGGAAACCGGATGACCTTGGGATATGTCTATGGGAAGAAATGCACATATGACTTTGTCAATACATTCTATCCCCCAAGCTACCCCATCACGGGTGAGACGAATGGCTGGCAACGATATTACAGGCTCGCAAGTGTGGAGGACAGGAACGGCAACCGTTTGGTCTTCCAGTACAACGACGCGGCGGATCTTCTCGTGCGAGCTGTTTATGAGGAGGCCCATCCGCAACGGCGGCTGGACTTCGCCTATATAAACGTATTCCAGGGCCAGAATGGACTGGAGGGACTGGATCAGGGCTGGCGCCTGTCTGCCGTAACCGATCCTGCCGGCCACACCTATAGTTATACCTACAGTGGCGAGAAGGGGTTGCTTGATTCGGTCATCTATCCCGTGGGCAGTGCGGGACAACCGGTCACCCGCTTCACATACCATCAGGACGTGCTGTCGCAAAGAGTCTATCTAGACGGCTCTCCCATTGGTGCTGAGCCCCAGGATGGTTCAGTCAACTGGTTTGTGGCGCCCGCCACGATCACGGATCCCAGAGGGCATACGACTACCTTTGCCTATAAGACAGAGCTTCATCCTTCGGGTTTGGTTTCAGTTTCCGGCGGTGACTGTGGTTGGCTGTTCTTCAAGGAAAGACTGCAAGTTCAGTCCGTGCAGACTGCCGACGGAACCGCCACCTTCAACACCACCGAGCGGGACGAATCACGCGTGGTTAATCATATTACCGACACCGCAGGCAACGAGGTGATCTTTGACTTCGGACAGGTTAAAACCCCGGCCCAGAACCGCATCGGTTGCGGTCTATACGTGACGGAGCTGACCCGGGAAACACCAGGTGTTGGAGAGGTCGAATACACTTGGAGTGCCGATGCAAACCGGAACCTGATTCACGTCAAAGATATGAACGGCAATGAAATCGATTATGTCTACGGAGATTCTGCGTCGAAGCGCGCAAACCAGCCGACGCGAAGAATCATCACAGACTCGGCAAGTGGTGAAACCATTGCCACGGACTATGAGTATGGCCTCTACAACAAATTGTCGAAAACTACGGATGCCCTGGGTAAAGAGACCAGCTTCACGATGGACGCCCGCGGCAATCGCATCGGGGTCCACGGAGAATTAGGTCTCACTTCCTGGCTCGAATATGAGGCCGACGGATTCTTGAAGAAGACCATAGATCCCGAAGGGCGTGTAACGACGATGAGCCGCGCCTTCAATGGTGGCGCAAAGACATTGACGACGGTTGTGGATCCCGGCGGTTTCAATATCACTTCGGTCATGGAAATGGACATTCTGGGCAATCCTCTTCGGGCCATCGATCCGAATGGCCATGTAAGGGTCAATGAGTATGATGGACTGAATCAACTGATCCGCACTCATCTGCCTGCTGCTCCGGATCCGGGTACAATCGAGATGAGGTACGATCTAAACGGCAACACGATTGAGACAATCGATGCTACGGGTAACAGAGCCCTTGCCGTGTATGACCTGATGGATCGCGTTGTGACTTCAGTCGTTGTGGCTACTGATGGTCCCAACCTGGTCACCAAGACTACCTACGACTCACTAGGCCTTGTCGCTACCATAACGGACGCGAATGGCAACGTCGTAAGTAATCAATACGATGCACTCGGGCGACTCGTGAAGACCAGCGATCCGGACGGTCATTTCGTAACCATGGAATACGGTGCGAATAGCGGTTCCGGAGCCTTCGCGTATACCGGAGGATGGAATCCGACGCGTACCGTCAACCGCCGCGGTTATGCCGCCGAGACGACGTATGACGGGTTCTATCGTGCGGTTGAAGTCGTCCAGACGGGAGAGGCGATCGAGCCAACCGCGCGTACGGTGTACAATAAAGTGCATAATCCAGTGCAGGCCACGACGGTAAGCGATGACGGCGACCGGATTTCGCTCACGACGTACGACGACCTGCACAGGCCCATCCGGGCTGAGATAGTCATGCCGGGAGGCAACCTGGTTGCGGAAACGACGTACGACCTGTCAGGCAATGTACTGAGCGTGACAGACCCTGAGGGCAACACAGTCTACAATGATTATGATGCCGCCGGGCGTTCGTATCGTGTCAGGGCTCCACTTGGGGCAACGACAGTCACCGAGTACGATAACAATGGGAACAAGACGCAGGTTCTTGATCCAAAGGGTAACGTTACGAGAATGACATACGATGCCCGCAATCGACTCACGAGTGTTGTTTCAGACGTTGGTGGGGTAGAAGTTGAGGTGCACTCGGAGTACGACCAGGTCGGGAACGTCATCCGGGCTACGGACCCGCTTGGACGGCAGACAGTGACTGAATATGACAGCATTCACCGTCCTGTTAAGGTGACTGCTCCCGACGGAACGTTTGTCACGACGGAGTATGACCGCAACGGTAACATTACCGCCGCGGTCGACCCGAGCGGCGTGCGCGTCGAGAGTTCATACGACAACCTGAATCGCGTGGTTCAGACCGTCACGGCTCAAGGGCTTCCTGAAGCGGTGGTCACACACGTTACCTACGATGCCAATGGAAATACGGTCAGCTATACGATCGAGAATGACGCGAATGGAGGCGATCAGACTACCGAGTATACGTATGACGCCTACGACCGGATTACGGCCGAGATACGTCCGGGCAACCGGGTAACGAGTACCGAGTACTATCAGGCGGGACATGTGAAGAAGGTAACTGAGCCGAACGGGCAGAGCGTCCAGACTGTATATGATCTGGCTGGTCGATTGGTTCAGTCCGTCGTCAGAGATGCGGTCGGAGATGTCGAAGAGACGCAAACCTTTGAATACGACCGAGCAGGCAATCTTCTGAGAAGCACGGACCTTAACGGCGAGAGTGTGTTTACCTACGATGCGCTCTACCGGAAGCTCGCCGAGACGAGGACCGACCTTGGGGTCGGCTCGTATACCGTGACCAGCGCATATGACCTCAACGGCAATCGGACCCAGGTCATCTACCCGGAAACGGGTCGGGCCATGACCTACGATTATGATGGTCTGAACCGTCTGATGAGCGTCACGGACAGCAAGGGCGGCAAGGTCACGTCCTACGTCTACGACAAGATCGGCAACCTGCTCTCAAGGTCGATGCCGAACGGTGTCGATCACACGTACACCTACGACAACATGAACCGGCTTAAGACGATCAGCGTGACGGATGGAGAGTAAGCAGCGGAGATGCAGCGGAGATGAAGCGGAATAGCATCATAGAGAGCAGGAATACGTGGAGGAGCAGGGAGCTAGGAATACAACGTACTCGTACGATCATCTGCGTCAGCTTGTGGGGGAGCGTCGTCCCGATGTGGACGTGGTCTACACGTACGATCGCCTGGGCCACCGAGCGCTGACGGTGCATCCAGTTTGAAGAGGCCTTTTCAACGGACTCTTCGCTCGATCCTGTTAGAGGTGTCTTTAAGGGTTTTCTGAAAGGCAGGAAGGTTGAATTTAGCAGCGAGGCTATTCCTTAGGGTGTTTGAGTTAAGAAATGAAGTCGCAGGATGTGATGAAAAAGAGGTGTGCAATGAATGCTGAGAAGAGAGTCACAAGATGGCAGCTGGTCTATCTCGCTGTGACCGTGGGAATGCTCTGTTCAGGTGGGGGCTCCGCCCTTGCAGAGGAGTCTCTTTGTGCACGCGTCGTGATTGAGATACAGCAGGAATTGACCTTGGAACGGCAGGCGTTTGACGCACATATGCGCATCAATAACGGCCTTGCGAACATGACGATGGAGGATGTGGAGATTAACGTTGTCTTTCGGGACGGGGATGGAAATGCGGTCATTGGCACCAGCAATTCGGACGACCAAAACGCAGCCTTTTTCATTCGACTGGACTCAATGGAGAACATCGACGACGTCAATGGTGATGGCGTAGTCGGCCCTTCGACATCGGCGGATATCCACTGGCTGATCATTCCGTCCCCCGGCGCGGGGGGCGAGGAACCGGCTGGTCAGTTGTATTTCGTTGGGGCGACGCTGAAATACACCATCGCCGGCGAGATAAACCAGATGGAAGTCATTCCCGACAGCATCATGGTATTGCCGATGCCGCAATTGGCTCTGGATTACTTCATTCCCGAGGAAGTATATGGAGACGATGCGTTCACGGAAGCGATAGAGTCGCCCGTGCCCTTTACCCTGGGCGTCCGAGTAAAGAATGAAGGCTACGCAGCGGCAAAGAATGTGCAGATCCGGTCCGCCCAGCCTCGTATTGTTGACAACGAGCAGGGCCTGCTGATCGGGTTTCGAATCATCGGCAGCAAGGTAAACGGGGGGCGAGAAAACGAAAGCCTTCTTGTGCCGTTTGGTGATATAGAACCGGAGAAAGCCAGAGTCGGCAGTTGGATCATGGAGTGTACACTCTCCGGTCGTTTCGTTGATATGGAGGCACACTTCACCCATGCCGATGAACTGGGCGGTCAGTTGACCTCGCTTATCAGCGGCACGCATAGCCACCTAATGATCCATGAGGTCCTCGCGGACCTTGCTGGACGAGATGATATCAGAGACTTCCTTGCACGGGATGACGACGAAGTACTGAGGGTTTACGAGTCCGATAATGTGGACAGCGTCGTATCCAATCGGACTGGAACGGCTTCACTCGTCCTTGAGGGCACTGATGGTGACGAAACAACATATTATACACTCAACGTACCTCCGACACCCGGGGCAATGTACGTGCAGTTGCCTTTCGCAGGTGGATGGAACCAGGATGTCAAGCGAGTCATCCGTTTGGTCGACGGCAAGATATGCAATGAAGCCAACGTCTGGATTCAGAAGACGCGCAATGAGGACAATCCGGAGCAGTGGGATTGGCACCTCGATCTATTCGACATCAACGGCGGCGGAGAGTATGCCATCGTCCTCAAAGAGAAGCCCGTTGCTGAGAACCAGCCACCCGTCCTGCAGTACATCGGACCTAAGGTTGTTCTCGCGGGTGACCAGATCGGTTTCTTCACAGAGGCATCCGATCCCAACAACACCATGCCGGTTATGACGGCACTGAATGTGCCCACCAACGCGGTGTATGTCGACAACACCAACGGGACCGCTGACTTCGCGTGGTTCCCGACGGAAGAGGACTGGGGCGTTCACCTCGTCAAATTCATCGCATCTGACGGACAGTTCTCCGACTGGGAGATCAGCAAGATCTATGTGGGACATGCTGGCGAAGAGTTGAATGCCCAGGGCATACCGCTTTCGCTCGAGGCTTGGAATGTCGAAATCAAGCGCATAGCTGTAGCTGCATCAAGCGGAAACGTTACTGTGGTTTGGGATGCCGCAGAAGGCGTATTCTACGATCTGTACTACAGCGACGATCCTTTCTCGCGCCAAATGGGCTGGCTGCCGGTCAATTCGCAGATGGAAGGTGATGGCGGTGAGGAAGATGAGGCAGACAGCGGAGTGGAGAATCGAGATTATCGATTCTATCAGGTGGTGCTGGCTGGCGATACTCCGGATATGGACAAGGTATGGGGCGTTATTCGCAAAGACGTGGCAGTCGGCTTCACCATGTTGGCTCCGCCACTGAGGATGGACCGTAGCTTTGCCGGTGAACTCGGGGCGTATCTAGCCGTATATCTGGAAGGTGACGATGGAGGTCCGGGTGACTCGGTCGGTGACGAAGTCTACGTGCTCCAGATGGATGGCTCGTGGTATGTTATGTATCTTGACTCTCAGGGGATCTGGCGTGACGGGGCTGGCACCCCTACTACCTACGAGCTGCCGGAAGGACGGGGCTTCTTTGTCGCCCGTCACTCGATGAATCCCACCGAACTCACTTTCCCGGGCGAGGTCGGAAACGACGGAACGACGACCAGCACGATTGTGCCGGGCTGGAATCTTTTGTCGTTCTCTGAGGGCAGGTTCCTGCCCGTGCAGCAAACCTTCATAGGTGCAGGAGCTGGAGGGCCCGTGGGTGGCGCAGCGGAGGAAAATGCCGACCAGATCGTGATCCAGCGAGCCGATGGGTCCTGGCGGAGAATGTTCTTCGTTGAAGGCTGGGGTGCTCCATACGACGGGAACTGGTTCGATCTGGACTCATATCAAATAACGGACTACGAGTTCGAGCCGGGAACCGCCGTCTACTACTATCGACAGCCATCAGGAGGGCAGATGGACGTCAGCTACTAGCCGACGTGTGTCGGAACTGGAGAATGGGAAACGCATGGCACAGGGAATAAAGAGCAGGTGGAGGGCGTCGATGTGGCGGATAGTTGGCGTTATCCTTCTGTCGTGGGTCTGTCCGCTGGCATCGCCAGCGGACGGTCTTGCGACGGAGTTCTCCTTCGATCCTCCAAGGGGAGTGACGGGGCGGGAAAGGCATATTCGCTTCAGTTTCACGCTGACGAACGAGCGGAACACTCCGGCAACCAACGGCAGCTTCTGGGTCCATGCTCCCGTGAGGAGGTCTTCCTCACAACACTGTCTTCGAATTGGGACATCGCGTCCCGCAGAGCTGATTCAGGATGAAGCGGGGAACAATATCCTCAGGTTCCCGATTGACCTGCTTCCTCCTTATGGTGCGGAAGTGATCGTGATAAAGGCTGACCTCCTGATGAACGAGCATATGGACCCCGTTGAGGGCGAGGCTATTCAGCCGTATTTGGATCCAGAGGCAAAGATCCAGTCAAATCACGAAGATATAATGGTGCAGGCTTCACGCTTCCTCTCGGAACTACCCCAGGAGACGGTCACCAATGTCTATACGTGGATTAAGAAGAACGTTCAGGATGTCGGATTTACATCGCGGGATTTCGGTGCGCTGTGGGCTCTCCGGCACAGAAAGGGCGATTGCACTGAGATGGCCGACTTGTTTGTGGCCTTCTGTCGAGCTGTCGGGGTTCCCGCGCGAATCATAGATGGATACATGTGTACGGGAAACACGATCGCAAGAGTTTCGGATTATCACAACTGGGCAGAATACTACGATGGAGAGTTCTGGCATGTTGTGGATCCGCAGCAGGGCGTATTTATTAACGGAGGATCCGGCTACGTAGCAACACGCATTTCGCTTCCGGGAGCCAAGTCTCCGCTGGAGGCGTGGCGCAGATTTCATGTTGAGGCGGATGGTGTCAAAGCCGAGATGAACTGAGCTGCCCGCCTTTATCCGGAGACAGGAGAAGAAAAGACCATGAGAAATTGCATCAGACTACTGGCCGTCATAACTAGCTTGAGTGTGTGTAGCCACGCAAGAGGCGAGCCGCAACAACCACCAGCCGTCCCGGCTTCCGCGGAACATGAAGGCGTCACTGAGATATGGAGGAATGTTGGCGAAGTGATGGCGCATCTGGCCCTGGACGACGGCTGGCTGATCGTCGACGTGCGCACTGAGCCGGAGTTCCTCAAAACTCGGATCCCGGGGTCTATCAACATTCCCTTGCACCAGGTCAAGGCGAAGCGCTTTCTGCGCGTCCGCCCTTTCGTTCTCGTGGATAGAGGCTATTCGGTGAGTTGGCTGCAGGCGGAAGTCGAGAAGCTGATATCCGGGGGGTTTACGGGCGCGATGGCCATGTCGGGAGGATTGAAAGCGTGGAGAGAACTTGGAGGCGGTCTAGAGGGCGACTTGCGACCACAGCAGGAATTGGATTGGATTCCCGTCCTCGACTTTGTCGCGGGTCTGAAGACCTCCGATTGGATTATTGTTGATGCCACTGAGGATCAGGATTCGACGGTTCTGGCAGACCGTGCGGTTCCGATAGACGAGCTGCAAGCCAAACTGGACGAAGCAGGTGTCGACAGACTGATTCCGGTAATCGTTGTCGATGATGATGGAGAGGCAGTGAGGGCGGTCATGGAATCCATCGGGAGGACTGCGGGAGCGGTGGTATATGGCCTTGAAGACGGCATGAAGGCTTATCATGAGTTCGTTGAGCTGCAGGCTCAGATGGCTGCCGGCGGCAAGACGGTGGTCAGTTCCCCGGGGGGCGTCGGCTCGCCCGGCTGTGCCAGTTGTCCGTAGGCATTGAAGAGTCAACGAGATAGTTTAATGGTTAAAAGAGCAGAATTGAGACTCATTCCTGTCTGGTTGGCATGCGCGTACAGCGCGACCTGTGTAACCCCGTCATCCGC
>JAHIZV010000100.1 GCA_018814445.1 Verrucomicrobiota bacterium | reverse complement strand
GGCCTGAACGGCCCGCGTGAAGAGCGGCGGCGATCCTCTCGCCTTCCATCCTCTTTCCGCTCTCCTGTTTCTGCCGTTCTCTTTCCCGCCCCGAAACGGGGCGGCCTCGGCACGCGCGCGAAGAAGGAATGCGGTAGCGGCAGAAACAGCCTCGCTCCAATCAGTGCTACGCACTGACGCCGCCGCTCACAAGACAGAGCGCCAACAGCGTTTCCTGAACGGAAACGCCGTTCGCTTAACCGCGCCGCTTGCGCTCCTGAACATCGCGCTTAACGCGGCGCTCTCCACCCCCGCCGCATTTCAAGTGCCGGTTTCTCCGGCTTCGTTCACTCCGCGAAAAGGCGAAAACGCCTTTTCCCTCGTTCACCTCCACCGTCAAAACCCGTCGCTTCAAATGCGGCCCCAAAAACCGCCGGGCAATTCGCCCCGCGTGTTTGTCTACGCCAAAGCATCGGGGCCATTTGCCAACGTCCGGCGGTAGGAAGCCTGCCGGGCGCATTACAAAGGAAATGCGCCCGTCACCGCTGCGGCTGCGGCCTTCGGCCTTGTCCTCGCTGGCGGTCGGGCCTCCGGCCCTCCGCGGATTGGTTCTCCAATCTCCGAACAACATCTATCAATCAAGACCCCTGTTCCCCATCGCTCGCCAGCAACGCCCCTCCGAGGCTGAGCGCGCTTTTCTCTCCGTTCCGGGCCAGAACACCGGTCGCCCGCTACGCTATGCACGCGAGCGGGCTTGTTTGCCTGCGGCAAACACCCGGCGTTTCTGGCCGTCCACGGAGCGCGCGCTACGCCTCTTCCGGGGCGCCGCCGGCTTCGCTCATCACAGACCACCCGACCACCCTTTCGCGCGGGACGCCCCCCCAAGAGTCCCGCGCGATCATCGGCGTCGCGCCCGCGCCGCGTTCGCCGTTTCCCAAACGGCTCACTGCTTCGAGATGCAGACGTACATTTTTTGTCTCGCCTCGGGTTCCGCACTTGTGGCATACGCTAGGGCGGTTCCGCGAGTTGTGGGGCCATGATCTTTGAGAACCAGCTTTTTGCGTTTTACGCAGTAATCGTTTCGACCGAAAACCGCGAACTTTCGTCCTGTGAAGCGACACTGGCGGGAACGCGCCCCACCTGGGGCGCGGCTCCTTGCCTTGTGTTTCACAGGTGGGGCTTCGCGGTCCCTCGGTCGAGGCATGAGCTTGGAGTCCGCGCCTCTTTTTTTGGCGCGGATGGTGGCCAGCAGATTCCAGTAAGGCACATGGAAGGGGTGAATCATGAAGCAATGCAGCAGGATCAAAGTGGGGCTGGCGCTTGTCGTCTTGGCGTGCAGTCTGGCGGTTCTCGCAGTGAGCGGCACACAGGCGGATGAACCTGCGGTTGAGCCGGATGTCTATAAGGAGTTCTTGGACGCTCAGGTCTTCGATGTCTACGACATAGAGCAGTACTTCGTCGGTCAGCAGGACGTCTACCTGCCGATCATTCCGCCCGCGCCGGATTTCATCCTCCACCAGTCCGGCAGCCCCAATGTCCTGCCGTTCACATGGAAGGGATTCCCGCCCGAGTTCAGCAAGAACCTTGTCCTCGAATACGAGAACAGCGTCCCGGTCTATTCGATCACGATCCTCGAAGATCCGGTCACGCGCGAAACGGTGTTCCTAAACATGAAGGGAGAGAGGATTCTCTCCCTCCCGCCCCCGCTCGACTACTTTCCCTTCTCCTATCTCCGGTCCATCTTCCCCAGCCTCTACGCGGGCCGGTATTCCAGCGATCAGATTTCCTACTGGCAGAGCCTTTACGATCCGGCCCGCATTCAGATTTCGGCGAAGCTGATTCCAACCGAATATGTTGAGCCTTACCTCTACGTGTCCGACCGCATCGCAGAGGAAGCCGCGCTCGCCGCCGCTCTTGAGGGCGGCGGCTTCACGCTCCTACGGTCCGGGGAAGCCGACAGCAACATCGTCTTTGAAGTGATGGGGCGGACGAACGGCGGAATTCGGCTGGTCATCGCATACCCGAACGATTTCACGAACCGGCTGGACGTCTTCACCTGCAACGACCTGATGCAGTACATCTGGACGTTTGCGAAGAAGGAGCTTTCCACCAGCGGCACCAACGAAATAGCGTGGGTGGACACCAACTACTGGGTTGCGAGCGGTCCGCCGGTCCGGTTCTACTCCGCAGGCAACGCCGACCTGGACACCGACGGCGACGGCTACGCCGACGCCCGCGAGATGATGGTCTACAAGACCGATTACACTGACTCCAACTCCCGCCCGGTCCGCGTGTCGGGCATCGTGAATTACAGCGGCATCGAAACGGGAACGATCTACGTTCTCAGCGTCACAGCGTCAAGCAGCTGGTCCATTGCACAGTCCGTCCCGCTGCCCGGCCCTGGCCCGTACACCAACGATGTGGGCAACAATCAAAGCTACTGGTTCAAGGCTTTCCGGGACGTGAACAGCAGCTATGCGCGGGACGTGTGGGAGCCGTGGGGTCTCTACAGCAACAGTTCCACACTGATCACCGGGGACACTTCCGGGCTCAACATCACAATGAAGGACCAGCCGAGCATCTGGGGCACCGTCAACTACACGGGCACAGAAACGGGGGATGTCTGGATTGTGGCGGTGACTTCCTCCAATAGCTGGGACACGACCTACCGCTGTGTGCTTCCGTGGGTTCAAGGCGGCGACCCCTTCACAGGCGGCGTTATGTACCTCACATTCCCGGCGGCGTATTCCATCACCGGCCTCCCCGCCTCCAACTACTGGATTCGGGCTTTCATGGATTCGGACACGAACCAAGCCTGGAGCCCGCTTGAGGTGGCCGGACAGTACGCGTCCAATGCCATTCCCATCAGCAATCGCGTCACAGGAATCAACATCACGATGGCCTTTGACGGGGACAGTGATGGCATGCCGGACGGATGGGAGATCGTCAACGGGCTTTCGCCTGGAAACCCTGCCGACGCAGCCGAGGACCCGGACGCAGACGGGTTGTCGAATCTTCAGGAGTATGTCTTCGATACAGGCCCTCATTTACGAGACACGGATCAGGACGGACTCCCCGACGGCGAGGAAGTCGCGGCAGGGCTGAGCCCTCTCTTCAGCCCGCTTCCGCACCGCATGACCGCGCTGAGCTTCTCTTACGATAATCAAGACCGACTTGGGAGCGTTACGTCGGCGGTTTCCAGTATTTCGATGACCTACGATGACGCCGGCAACATCAGCACGCTTTCGTGCTCGAAGGGGGAATGAACATGAGGACACGCGCCTTTTCAGCAACTCGTGCACTTGCAGTGGAGAAGCCAACCATGACAACCCTCCGTTTCTCTTTTTCACTGGCCATCCTCTTGTGTTGGGTGGCCTCCAGCCCCAGCGCCAACGGCCAGGCAGTTACCGTCCCCGGTCGCAAAGTCGAGACAGCGGCTCCGGTCTCTCCCGATGCTTGGTACAAGGCAGAGGGCGGCGGCGGTTTCGTGTTGCTGGGAGGTCCGAACACGAACGAGGTCCAAATCACACCGGAAATCCAGTCGCTGGCCCGAGCGCTCGACAATGACCCGCGACAGATTTACGAGTACGTGCTGAACAACGTTGACTATGTCTCGCTCTTCGGCTCCAGAAATGGCGCAACGGCCACGTTGTTTGCCAAACGCGGGAACGATCTCGATCACTGCGCGCTGCTGATTGCGCTTCTGAAGGCCGCGAATCCGGCCAGCGACGCCAGGTACATAGAGGCGCAGGTGGTATACTCGACATCCTTCCTCGGAGGGCTGCTTGGGATCAATGGCGACCAAGTGCTTTCGCACCTCGGCAACTGTCACATCCCGGCCGCGTACTACGCGAGCAGTTCCTACATTCAGATGTACCACTACTGGGTGGAAACGACGATCAACGGAACGAACTACGTGCTCGACACGGCCTTCAAGGAATACGACTCGACGACCGCGCTCGATATCCTGTCCATTGCCGGATACAGCCGAACCCAGTTCCTTGCCCGCGCCGTCAGCGGAGCGACGGTCACGACCAATTCGATTCGTAACGCAAACGAGTCGAACATTCGTGCGGACTTGACCACGTACAGCACGAACTTGCTGGGCTACATCCGCGCGAACTACCCCAACGCCGAACGGAGCGCTGTTCTCGGAGGGCGAAGGATCAGACGGCAGACAGTAACCAGCCTGCCGACCTCTCTGCCGTACGCGCTTTTGACCGTCCCGGGCACGCGCTATGAGTACACGACCTTGCCCTCGACCTACTTCTGGCGCATGACGATTCAGCATCAGGGAATCAATCAGACCGTGCGCCTCTACGAATGCGCGGGCAAGCGCGTTTCTGTTTTCTACACCGGAGCGGGCAACGCTCCGCAACTGAGGGTGGACGGGACTCTGATTGCAACAGGAAGCGCGACGACCACGGGACAGGTCTACAACATGACGGTCTCTCTAGCTCGCCCGAATGCGACGGCGGTCTCCAACGTCTTCACCTTGACGAGCGGCAAGTCCTACGTCATCGCCAACGACTTCGGCGCAGCCTGTCCGGCGCTCATCGCCAACGTTTCAGAGCAGTTGGCGCGGGATCGCGCAAGCGGGCTCTCAGAGACATCAGAAACCGTCTTGGGTGGATCATTGCACCTGATGTCCCTGTCATACTTCAACCAGTTCATGTTGCAGCAGGACATGGTCAGCCGGATGGCGCAGGTTCTTGCCACCGAGCATTACGACATCGGCCTCATGGCCCAGGAAGTCGGGTATTACATCGACATTCCCTTGGCGCGGGTGAGCGTGAGGCATGTTTCGGGCGACTCCGCGAAAGCAACGGCTCTGGTCCGAAGCACGAGCCTTTTGCAGAGTTCACTTGAGCACGGAATGCTGGAGCAGATGCAGGGTACCAACCGCCCCGGCGCTTCCACCGTAAAGCTGCTTAAGCTCAGCAACAGCAACAACAAAGAAACGTACTTCGCCAACAGCGCCAACTGGTCCGGCCCGTCGGGCGTCAGAACACAACTCGTGAATTACACGGCGCAAGAACTCGCGCAACTGGATTCCTACATCGGGTCGGGTATGACGGCGCTCCTTCCGAAAGATGCGGCAATCACGCTGGCTCAGTGGACTGGCGTGGGCTACGTCGTCTATGACGCCGTGAACACGGGTATGCTCATCAAGGGCAACTACAAGGGAGGTTACAGCGGTTATCAGGGCACGGTGCAGAGCGGGTCCGTGCAGAACCAGACCGTTGCGGCCTATGTGCCTTTGCCGTCCGCGAACATCGTACGACCGCAGAGCCTCGAGCCGGTTGACCTCGCAACCGGGGACTACCTCTTTGAGAACGCGGACTTGTCGCTCGGCGGGGATGAGCCGCGCGGCGTCAAACTTGTCCGCTACTACAACTCGGCGCAGAGTTTTCAGGACAACCGCTTGCGGTACGGCTGGACGCACAATTACAACATTCGCGCCGCCGTCCACAGCAACCCGGATTTGGCACTCGGCCAGCGCCAGGCGTGCGACGCCGCCTCGCTTGCCGTGTACAGCCTCATCGCTTCCGACTTGCTGGAGAATGAATTGAACATCCGTGGATGGGTCACGGCCTCGCTGGCGACCAAGTGGGCTATGGATCAACTCATCGAAAACGCCGTCAATATTCAGCTTGGCAACAAGACACTGACGTTCATCAAACTCGCGGACGGCAGCTACAGCCCCCCGCAGTCCGTGACGGCGAGCCTCACCGGCAGTAATGGGGCCTTCCGGCTCAACGAGCGGTTCGGTGTGCGATATGAGTTCAACGCGAACAACCTCATCAGCGCATGGCGGGACGCCGACACGAACACGCTGAGCTTCAGCTACAACGCACAGACGAACCTCTCCACCGTAACAGACCCGTATTCACGCACGCTGACCTTCACCTACTCTGGCGCAACGCAACTGTCCTCCGTCGCGGATTCATCGGGCCGGAGCGTGTCCTACGGGTACAGCGCCGGGAATCTGACCAGCTTCACGGACCCCGAGGGCAAGGTCTGGTCGTACAGCTACGACAGCAATCGCTGGATGAGGGCTCTCACCGATCCGCTTTCGCAAGTCACCGCCAGCAACACCTACGACGGGACGGGCATGGTCGTCACCCAGCGCAATGGAAAAGGGGTTTCCTGGGCGTTCTTCGTCGTTTCGAAGTGGCGCGGCATTGAGCAGGACCCGTTCGGCGCAAGAATGACGTACTACTTCGATGCCGAAGGCCGTCAGGCCAGCATCGCGGACCCTCTCGGGAATCGCCGCTATTTCGGATATGACGGCCAGGGCCACGTGACGAACGAGATCGACGCGCGAGGTTTCCAGACCATTTATCAGTACGACCCGAATCACAAGCGGACGAACACCGTTGATGCGCTCGGAAATGCCGCGGCGTTTACCTACGACTCGCAGCATCGGCTGGTGTCCGTCCGCGATGCGTTGGCCCATACTACGCAGTACGGGTACGATTCCGAGCACCACCTCACCAACGTGGTTGACGCGCTCGGCAACCGGACCCTTACGACTTACTACGCCAACGGCCTGCCTCAGACTGTGACGGGGCCGCGCGGGGAAGCAACCAGTTACACCTACGACAGTTACGGCACTCCGGCGACGATTGCCCGCACGGACGGCGGCACGGAAACGCGCACGTGGAATGCGCGCGGCGATCTCCTGACGCTGACAGACGCCAATACCAACACAACAACCTTCACCTATGACAAGCGCAGGCTCTTGACCTCCGCGCGTGATCCGTTCAGCAGGGCAGTCTCCAACATCTACAACAACGCCGGACTCCTGGTCACCAACATCGACAAGCGGGCGTTCGCCACGGCGTGGACGTGGACGGCGACTTACAAAGAGCGGAGCGTACGGTATCCCGACGGCGGCACTGTGTCTAACTTCTTCGATCTGGCCGACCGGGTCATCTTGGTCCGCGATCCACTGGGGTTCTTCACCACCAATCAATACGACGCGGCCGGCCGCTTGATTCGGGTTATCAATCCGCTGGGCCATGCCGTCAGCAACCGCTACGACCAGAGCGGAAATCTGGTCTCCGTGCGCGATCCGGCCGGAAATGAGTTCTCGAACCAATTCGATGCCCTTAACCGGCTGGTCAAAATGATCGACCCGCTGGGCTACTCGGTCTCGAACGAGTACAACGCGGTGGGGTGGCTAGTCGCCACAGTCGATCAAACGGGTAAGCGGACGGAATTCGAGTATGACGCTGTGGGCCGGGTCACGTTGGAGCGTCGCGGCGCTCTGGAGTTCGAGTTTGAATACGATGCCTCGGGCAACCGGACGGCATTCGTGAACGCCAAGAGCGCGCGCATGGGGTTCGGGTATGACAGAATGAACCGGCGCGTTGCCGAGACCAACGCGCTCGGCCAGGTTACGCAACTCTCTTACGATCCGGTCGGCAACCTCAGACAACGGGTCAACGCGAACGGTGAGACGACCTACTTTTACTACAACGCCCTGAACCTGCTCACGAGTCGGCAGTCCGCCTTGGAAAACGTTTCGTTCTCCTACGACCCCAGCGGCAACTTGACGAACTTGGTGGACAGCCTCGGCACAACGCGCCAGACCTTCGACGCGCTCAACCGGCTCACAAGGGTTATCGATCCATTCGGTCAGACCGTCAGCAACCAGTACAACCTCGCGGGACGGCGGACGCAAATCACGTACCCGGACGGAAAAACCGAACAGTTCGGCTACGACGGCAACCGCCGTCTGACCAACGTGCTGGCTTCGGCTTTCGGCCTTTCGACAGTCACGTATGGCTACGACTCACGTAACAACCTGACTGGGGCAAACCTTCCGGGCGGTCTTACGGCGGCCTATGCCTACGACGCGATGAGCCGCGCATCCTCGTGGTCGGTCTCAAAGGCCGGGAGCAATCTGCTTCAACGCTCGTGCACGCGGGACGGCATGGGGTTCAAGGCGACCGAGTCCATTCAGGCCGGACTCGAAGCCCTGGACGCTGCCGTGTCTCAGGACCGCCAGCACAACACAGCCGATCAGATTCAGAGCGTTGTGCAAACCGATCCTTCGGCGACCAACATTCCCGCACATGACGCGGCGGGCAACACTACACAGATCGTCGTTTCGGCGCGCGGCCAGACGTTCACAACGCTTTACCGCTACGACTACAACAGCCGCCTTCTTCTAGCCACCCGTTTAAGAAACGCGCCAAGCGGGCAAGCCGTAACGACTTCGGTCACTCAACTGGAATACGACGGCTTGGGGCTACTGTCCCGTATCACGGAAAACGGCAGCGCGCGGCGGCTCGTCCGGGACCGCACAGACCAACTCGCCCGCCCCATTCTGGAAACCGATGCTTCCGGCAACGCGGTGCGGTGGTTTGTGTGGGCGAACGGCTGTCTTCTGGCACAGGTCGGGAGCAACAGCGTCATCCGTTGTCCCCACTTTGATGAACTCGGTCGGCTTCTGGCGTTCACCGACAACAACGGCACGCAGACCGACGAGTATGCCTACCAGCCCTACGGTCGGCTCATCGGGCACAGCGGGGCGACGGATACGCCCTTCACGTGGCTCGGGGCTTTCGGCGTGTGGTATGCCGGGCAGGGCCTTTATCTCACCCGCTACCGCGCGTATGACGCGAACTTGATGCGATTCGTGCAGGCCGATCCCTTGGGATTGGATGGTGACAGAAATCTTTACATCTATGGCAGGGCCAACCCATATGCCGTCGTGGATCCCCTCGGTCTGTATGGTTTTGGGTATGGACCAAATCTGGGTGGCGGCGCTGGCCAAGATTACGATCCGGAAAGCATTCCTTACAACAGCGCGGTGAACAGCATCACGGCCGGGCCGGGATCGGTTGAGCGACAATACGGAATGTTCGACCTTATCGTTGATGGAGGTTTTGTAGCCGGTGCTGGCGCGACGGGTGCAGGCATATACTCTGCGGCGGTCACGTATGGCCCCGCAGTGGCGGCGGCAGGCGCTGGCGCGTACGCAGCCGGGCAGGATGCGTTCTATCGCTTGATGGCAACGCAGCCCGGGAATGTCCTCAATGAGCTGATTCTGTACTACCCTCAATCCACACCGGCGAGAGCCACGACGGCCGAGCTGATCGCCAGCGCCCAACCTTACGTTGCGCAATTTGTTTCCGGCGTTCTTCCTGGACCCGGCGGACCGTACGCTAATAGGCGCGAAGCATACTCTTGGCTTGCCGGTAAAGGTGCTGGCGAGATCTACGAGGCCGCTAATTCACTCTCGCCTGGCGCTCCTGCCGCATCTACTCCGCGGACAACTTCATCCGGGAGTTCTGCCCCGGCAATACGCAAGTAAGAAGGGGCACGAACATGCACGATGCCAAATGCAAGGAAGAAAAGTTTGGGTGTTTTTGGATTGGGTTGTGCGTTTTGTTGATTGTACTGGGCGTGAAATGGTTGGTCTTGGGGGAGATCAGCATTCCTTACCAGGGCATTCAGCTTACCGGCATCTCAGCGCGCTTCGTTGCTCTGTTGTGGATTATGTTCTGTATGCAACCGATCTGGAGTGCTGCTAAGAAACGACGACATTGACTCTTGTTTAAGGTTGCTGTACTGAACATTTCTGTAGTGCGCCCGTGGCGTGATTACATAATCATCTGGTCACGTGGCGGCCAGTGACCTTACTGGAGTTGGGAGGGGTCGGGACATTGGCATGAAGGAGTGTGGTGTCTGGGCGCGGGATCAACGGGGGATCATGCATATGAACAGGACGAATCTGATGCCTGCACTCGTCCTCGCTGCTTGCATAGCGAGCGGGATCCTTGTTGGGTGTGAGGACGGTGACAGCACGAAGAACGAGGCCAGCGTCACCACGGAGGAACTGGCTGGCGGGTCAATCAAGACAACGGCCCGAGAACCGATGACGCTGACTGACGGAAGTACTGTCACGCAGGCCACAACCACCATCACCCATCCGGATGGCACGACGGAAACCAGCGTCTCGATGGATGGCGCTTCTCTATCCACGCAGTCGGACGGAACTTACTCTCGCCATTCACGCTGGGTTTCCGTTGACGACGGGTCCGCGGAACTCACGACAGACGCGTTTCCATTGCGGACCATCGAGTTTACGAATGACTACGCAGACCCGTCCCAAGCCGATCAGTCCTCCCGCGACCGTGCGCAGGATGGGACAAACGACACGCCCGGCGGAAGGTGGGTCGTCATTTCCGAAGGGATATCGAACTCGCTTGAGATTCAGACCTACCCGTAGAGGCAAGGTTCCCCGCCGACTCGAATACAGACGGGAGGGAAGAGGCGCGCGTGCCGAGGCCGCCCCGTTTCGGGGCGGGAAAGAGAACGGCAGAAACAGGAGAGCGGAAAGAGGATGGAAGGCGAGAGGATCGCCGCCGCTCTTCACGCGGGCCGTTCAGGCCCGCGTGACCGACTCCGGCGGCCCAGCCGGAGGCGGAAGCTGAGCGAGCGGCCAGCGAGCGAAGCAGAACCGCCGCGACCGAGCGGCGTCCTTGCTCCGAGCCGCGTCCAGCGGCGAGGAGTACAAGCAAGGCGAGTCCGCGAGCCTTGCGAGGGCGGCGAGGCGCGGGAGCGCCGAGCCGGGGGAACGTCCCGAGCGGCGCGTTAGCGCCGCGAGGTAGCGGCGTTGCATCCGTCTATCGGTTCTGCTTTACTCATTACCAAGTACGGCGTTTTTAACGAGCGACAGAAGACACCGCCAT
>JAHIZV010000005.1 GCA_018814445.1 Verrucomicrobiota bacterium | reverse complement strand
GGAGATTCTGGCATTTCTGTCCCGCGGTCCGCAACGGGAAGCACCGTGACCCGCCATTTTCTCCTCGCGAAAAGGCGTGAATAACCCGCTGTCTGCCAAAGTCGGTACTTGCGGCGGCTTGGCAATCCGGATCAGGCACATCGAACCCGCCACCAGATCCGGAACCCTCGAAATCGCTTATGCTCCAATCAGGCGATGTCGAAACGGTCGAGGTTCATCACTTTGGCCCATGCCGCCACGAAGTCGTGCAGGAACTTCTCCCCGGAGTCCTCACATCCATAGACTTCCGCCAGGGCCCGGAGTTGGGAGTTCGAGCCGAAGATCAGGTCGACGCGAGTGGCAGTCCACCTGCGTTCGCCCGTTGCGCGATCACAAATCTCGAACAAGCCATCATCTTCTGAGGTCGGCTTCCACTCCATGCTCATGTCGAGCAGGTTCACGAAGAAGTCGTTCGTCAGTGTTTCGGGTCGCTTGGTGAAGACGCCGTGCTGTGACTGTCCGACGTTGGCGCCTAGAGCCCGCATGCCGCCGACGAGAACAGTCATCTCAGGAGCCGTCAGCGTCAGCAGCTGTGCGCGATCAACCAGCAACTCCTCTGCAGATACCGTAAATCTCGTCTTCAGGTAGTTGCGGAACCCGTCCGCGACCGGTTCGAGGACGGCGAATGACTCTACGTCGGTTTGCTCCTGCGATGCATCCGTGCGCCCCGGCGTGAAGGGCACGGTCACATTATGACCGGCATTCTTCGCGGCCTGCTCGACACCTGCGCATCCGGCCAGGACGATGAGGTCAGCCAGTGAGACCTTTTTCTTCTTATGTTCCTCGTTGAACGCGTCCTGGATCCCCTTGAGCGACTTCAGCACCTCATCCAGGTTATCGGGCTGGTTGACTTCCCAATCCTTCTGGGGCGCAAGACGAATGCGTGCGCCGTTCGCGCCGCCGCGCTTGTCGGAGCCGCGGAACGTGGATGCCGACGCCCAGGCGGTCGAGACCAGTTGGGAGACCGTCAGGCCGGATTTGAGTATCTGCTTTTTCAAATCCTTCGCGTCGCCGGTGTCGATCAGTTTGTGATCAACCGCGGGCACCGGATCCTGCCATATCAGTTCTTCGGCCGGAACCTCCGGACCGAGATAGCGTGAGCGGGGGCCCATATCGCGGTGGGTCAGCTTGAACCACGCGCGGGCAAAGGCGTCCGCGAACGCCTCAGGGTTATCGAGGAAGCGCCGCGAGATCGGCTCGTAGATCGGGTCGTAGCGAAGGGAGAGGTCGGCCGTGGTCATCATAGGACGGTGCTTTATCGATGGATCATGCGCATCGACCACCATGTCCTCTTCGTCCACGTCCTTGGCCAGCCACTGATTGGCCCCGGCCGGACTCTTGACCAGTTCCCACTCGTACTTGAACAGCACCTTCAGATAGCCCATATCCCACTTGGTCGGATTCGGCTTCCAGGCTCCCTCGATCCCGCTGCCGATCGTATCTCCGCCCTTACCGCTGCCGAAACTGCTCTTCCAGCCCAGGCCCTGCTCCTCGAGAGGGGCGGCTTCAGGCTCCGGACCAACCAGCGCGGCGTCACCGGCGCCATGGCACTTGCCGAACGTGTGCCCGCCGGCAACGAGCGCGACGGTTTCTTCATCATCCATGGCCATGCGTGCGAAAGTCTCTCGAACATCGATGCCGGATGCCACCGGATCCGGATTCCCGTTAGGCCCTTCCGGGTTCACGTAGATCAGGCCCATCTGCACGGCTGCGAGCGGGTTCTCCAGATCACGCTCGCCGGAATAGCGTTTATCGCCAAGCCACTCGGCTTCGGAGCCCCAGTAAATATCCTCTTCCGGCTCCCAGACATCTTCGCGGCCGCCGGCAAAGCCAAAGGTCGGCAGACCCATCGACTCGATGGCGCAGTTGCCCGCCAGGATCATGAGATCGGCCCAGGAAATCTTGTCGCCGTATTTCTGCTTGATCGGCCAGAGCAGGCGGCGTGCCTTGTCGAGGTTCACGTTGTCGGGCCAGCTATTCAGCGGCGCCAGGCGTTGACTGCCGGATCCCGCGCCTCCGCGTCCGTCACCCGTGCGGTAGGTTCCTGCGCTGTGCCACGCCATGCGAATGAAGAGGGGGCCGTAATGACCGTAATCCGCCGGCCACCAGTCCTGCGAGTCAGTCATCAGCGCGTACAGATCCTTCTTGATGGCCGCCAGATCGAGTTTCTTGAACTCCTTGGCGTAGTTGAAATTCTCCCCCATCGGGTCGCTCAAGCACGAGTGCTGGTGAAGCACCTTCAGGTTCAACTGGTTCGGCCACCAGTCCCGGTTCGATGTGCCTTTGCCGACTGCGTGTTCGTGAGTCATCCCGGTTACCGGGCATTTTCCGCCTTCATTCATTTCCATTCTCCCCTTCTTCTGGATAACTTCTTGTTCAATAGAATCGGTATCTTTGAATTCTCAGAGTTCAACGTTCAAAGTTCAAGGTTAAAAGATACCGAGATCACGCAAAGGCGCTAAGCCGCAAAGATAAGATTGTGTTTGGTGCCACTCTGATGCACTCCTTGGTCATTGCGAGCGACCGCGTCACGCCGTAGCCCCAGGGCGAAGGCGGATGCGGAGCGAAGCAATCCAGGGGTCGTTGTCTGGATCGCCGCGTCGCGTTCCTCCTTCGCCAAGGCTTCGGAGGACAAGTCGCTTCTCGCGATGACAGTTTCTGGAGCAGATTGGCAGGTCCCAACATCTATTCATCTTTGCGCCTGCGTGAGACTCTTCCTGGCCCCGAAGGAAAGACCCCCCGGCTTCGCCGTCATCCGCCATCCGTCATCCGCCATCCGCCATCCGTCATCCGGCATCCGTCATCCGTCATCCGTCGGTAGTGTCCGAAAAGTTCTGCAAAAAGGAGAGGTCATGATATTCCTTTGTTAAGCAAAACAACCGGTTCAGAAGAACCAGAAAGGAAATACCATGACCAAGCAGAATACTATCATAAGCGGAGCGGAGCTTAAGCAGATT
>JAHIZV010000099.1 GCA_018814445.1 Verrucomicrobiota bacterium | reverse complement strand
GTTGTGCGATCCTCTCCGGATACAGCTCAACGGCCGTGGAAAGAGCGCTCTGCCTCGCTTTGATACGCGCAACCATCTGCGCGTCGACCATTCGTTTGTCCAGAAGTGGCTGCAATCGTGTCATCTCGTCGTCCAGCACCTGCAATTCCGCAGCCGCTTCCGCCTTCCTGATTTTCTGGTCCTGAAGGTCGCCCTGTATCCGCTGGACGGATCGTGAAAACTGGTTCTCAAGATCAAGGCGTTCCAGTTCGAGCTCTGCATCGAGAATGGATGAATCCATCCGCGCGACGATATCGCCTTCTCTGACTTCCTGACCCGGCATGACCTCGATGGAAACAAGGCGACCCGCTTCGACCGGCGCCACGCTTTCGCGCACTACATCGACCACACCTGTCAACGGGCCCATCGTGCCCGTCCGGAGGAAGAGAAAGCCCGCCAGTCCGATCGCACCCAGCCACACAAGGAAGGGCCAACGGAACTTGATTCGGCTCCAGATAACGGCCGGATGCTTAGGCAGGGACGGCTTGCGTATCTCCTTCTGCATACTTAAATCTCCACGGTCGAACGCTGCATCAGAAGGCTGACTTCCGAGACGCTCTCCACCTTGGCCAGCTCGTCCAGCAGATCGGGCTGGTACGCGGGATCAATAAGCCTGATCTGGTAGGAGTACTCGATCATGCTTCCCTGCGCGGCTTCGCGCATGGCGACGAGGAGAGTCGATGAGCAATAGCTGTTGAAGATATCGTTCAACACCTGTTCTTCGGAAAAACCTGAAGGAAGCATGAATCTAAGCAATCCCTCGTATTCCCTCTTGGACGCGAATGGCGACCAGTGCAGATAGAGCGCGACGAGACAGAAGCAGACAGTACCCGTAATCGCGACGCCGAACGTCGCCGCGCCGGAAGAAATACCGACCGCAATGGACGCGAAGAGGAAGATGATATCCCGCGGATCGCGTATGGGCGTCCTGAACCTGATTATGGCCAGTGTGCCCAGGATGCCCAGGCCTCTTGCCAGATTGTTGCCGATCGCCATGATCATAATACAGGCGACGACTGAGCCGAGGACGATCGTGTGAACAAATGAGCGGGAATAGGAGAGACTCGCATACGTCCAGCGATAGACGGTAGCGATCGTCAACGAGAGAACGAACGCAATCAGCACCGCGATAATAATCTGCTGTATGCCAAGCACACGGGCCGGCCCAAAAACCTGAAGGAACTCATCCATCTATCGAATCATTCTCCTGCGTCATCCGTACGAGCAGTTCTCCGACGCCTCAGAGTACATGGCTCCATCAAAAAACGATTCCAACCTTATCGCAGTAAAGTACTTGCAAAATCCCACCCTAACAAGATCAAACCGCTCTGTCAGATCCACCATCCATTCCGGCGCGTCGCTGAACGTTTTCAGTTCGAGTACAACGCCCGAGTAAGGCCGGTTAAGCGCAACTGTGGAATCCATGGAGCGCCATTTCACGTCACCGCCCGGCCAGAGATCCCACGTCCTGGCCGGCGAATAGCGGAGATTCCAGTCAAACGTCAGCCGCGAGTAGTTGTCGAACTTGCCGAGATACGACTCGCGTTCATATCTGATCAGCATGACTGGCCGCGCATGAATCTGTTTCACAAGCCGAACGAAGTTCAGATAGTTGAAGAGTTCGGTTTTCGATTTAAACTCGATCTGACGCTTCGGGTCTACGAATACGGTCTCATCCCACTCCTCGGGCGGAAGCGACGCGCGGCTCTTGACGATGACGCCCTTTATCTTGCGCTTGATTTCAAGAAAGACCTTCGTCCTTTTCTCGGGCTGGATCCCGTATGTGCGGCAGCGCAGTTTGAAACGGTTCAGCGCCTCGAATTCCTTGGCGCGGTACAGGGCCAGATCGTGCGTGTCGAGCTGGAGCGTAGTGACAGTGTAGGTCGGCAGTCTGCCGATGGCATTCGGGTCGGCATAGACAAACGGACGCACGAATTCACGAATCGCAGAAACCTGGGAAGGATGGATCAGGTATTTCGCCTCGTGCCGCTCGAGCTCGATCTGATGTTTGGGCCGCAGCATATGTCAGAATTAGATTAGAATCAGTAATGCGGTCGTTCGGGTAAGAATAGCGCCGCAATACGCACGCTCAAGCTATTTTCTGGACGAGGGAACAGCCAGAGTGCCGTCAAAGAACTCGATAACATGTCCCCTTTCGATCAGCCAGCGCAGAGGATTCAACACCTGTGCGACTTCCTCTGATTCGGGCGCTTTTCCCGGACGCAGGTTGTCCACGATCGACTGCCGCGTGCAGCCGGGATTGTCTTCCAGATATCTCAGGACCTCGCCGATGCTGTCGATGGTCTGGTCCGGCTTGATGGGCCTTGGAGGAATGCCCGTCACGAACGTGTGCCCGCCATTGACCTTGAACAACTCCAGCCGCATATGACGAAAGGCAGGCCTGAGCGCGAAGCTGATGGTCCTGGGAAAACGGCTTTCCCGCATCCATGCATCATGCACGCTTCGCTTGAGCGCGGAATCCTCCAGACGCTGTGCGGCCGCCTCCGAAAAAATGACCTTATGCTTCTTCACCACCTGCGCCGCAGCATGCTGCTCAGCGAAGTGCGCCTCGACTTCCTGCCAGTTCATGCCGGACGATTCGGCCGCGGCGCCCTTCGGTCTATAGACGCGCTGCGTGCTGCACTGTTTCTTCCACTTCTCGATAAGCTCCTCGTCGTGAACCGTCTCTATCTGGTTCCGGTATTCCTCGAGCGTCAGATGAGGAAAACGGGTCCGCTGAACTTCGCGAACGCGCTCATTGTAGCCGTGATAGTTCGGCGGACCGAGGATCTCACCGCTTCTCTTGCAGCGGGCAATACAGATGAAGTTCCCGGCGGGAGGTCCGACATCGACCTCTTCCATGTCATAGAACTCCGATGAGTGCGCGGCCAGAACATGCGCGAGACAGTCTTCGCTCTTCATGAAAGCAACTTTGCAGACCACGCACTGGTAAAATGAAAGTCCCTTCCCTTTGTCCTCCTGGCGCCTTCCCTCCACCTTTACGAGATGCAGTTCGGGTTTTGCCAACAGCATGCTGGCGAGATCCATCAGTGGATACGCGCGGCCGCGGTCATGAATCTGGCGCACGAGGCGGCCCAGCTGCTGGCGCTCGGGAATAAAGGAAACATCAACCGGAAGCCAGTCTTCTTCTCGCGGAGCATATTCCCGCTGTCGCGTCTCTCTGGCCGGAGCGCGAGCCCTTCCGGGTGAGGATCGGTCAGAGCGGCCACCTTGATCCCGCCTGCCCCGCGACGGCCTCCCTCCACCCCTTCTGTTGTCACGGCGATCCGTCTTCTCGAATTGCTTATAGGGATTCTCGGCCGGGGGTTTTCGCGCCCACTTGGGAACGAAGTTCAGCTCAAGGATCATCTCACGCCCCGCAGGCATGACAGGCTCCTCGATACGGGCGCCGGCCGTTTCCATAGACTCTCTGGGTTTGTTGGGTGCCATAATGACCAAACCTAGACTGTAATGACTGTGCGCTCACCCCGCCAACAAAAAAGGCGGAACCCGGGAGACTGGTCGACGTTTGTCTGCTATATCAGCCGCGGGTTCTGCTGCGATGTCGGGAAAACTTGCCTTTAGGGCGTCCTCCCCGTCCGCGGTCGCCTCCGCCGCCACGTCCGAAGTTCTTCGGCGCAGCCTGGTTGGACCTAAAAGCGTCGTCGCAGTGGTAAGCGTGTTCCATCTGGGCGGGCACGGGCTCCCCGAGCATGCGTTCGATATCGCGCAGATA
The DNA here is from genome assembly GCA_018814445.1 of Verrucomicrobiota bacterium. Lineage (GTDB taxonomy): Bacteria > Verrucomicrobiota > Kiritimatiellia > JAHIZV01 > JAHIZV01 > JAHIZV01. The sequence continues at coordinate 50,360 of JAHIZV010000099.1, read as the reverse complement.
GGCCCGGTCCTCGGCACAGCAGAACGAGATGGCGTCGCCGTCTGCTCCAGCCCGGGCGGTGCGCCCGATGCGGTGCACGTAGGTTTCGGCTTCCACGGGAAGGTCGTAGTTGATCACGTGCGTGATGTCGTCTACATCCAGACCTCTCGCCGCCACATCGGTTGCTACCAGCACGCGGAAGCGGCCCTGTTTGAAACCGTCCAGCGCTTTGGTTCGCGCGGCCTGACTCTTATTGCCATGGATGGCGGCGCCCCGAATACCCGCGGCGGACAGCTTGTCCACGACGCGGTTGGCAGCGTGTTTCATCTGGGTGAAGATGATGGCCTTGTTGATCCGCTCGTCATTCAGGAGAGAGACCAGCAGTGCATCCTTGTTCTTCTTCCCCACGAAGAGCACTTTCTGAGCGATCCGCTCCACCGTAAGCTGTTCGGGCGCAATGGTCACCCGCACCGGGTTACGGACCATCGTATGAGCCAGCTCGACCATCTTCGGAGCAAGCGTTGCCGAGAAGAACAGAGTCTGGCGCTCCGCCGGAATCTTCTTCAAGACCCGCTGAATGTCGGGAAGGAAACCCATGTCGAGCATGCGGTCCACTTCATCAAGTACGAATATCTCCACCTGCTCCAGGTGGATGTATCCCTGTTGCATCAGGTCGAGCAGGCGGCCGGGGGTAGCCACGAGGATATCGACCCCGCGGTTCAGCGCCTTGACCTGGCTGAACTGGCTGACACCGCCGAAGACAACCGTGTGATCCAGACGCAGAAAACGTCCGTAAGTTTGGATACTCTGGCCGATCTGCGCCGCCAGTTCGCGGGTCGGCGCGAGGATGAGAGCCCGCGGAGCACCTTGCCGGGGCCTCCGCGAATTCCCCGCCAGCCGCTGAAGGATCGGCAGGGCAAAGGCCGCGGTTTTACCGGTGCCGGTCTGGGCGCAGCCCATGAGATCCCGCCCTTCCAGAAGATGCGGAATGCACTGCTCCTGGATCGGTGTCGGGGTGGTGTAGCCCTCGGCGGTCACAGCCCGCTGCAGCTCCGGCATCAGCGCCTTGAAGACGCCTTGCGGAGACACGGGTTGAGGTTGCCGAGCACAATGGTCGGTGTGCGCGCGAGGCGCGTTTGCATGTTCTTTCATGTTTTTCCTGGTCCGGGGTTCTACAACTCTCTACCCGCCGGACGCGTGGAAAAGAAAGGACCGCAACAATCGCGGCTATCGGACATCCCTGTCAAATAGAGGTTGGGAGATCCGAAATGAAGCAGGCCATCCTCAAGGACTCCTGCAAAGTGAGGCGCAAGATACGCGCACCCCCCGCCATAAGCAACTAGTTATTTGCAGTTTTATTGGGAGGGCTCTGTCTCGACATAAGTGATTCAAAATAGCCGGGAACCTTTGCCGTAAAGGTCATCTTCTCTTTTGAGTGCGGATGCTTTATGGAAATCGTGGCCGCGTGAAGTGCGAGCCGTTTGATGCCTTTTTCCTTCACGCCATACTTCGTGTCGCCCACCACGGGACAGCCCTTTTCCGACAGATGGACTCGAATCTGATTCTTCCTGCCGGTCAACAGCTCTATTTCCAGAAGACTGTATTTTGACGATTCTTTCAGGACTCTGTATCCGGTCTTAGCGAGCTGGCCCCTTTTCGGATCGGCAACGGAATACATCTTGTGGGCAGCATTTTCCGCCAGGTACGAAGTGATCACGCCCTCTTTCTCCGGCAACCGTCGATGTACTAAGGCGACGTACTTCTTCTCAAATCCCTGCCACTCGTCCTGAAGATAGTGCTTGGCGTTCTGGCTCTTGGCGAACACGAGCACCCCGGAGGTATCCCGATCCAGACGATGCACGATGAACACGCGATGCCTCGATTTCGGGTTTCCTTTGCGCACGTAGTCGTTCAGAAGATAATAGGCCGTATGCTCTCTGACCTTGTCATTCCCCACAGTCAAAAGACCGCTCACCTTATCCACAACCAGAAGATCCCTATCCTCATAGAGAATCGAAAGCCCCCGGGGCTCATATCTTTTCGGCGGACGCTTGAACTCCATATCTCTGCTTTCCTTAAGTGAGGACCCCTCGATCAAATCATACGGACGCCGGTCAGTTAGATTCTTCCCGCCGGACAGTCCACCACGGTTTCGCGAGAGCTTCGCGCGCCTCTTCTGACATCGGATAGTAGCCGGGCCGATTCTTCTCGGCGTTGAGAACACGCTGCTCAAGATCTGGATCAGGAATAGTGAACGCTCCCTTGTCTTTTTCAGCCCGGAGAAACTGATCCATGGCATCATCGACCAGCGGCCAGCCCATGTGGGTAGTATAGACGGCTCCCCCGAAGCGATCCTGTATATCTTTCCAGAACTTCCACTCCCGGATGATCCCGCGGGCGAAGTCTATCTCATTCTTGTCGATCCGCGCCCGCTCATCCTCTGAAAACTCGGACCATTCGTTGTCGAGCTTCGGACTGCTGACTGAGTGCAGTGATTTACGGAACGCTGCGATATCCGCAACAGCAGCAAGGCATGGTATTGAGCACTTCCTCATTATCCACCGAGTTCCACGTCTGAGCATCTTCCGATAATTATGAACTGATCACACCCGAATGGCACTTTGATAAGCCCGATTTACTACGATTCCCCGTTGTCGACAGCCTTGTCGAAGACCGGAGGGAAATCGACGAAGAACGCTACAAAGCCTTGGTTGTTCGTTCTATCTAAGTCCATTCTTCCACATCCAGTCCTGGGATCTTTTTGAACTCGCGGATGTTGCCTGTGGCAAGACGGAGGCCATGCGCCAGACAGGTGGCTGCGAGCCATGAGTCATGAAAGCCTATCATCCGCCCTCGCCTGGCCAGATCGCTCCATAGCTGTGCATGCGAACGCGCGGCGGACAGATCAATCTCCAGAATCGGGATCGCCGAGATCACTCCCTCCACGAAGGCAAGCCGCCTGGCGCTTGTCTTCGCGTTCTTTGCACGATGAACGCCGTGAAGCAGTTCGCTGGCCGAGATGACTGAAAGGAATGTTTCTTCATCCTCCCGCCCGCGAATGTAGGCGGAAAGATCCGCGTCACCCCGTTCGAAGCCAATCAACACACTGGTGTCAATCAGGAGGCCCATGGATCTCTCAACCCCTCTCCGGCAAGAGCCTCGCGTGCGCGATCGAGATCAACACTGAAAGCTGTTGCGTCGCTTTTTGAAAGATGCGGAAGCGACTTCAGAAGATCCGGAAGATCGCCAAGACGTTTGCCGCCGGGCAACGGGCGAAGCTCCGCCACTGGTTTCCGCCCCTTGCAGAGGACAAATGCCTCGTGCCGGTAGGCTACCCGATTCATATAGTCGGAGAAGTTTCTGACCGCTTCCGTGACGGTTATGGACTCAACATGCATACACACCTCGCATATACGATAATCATATAATATGATTATATGATCATCTCGTCAAGCGCCCCTTTCACGCCCATCACCTCAGCTCACATTCAACCGATCTGAACTTGCAATCTTCTGCCCCGTGCAAGAGCCGCGCTTTCCAGCGTCAAGAGAGTCACCGAAGCGTTCTCGGGGTCGAGGAGCTGATCCAGAGAGGAGCGGCTTGTGTGCATCATGCGGGCCAACGCGCTCTTTGAAAGAGAACGCCCCTCCAGTTCCTTCTCAATCTGATGGGCGATAACACGCTTAACGGCCGCGGCCTCAGCCTCAGCCAGTATGCCCTCTTCCGCGAGGAATTCGTCAAAACTGCTTCCGATGTGTTTGTTCTTCTTCATGATCCAGCCTCGTGAATGCACCAATATAGGTACATCTGTCAACAAAGGCTTGTGAGGAATGACATGAGGCCCGTTAGGCTGAGCCCGGCCTGGGGCCGGGCCTTCGGGGAGCGCGAGTGACACTTGCGCTTTTCCCCTGCGAAGTAACACTTCGCGGAACAAGGCGGCAGTCTAACTGCCGCACTCCAAAGGCCGAAGCCGCTTCGCGACTGCGACGGGAACTCCGCACACTGTGTGGGGATTTGTCTATAGACATCTCTTAAGTCATTCCCCTTAGTCCCACACTTCGTCGAATACCCTTGGTTCAACTCCTTTCCGACACACGCATCAAACTTGAATCCAACGATCCACGCTGATAGCATCCAAAGCATGAGGCCGTGAAATCGCTTGCTCAGGGCGGTCCTACGGGCACGTGCCCCGGAAGCCCGAAAAGCGATTTCCAATGAACCGCACTGCTGCCGCGTTTCAAGTTAAGGGAGGTGCCGTTGTGGATACTTCGAGAAAGTTTGTCTTCCTTCTTTCTGTCACCGTATCAACATTCTTGGCGCAAATCACCGTGAGGGGTTCGACATTCACCGTCAACAGCGTGGCAGATACCGGCCCAGGCACGCTTCGGCAGGCCATAACAGACTCAAACGCGAATTCCGGCCGTGACACGATAGACTTCACGATTGGCTCACCCTACAGCATTCAACCTGCATCCGCCCTGCCCGACATCACGGATACAGTACTGATCGACGCCCTCACCGGCTACGGTGCTCCGACAATAGCCGTCGATGGTAGCGCCGCGGGATATGTAAATGGGCTGACATTCAACACCGTTACGAACTGTGAGATTATTGGTCTGCAGGTCATCTCCTTCGACAAATCCGGGATCCTGTTCATCGATTCCTCCAGCAACGTGGTCAGGCAATGTGTCATCTACAGCAATGAGGTCGGAGTCACAATCTGCGGGGGCTCCTTCAATCTGGTCGGAGGTACGTCCGGCGTGCCTGTGAATGTAATTTCGGGGAATATGTATGACGGCATTCGCGCGGCATCCAGCGCGGTACACACCGTGATACAAGGCAACTTCATCGGAACGGATGCTTCTGGCGCTGTCGCGTGGAAGAACCTTTTCGGCCATGGAGTGCATGTTCAGGATGCAAGGTTCACGCTCATCGGCGGCACCAATGTTTCACCACCCTCATTGGGCGCTGGAAATATCATCTCCGGCAACGATAAGTCCGGCATCCTGCTTGCTGAAGGCGGAGCACATACAACGGTTCAGGGTAACCTTCTTGGAACCGATATAGGCGGAATGACCGCTCTAGGCAACAGGTACGGCATTACCGTTTCGCAAAGCGCATCCAATCTTATTGGCGGTGCTGTTGCGGGAACGCGTAATACAATCTCCGGCAACGCTATGTATGGCATGGAGCTTAACTCGACTCAAACATACGCCAACGCTATTGTGGGCAACTTCATCGGGCTGGACTCCAACGGTTCCAACGCATTGCCGAATAGCTACCACGGCATCTACATCAAAGAAGCACCGCGGAATCGCGTGGGCGGGACCTTACCAGGAGATGGCAACGTCATATCGGGAAACGGCTGGGACGGGATAAAGATCGCGGGGGTAGGCGGGGTTTACTCGGCGACGGGAAACGTCATTCAGGGGAACTTCATCGGCACCGATCAATCCGGACTGCAGATCATCACAAATGGCGGCAGCGGCATCTCCATCGAATGCGCGTATACGGTTGTCGGCGGCGCGAACGCGGGGAATCTGATCTCAGGGAACAGCACAGGGATACTGATCGAAGACAATGCTCATCATTGCACAATTGTGGGCAATACGATCGGTCCCGACATTACGGGGACTCAGATTCTCGGCAACAGATTTGATGGCGTTCTGATTGACAACGTCTCTTCCTGTTCGATAGGAGGCACTGATGCCTCACTCCGCAATGTAATCTCCGGAAACGGACAGCATGGCGTACAAATCGCTAATTCAAACGCGTGCGAGAGCGTGGTGGAAGGCAACTTCATCGGAACGGATATAGCGGGGTCCAATAGGTTACCAAACGCTCAATACGGAATAGCCGTCTGGCGGGGGTCATCAAACCACATCGGCGGTGTGCTGCAATCCGCAGGCAACGTCATTTCCGGAAATTCACAGGGCGGGGTCTATCTGAGCCAGGCGACACAAACCGAAGTCTATCGCAACCGCATCGGCACGGACTCGTCCGGGCGATATGCGTTGAGCAATGGAATGCACGGCATCAACATGTCTAGCGCACACTCGAACTGGATTGGAGGCGCATCGTCAGAGGGGAACCTTATAGCCGGAAACGGAGATCGCGGGATATACTTGAATGGCTCCGACTTCAATCTTATTCAAGGAAACATGATCGGCACGGACGTCACGGGAACGAATCCCGTGCCTAACAGAACCGGCATTGTAGCCATCAGTTCGGTCAGCAATCTGATAGGCGGCTTCTCTTCAGGAGCCGGAAACACCATAGCCTTCAACGAGGCTCTCGGAGTTGAGATCCAGGTTCTCGCTCAAGGGATCGCGGTTGTGGGCAACTCATTCTTTGACAATGGAATGTGGGGCATTGGACGCAGCAAGATGAGTGTGTCCGCAAACGACTATCAAGACGGAGACTTCGGCCCGAACGGCGGCCAGAATTACCCTATCCCTCTGACGGCGTCCAACAGCGGCGCCAATCTGATCGTATCAGGTATCCTCAATTCTGAGCCGAACAACGCGTACTGGATCGAATTCTACGGCAGTTATGCCTGCGATGTTAGCGGTCACGGAGAAGGACTCATTCCACTCGGGATCAGTATGGATGTACGAACCGATGCGTCAGGCGACGCAGCGTTCACCAACGCGTCTTTGCTGCTTCCTGACCCACCGCCCAACTTCATCACGCTGATCGCCACCGAGAGCAACACGTGGAACACCTCAGAATTCTCGCCGTGGACTCTTGTCGACAGCGATGCTGATGGTATGGGTGACGGCTTTGAGACTCGGTACTTCGGGCATCGAACCGCAGGAGATCCCGGTGGCGACCATGACGGCGATCTGGTTCTCAACCTCGGAGAGTTTCTGGGTGATACAGATCCCTTCTCCTACGATTCCGCTCTCCAGGTAATTTCGTTCAATCGAGATTCAACGTCCGCTGTCGTGAACGTCCAAAGCTCCCCATATCGACAGTATTCGCTGCAATATGTCACTCCCCCGACCGATGGAAACTGGCATGACGCCTATCTCTGGCACGCTGGTAACGGCTCCTTCTGGCGCGATGGAAACGGCAATCTACTGTCTCTCGATTACCCCGCATCCGAAACAAGTCGCTGCTACCGTGTGCGGGCACGACTTCCCCTTGCGCCTCAGTAGTCCAACCGGCAACGCGCGTCAGACCTCGCTTGTTCATACACTTCCGCACCTTGGAAGTTCTTCACAGAGGATTTCCAATGCTTGGAAGTTTTCTGTAAGACTTCCAGAGCGGTCACGACAAAGATTGAGATAAACGCTGAAAATGATTAGATAGAGCCATGACTTCAAAACGATCAGACCATACGCCCGCTGTGAAACCTGAACTGATGGAGAAGTATTCGTCGGCTATTACACTTTCGGATATGGAGATCTTTGTATTCCCCGAACTCCTCTACAGCCTCGTCCTTGCCAATATCATGTCGCCGAAGATCTGGAAGTGGCGCGAGCATGACTGGTTCCGGAAGATCGACAAGATGACGCCTTACCGGCGCATTCTCCGCCTGAAGCAGTTCATCATGGACCACTACGAGTTCAACCTGGATCTCGACACCTGGGGCCTGACGAAACAACACGAGGAGATCGCGCGATTCACTCCTTTCATGGATGAGAACATTATCAGCGAAAGCAACGCCCTGTTCGGCTACGAGGGCGACAAGTACTATTTCGATCTAGATATCCGCCGCCATTTCGGCCTGGATAAATATAGCGCGGACATCATCCCCTACTGGAAAACGGAAACGGTCGAGGCGATGGATGCCTTCCAGTATCGTGACGGCTACGTCGAGGGCGCGGGCGAGTGCGTGTCGCTCGCGACTTTGTACGCCGCGGCCCTGTTCGTCGTATGCAAGATCCCTCTCGAAGAAATCTTCCTCACGGCCACGCCGCTCCACTCGCAGAACTTCGTCACGATCAACGAAGGCATCCTGACGAACAACCGGCGCATCGTGACGAAGAAGATGTGGTTCAACGGGACGGAACTGACAGGGCGCGCACAGAGGGCCCTTCGCAATGAACAGGTGACGATCGTCGCCCACAATACCGGATTGATACACTGCGTGTATCCCGATGCGACGATCGATAAGGACTCGTACGAGAAGTTCTCCAATTCACTGAAGTCCTTCCTCCGCACGGAAGTGGACGCGGAAATCATCGCCAACTTTCTGCGCGAACACAGCTCCCTGCAGAAATGCTTTCAGTTCTGCCAGCAATACCACGGGAAGATCCGCTATATCGCGGCCGAGAAGGTCTATGCGTACGAACACGGAAGTTCATTCAAAGCAAGCGATGACACGAAGGAAAAACTGCTGGAGACCATCGACGAGTACGAGTTCTACTCGGCTCCGATTGAGGACCGCGTCTGCGTGGAAATATTTGAAAGCTTCTTCCGCGCTCACAAAGTCGATTTCAACGATCCCCCGAGCGTCGAACGACTGATGGAATCCATGGGGTGTCCCAACCAGCGGTCACACGAAATCCTGGAGAGGCTCATCTCCTTCTGTCAGCTCGAACCAAGGCTTCCGCATGAAGGAAAGAAGTTCGTCCAGTCGAAGCCGATCGAGCTTGATCCGGAAATGACGCGCGAGCAGATCGTTGCGAGCCTGGAATCCATACGCGATGAACTGCCCGTGGTCGACCTGTCCTTCTACGCGTTGCGTGATATGACGCGTACCGATTGGACGCCGTTCCTCACGGCCGCCATGGAGAGAAATCCTGTATCGATTGAGGCCTCAAAGGACATGTCCGACGACGATCTGATCGCACATCTCAACGCGCTGCCGAGCGAATCCATCTACGACAGCCCGCGTCTCGCGCAACCGGACGAAGTGTGGAATTTCGGGCGAGGCGACGGCGTCGAGCGCGCGATCTGCCTCGCCAACATCTGGAAACAACGCCATCCTGGAGATGAGATCGCGCTGACTATCGAACCCGAACGCGCAACACTACAGGTCGGCAACCGCACGGTCACCTGGACATCCTTCAAGAACCTGACAAACACCATCCGACTCACCTAACCACTGAACGCGAGATCCCGGTGACCCGACGTCCAGGCGCAGCAACGGGTTTGTCCGTCGGCTGTCGCGATGTGTTCTGCTTAGCCTACGCACCCATCTGGTCGTGCCTGTCAGGCTTCTTGTCGCTCACTTTGGAGAGTGCACGATCAAACTTCTTCCTGCTTCCCTGTTTAGCCCGGTTTGCCAGGTATCCCTCTGTCTCAAGAGCTGATATCTTCTCGGCAATAGCCGTTGCGGCGAATTGATTGATGGATATGTGATCCTTCTTGGACAGTTTGCGGATTCGATCGTGCAGAGAATCCGGCAATCGTAGACTAATTGTACTCATGGCACCTCTCCAATCTTTCGCAGGAATTCGAACGGCGAAACGACTTTGACGCCTTCTCGTACTCAAGAACGAGAGGAACCGAAACGCTAAGATCGAATTTCTTCCGCCCGATGAGCGATACAAGCCTGAACGATGCGCCCCGCTTTGACCGCAGGGCCGAAACAAAAACATTCGTATCGATCACGATCTTCGGCAAACTCATGTTGGTATCACATACAATACCAGACATCAGTCAAGACGTATAGGCGGGAACTCCAGCCTGAGAAGCGCGCTACTGCGCGTCATTCTCCAGGCGAGTGTTGGCCCAGTACTTTCTGTATAAAGGTTGAAGCCTTCACGATCCTAATGCCTTCCCATTCCTTTAAGCTGAGCAAGTGTTTGTCGCCCGAGACAATATACTCGGCGTCTGCACAAAAAGCGGCCTCGAGAATACGATTGTCATCAGGATCGTCGGAGACTGCGTCCACTGACGTATCCGGCTCGACGTAGTCATAGGTATCCCGAACAAGGGCGATTATTGCCAGTGTCTGTTCGGAGTGCAGCCCGAACTTCGGGCGGGCCAAAACAGTTTCGAGTTCTCGCAGAATGTCTGCTGAAACGAAATTGGTGACGTTTCCGCGCGAGGCCTGTCGCAAGATGTCTCGAGCATGACCGCCGAACAATATCCCCGACACGAGGATGTTCGTGTCGCAGACGATGTTCACGACCTATTCCGCTTGGACTTTCGAACCTCGCGGATAGCCGTACTTACATCCGACTGCTTGAGCCTGCGGCGCTTGGTAACACGATCGGCAAGCCTGAAGATGCTGTCCCACTGTTTCTGGCGGCGCACATAAAGACGCGCCGCCTCGCGCAGAAGCTCGGAGCGTGAACGGGACTCGCGGGCTGCCTCGGCATCAATCTCCTGCAGTAAACGATCTTGGAAGGAAATATTGACTGTGACATTACTCATGAGAATGAATATACAAGGTTTGTATGTACCCGTCAAAGGCCAATCGAGTAGCCGGGGCACCCTTCCTGGCTCTCACACCACCGGACGTACGGATCCGTATCACGGCGGTTCCTAAGTTAATGTTGTTTCACATCATAACATGTTTCGAGCAGGCCCAACAGGTTGAGCTGCTTGAAGCAGGTCGGATTGAGTCGTAGCTTCGTGGTCATTCTTCTTCGCGCCCTACGCCGCCCCTCACGGGCGCGCGGCCCCCGCGCATACCGTGCAGGGGCTGGTTCGAAACTCCGTCATTTCAGGACCTTCCCAATTAGGTCCGAGAAAAACGTCTTCACCGAATCCAGATTCATAATGTACCCGACGGCGAGAAGCGCAATGGAGTACAGCACAAACAGCACGCGCCGCCCTGCGGCGAGTGCCTTCTTGTGGGGCTTCTGCTCGTCGAGGTAGTCACGTCCCGCGTCACGAATTCCCGTGATGCAGGCTGTTCCATATTCCGACACTGATCCCAGGACGAGACCGTCGTCAATCAGCTCAACTGCGACCTCGTTGGCGACGCGGTCCTTGTGCCACGCGAGCCCGGTGCCTTCCTTCACATCGCAGGCTTCGCGCAGGATCTGCAGCTTGATTTCTTCTTCTCGTTTCATGGTTCAAACATAGTATTATACATCAGACGTATATCATGCCATTTCGTACAAAGCGTCACTCCAACGACGGTGATTTCTAAGATTCCTGCCCGCTGAGTGATGTATATTGTGCTGACGTATAGCATCCATATTTATCATGTCTCATGTGTTTGTGGAGGTGTTCTGTATAGCAGTTCTTGCCTTGGGAAGCCAGAGGTTCCGAGGCCTGGGGACCCGTGTTCAGGCACGCGTGTTGTGCATTCAAAGCTCCGCGATCCGCACGCGCAAATGGTGGTGCAAGCTAACCCGAAGATCCCCCCTTCTCTCTTCTCCGAGCCCACGCAGTCACTGTCATTGCGAACTCACACCATCAACAGCATCACACCGGTCGAAGGTGACGCAATCCAGCCTTCTTCGACACTGGATCACTTCGCTATCGGCGATGATGATGAAAGCGAAGCGATTAGCTCGTGATGACAGCGATTCTCTACCACTTCCCCATTCGATGTTCGATGTTGGGCGTTCGATGTTCGATGTTGCCCTACTCGGTCACCCACAACCTCAACGCCCCGCACTCCCTCTCCCCCGGCCCAAGCCAGCGCGACTTCGTTAGATCGTTCAGAGCACCGGGACACGCCATCCATGGCTCGACGCAAGTGTAGGGCTTCTCGAGTTCGGTATAGAGGTGGACATACGGAAACAGGTTCGGGTCTTCGCCTGTCGCCGTCATATGAATCGTCATGCCGTCAGGAAACACCACACGGGTTTCCTTGTCGGCACCCAGTCTGTGACAACGCTCCCGCAAGGCGGGATCATTGACCGAAGCGGGCAGAGAACTTGGCTCATCCTCACCGATAACCGCCGCCAGACTCTCGTTGTAGACCTGACCGGCAGCCGGTCTGAAGTCATGCAGAACATCTTCCTTCCCCTGCCCCGCACGCGGCGTGAGGAAGTACGGATGAAACCCCGCGTAGTAAGGCATCCGGACATCACCAGTATTCGTGTAGATCTGTTCACAGATCAGTTCTCCGGGCTCGACGCGGTAAAGCAGCTCAACCCGGAACGAGAACGGGTACATCGCCCGCGTGATGTCGGTGTCCGTCAGTGTCAGTCTACACGTGTCCTCAGACACAACTTCACCGACCCACGGAACATTAAGACTGAACCCATGAAGAGGCAGATCATAAATCTTCCCCTCATACCCGTACTTCGCAAGCTTCCCGTCGTGCTCAAGTCTTCCGACGATCGGGAAGAGAAAGGGCAAACCGCCTCGCGTTCTGTCGTCGTCCCGATCCCAGAACCATGGATGACAGAAAAGGATCTCACGCCCACCTTCAGACGAAGGCATGATCAGAGATGACCCCACTCCACCCAGTTCGGGAACGAAAACAGCGTGTGTAATTCCATCACTGGCAGTAATTGTCAGCGTCGCACATTCGCGTTCATTAGCGTTCATTAGCGGTTCCCTATCGAGAATACTGCCGACACTTTACACCCGCCTCTTCAAACAGCGCACGCGTCCGCTCCGAGAAATGATACTCGTCCTCGTAGATGACTTCCGCAATGCCCGCGTTGATGATCATCTTGGCGCACATCAGGCATGGACTGATCGTACTGTAGAGCACGCCGCCTCTGACCGATATCCCGTGATACGCCGCCTGCACGATCGCATTCTCTTCGGCATGCGCGCAGATACACTCCCCAAGAGAAGCGCCCGACTCCGCATCGCCAGCACATCTCGGACATCCCCCTTCGAAGCAGTTCCTGATTCCCTTTGGGGTTCCGTTGTATCCGGTTGAAATGATGCGCCGCTCTTTAACTATCAAGGCGGCCACGTGACGGCGCGAACAATTGCTGCGCTTCGCAACAACGTGCGCGATATCGATGAAGTATGTATCCCAGTCGGGTCTGGAGTTTCCGGTCACGGCTGAAGGATGCAGGTTAGCGCGGCGGGTTTCAAGGCTCAGGTTCTCTGCGGCCGGTGTCGCTGACGCCCGGCTCCTCAGTCAACGGCCTCGACTTCAGGGATACGAGCGCGTCGGCAAACTCCTCCAGCTTCCGGACCTGCTTCATCTCGTCCGAGCCCGGCCCGATCGCAACCAGCGGCACAGGATTCATCGTATGCGAACTACTGAGCGAGTCCTCGATGTTGCCGTGGTCGCTGATCATGAGGAAGAGCAAGCCGTTCTCCCTGCATTCGGCAACCACCGCCTGAAGGAACGAGTTGAGCAGTCCGAGAATACGTGCGACGTCGTTCCCGGTGCCCCTGTGCGCCATGAGATCGGTCTGAAAATACTCAAAGAGAGTGAAGTCGTACTGCAGTGCAATCTGGAACAGATGAGTTCCCGCTTCTTCCGGTGAGATGAACGGCCCTTCGTACCCCCTGCTCTTCAGACACTCCCGCGTCAGATCCTGGTAGACCGCGTTGTCGTTCCTCAGGTCATCGGCAAGCCGGACAAATCCAAAGGCGGACAAGGCTGCCGTGGTGCTGACCGATTGCCGCCCGAACTTGAGGACGTCCTCGACCGTCTCCATGTAGTAGGCGTTGGCGAAGGTGCTGGTGAGTCCCTGCTCGGCCAGCTTCTTGTAGATGTTCTGTTCCCTGACCAGTTCCTTCAGTCTCGGACCCGGAAGACCTGTGACATGGCGACCCATCAGCTTCGCCGCGTTCACGCCGGTGAAGATAGTCGCCTGACCTGTCGCGCTCTGGGGAAAACCGGGAACATCCAAAGTCGGATCGACAGGGACAGCGCGCTCTTCGAGGAGTTGGACGAGAAAAGGACAGTTTCCCCTGTAGAGAGGATTGACCCGTGGATCGCTCTCACCAAGCCCGAGACCATCTACAAAGACTAGAAGCACGTGCCGCATAGCGGAAACTCTCAACTATCAACAACCAACATTCAACGCCCATTGAACCAGCCGATATATTCGGTCGCGCTCCATTGACAACACTCGGTTTACGCGTAATGTCTATCGGAATAATACAGATTGAGGGTTCATCAGATGATTTCGAACAAGTGTTTCTATGCTTTAAGGGCCACTCTGGAGCTTGCAAAGAGGGAAGGCAGTGGTCCCGTTACGATCGGTGATATCGCCAGTTCACAGCAGATTCCCGCTCGTTTTCTCGAGGCTATACTGCGTCAACTCAAGCAAGCGGAGTTGACGAAATCGCTCAGGGGAAAAGAAGGCGGATACTACCTGGCGAAACCCGCGAAAGACATCACGGTCGCCGAAGTCATTCAGCTTATCGACGGCGATCTTGTTTCGGTCAGTGCTGGTGCGCGCAGTCGCGATACTGCCCCTTTCGGGGATGTTTTTGGCGGAGTGTGGAGGGAGGCTCAGGCTGCACTCTCGACCGTCTTAGAGAGCACGAGTTTCAAAGTACTGGCCGAGCGCGATAAGGAACGTACCGACGAACTCGCCTCTAATTATTCCATTTAGTCAATGATGAGTCGCGAAGATTAACTTCGCTCAGGGGAGGCGGCACAGTAAGTGCCTCACCCCGAAGGCGCTTCGCTCGCGACAATAAGAAGTAACATGGCAGTAAACGAAAAGACAGTTACCTGGGCCGGCGATGATATCTCAGACCCGATGAAGGTTCTTGAGCGGGCGCTGGAACTCTATCATCCCAACATAGCGCTGGCCTCCAGTTTCGGCCTGGAGGATGTGGCGCTTATCCACATGCTCCATTCCATCAACCCGGAGTCACGCGTTTTCTCTTTGGATACCGGCCGGCTCAACGATGAGACATATGAGTGCGCGGAAAACATATCGCGGCGGTATGGGGTCAGAATCGAGTGGTACTTCCCGGCGCGGGAAGATGTCGAATCTCTCGAACGAACCAAGGGCCTCTACTCGTTCAGGTTGAGCGTTGAGAACCGCAAAGAATGCTGCGGTATTCGTAAGGTCGAACCCCTGAACCGCGCTCTGTCCGGGCTTGACGCATGGATTACCGGACAGCGGAAAGCGCAGAGCGTCACGCGCACAGAGTTGACCGTCGTTGAGGAGGATGTCGTTCACGGCGGAATCGCCAAGATCAATCCGCTGGCTGACTGGTCTCTCGATCAGGTGAAGAACTTCGTCAGGGAGCACAGCATCCCTTACAACAATCTTCACGAGCGTGGATACCCGTCTATTGGCTGTGCACCGTGCACGCGGGCAGTCGCGCCCGGCGAAAACGAACGCGCGGGGCGCTGGTGGTGGGAGCACCCGGAGCATAAGGAATGTGGACTCCACCTTCCGTTTCAGCAGGGGGATGGGATTTGAGGAAACATCGAACAACGAACTCCGAACGTCGAGGCAGGCAACTTCGATGTTTGATGTTCAGTGTTCGATGTTTCTTAACTCTTCTTAACATTTCTCCCCTCACACACGGTCAGACCGGGGGGTAATGTCCTGATATGGTCAATGTCATGGCAGAGATTGAAAAGAGACACAGACATAAGGCTTTCCCGGTAGGATTCGTCACTTCCGGCAAGCATCTGCTGATCGTGGGCGGCTGTGGAGATGACCTCTGCCGACTCAAACACGCGGTGACCTTCGATTGGGACCGGATCACGGTAATCCTGCCCCCTTCGGCCCCTCCCCTGTGCGCGAACTGTCAAAAAGACGGCAGAGTCACCGTAAAGGAAGGCTGCGTTGGCGAATCAGATCTGGATGGCGTAGATTTAGTCATCGCTGAATTGCACGATCTGAACAAAGCGTCAACCGTGGCTGGTTGGTGCCGGGCGAAAAGGATCCCGGTCAACATAATGGACATAGCGGATTGCTGTGATATACACTATTCCTCACTGGTTGCCCGGGGCCCGCTTCTGCTCTCGATCGCAAGCGGCGGCGACGTGCCCGCGCTTTCGTCTGTGCTGCGAAAAGAGCTTGAAAAGCGCATCGGAACCGGCTGGGCGGTTGCGGCAGAAGCGCTGGCCGAGATTCGGCAACGACTTCCGTGCGGCAAAGAACGAATGGAGACGCTGAAGAGCCTGGCTCAGAGCAAGGACTTGTTGGCGCTGATAGAAGAGAACGACGAACGCAGAATCCGGAGCTGGATTGAAGATGCTGCTGCAAGGCTGGAGAATAGAGGTTGAGGAGCCGATTGAGCGAGCGCGGTTGATCCGCGAATTGCGCTCGGCCTCGCCCGATTTGTTCGTGCTGGACACATGCCAGCGGCTCGAGTGCTACGGCGACAAGATGCCCGGCATAACGGAAGGGCTCATCACTCAGACGTGGTCGGATGCCGAAGCCTTTGAGCGACTGGCGAGAATTGCAGCGGGTCTTGAGAGCCGCATCCTCGGAGAACTGGAAGTACTTGGCCAGGTTCGCAACGCTTACAAAGCCTTCAGAATCGCCGAGCATCGCAGCGGTCATGCGATGGATCGCGTATTCCAGAATGTGCTCGCGCTGGCGCGCAAGGCTCGCAAAGAAAGCGGTATCGACAACAATCTGACATCAATAAGCGCGTTGGCGGGACGCGTGCTTCTCAATGAGGTCGAGCCCGGGGCGCCTCTTGCCGTTCTCGGCGCCGGCTCTCTGGCCGGCAGTGTCGCGCGCTATCTTTCAAAACGTGGAAGCTCATCAGTGCGAATCGCCAGCCGCTGTCCTGAGAATGCCATCCAACTCGCGACGCGGGTCGGCGGGTTCGGCTCCGGCCTCGATGATCTCCTCCATTTGCTCAGCGGTATCGGCGGCATGATCACGGCAACCGCCGCTCCCCATCCTGTCTTGTACCGAGAGCATATCGAGGCCGCAGTCAAACCTCTGACCATCATTGACCTGGGCGTTCCGCCCGACTGCCATCAGGATGTGCAGGCCGGCGGTGACGTGCGCTATATACCCCTCGAAGACATCGAAGCCAAAGCGCACATCAACAAGGAGGAGAGGCGCGCTAACGCCGAAAAAGCAGCGCGCATCGTCAGGGAGGGCGCGTTATCATGGTCACGCGCAAACTGAGATTCATATCTCGGCAAAGTGCGTTGGCGCAGATCCAGGTCAAGGAAGCGATGGATCTTCTCGTCCCCCTTCTCCCTGAAGGAACCCAACTCGAAACAGCAATCCTGACGACTCCCGGCGACCGCGATCTTGTCACACCTCTGACCGACCCGGATGTGCCTGACGACTTCTTCACGCGTGATCTGGACGATGCCTTAATCAACGCCGAGGCCGACATCGCGGTTCATTCGGCCAAGGACTTGCCGGAGACGATGCGGGATGAACTGACGCTCGCCGCACTCCTTCCTTCCAAAGACATTCGCGACGCCCTCGTCTTCCGAAAAGACTTCAATCCAGACGATGCGCCGAACAGTGTCGCGACAAGCAGTCCACGACGCGAAGATCTGATCAGAGCTCTCTATCCCGATATTGAGATGCGGCCTGTCAGAGGTAACGTCGCGGAGCGTCTCGAACAGTTGGATCGCGGCGACTTCGACGCCGTGATCATTGCGGCCTGCGCGCTTGAGCGGCTTGGTCTGTCAGCCCGCATAGGGAAGTACCTACCCTACGATCCAGCGCCTCAGCAGGGAAGACTCGCCCTGACGGTGCGTGCCGACGATGAAGAATTGACTGCACTCCTCAGGCAGATTGATGTGCGCCGGACTGCCGGGCTTGTAGCCCTCGTGGGCTGTCCTGCTGAGGCAGCGCTGCTTTCGTACAGAGCCGGACAATACGTGAACCATGCGGATGTCGTGCTGCATGACCGGCTGATTCCGGAGAGCGTGCTTGAAACGCTCGGTACGCGGGCTGTATGTGTCGGCAAACGCTTTGGCCAGGAATCCACACCGCAGAGCGAGATCCACAGAATGATGCTCGAGGAAGCCGAGAAGGGCCGACTGGTCGTAAGGCTCAAGGGCGGCGATCCCGGAGTCTTCGGCCACCTGGGAGAAGAACTCGAGTTTCTCACTTCGTGGGGTCTGCGTACCGATATCGTACCGGCAGTGACCGCGGCCCAGATCACGGCTTCCCGCGCATCCGTTTCGCTGACACATCGGGGAGGAGGAAAGACCATAACGCTTATGTCAGCACATCCTTCGGACCAGCCGTTTATGCATGGCTTCCCCGATCCGAAAGACGGTAACATTGCGGTCTACATGGGCGTCACACAACTGCCCGAATTAGTGCAACACCTCAAGAGCGCCGGCTGGCCGGATGATGCTTCCTTCATCGCAAGCGAGATGATCGGAAAGGACGATGAAGCTCTGCATGTTTCCACACTTGGGGAGTGCGGCAACCTTGATCTGAAACCTCCCGCACTCTTCCTCGTCGGAAACCGCCCCTTTCCCCAGCCCGTGCGAACGCTTTTTGTCGGAACTGACCCGGAACCGTTTCTAAGACATGGTCCACTGCTCCACTGGCCATTCATTCGGCTACAAGTGCTGCCGCTCGATGAACGCAAAGCGAGTGTGGAAGAGCACCTGCCGGAAGTGGCAGGCGTGATCTTCCCTTCCCGCATCGCGGTCAAGGCTTTCATCGAAGCCGTGCTGGCATGGAAGGACGTCCGGGCGCTGACCGGAAAGAAGATGCTCGCGGTAGGGCCGGTTACGGAAGCAGAACTCGCATCGCACGGCATAAGAGCCGACGCGGCCGCTGACTCGTTTCACGGAGTGCAGGCTCTCGCGGAGAAGACACGTGAGGACTTCAAGGGACGCTACCTCTACCCCTGCTCCGATGCCGCGCCGCAGGCGGATCGAATCAAGAGTCTCAAACAAAGTGGCATAGAGCTCATCCCTGTCGTCTACTACAGGAACGAACCCGTCCAACATCATCACCTCCCGCACCTCTCGTTCCAACGTGTGCTCTTCACGAGCGGAAGCACGGTGAAAGCCTACTTCGATCAGTTCCCCGAAGAACTGAAAGCGCATCGAACATGGCTGGCCGTCGGCCCCGCCACACTGAAGGAACTCGAAGCACTCGACCTCAAAGCCGGAATCATTCAGGAATGGCCCGCGAAATGCGCAAAATTCCGCGAAAAGTAGATTAGAATTGAGGGACGTTGTCTATAGAGAGGAAAGCTACTCGGGCATTGGCGCGTGTTTTGAGGTGTACAAGGAGAAAGGCCACGGTTTTCTTGAGCCGGTCTATTACGAGTGCATGAAGATTGAACTCACTCACCGGCAAATACTAAACTGCTCTCAGAGTCGAGTACCCCTCTACTATCGCGGACAACGGTTGAAGCAGCACTATGTGCCAGACTTCACCTGCTATGATAAGATCGTGCTTGAGATCAAAACTGTAGAGAAACTCGCAGATCAACACAGAGCGCAAGTACTGAGTTACTTGAATGCCACAGGCTTTCAACTGGGATTGCCGGTCAACTTCGGTCACCATCCGAGACTTGAGTATGAACGTATTGTCTTAACAAACAGAAACTGATCTTCCCTTTTAGCGCACTTTCGCGCATTTCGTGGGCAACAAATGAATCTTAAACAAAGAGCAGAAGCAGCAATTCCATCGGGCGTCAACAGTCCTGTCCGGGCATTCAAATCCGTTGGTCAGGATCCCATCTATGTCCGTCGTGCTCACGGCCCCTATCTCGAGACGGTAGATGGCAGACAGCTCATCGATTTCTGTATGTCGTTCGGCCCGCTGATTCTTGGACATGCTCATCCCGATGTTGTTGAGGCTATTCAGAAGGCGGCCGAAAAAGGCACCAGCTTCGCCGTTACCACAGAGGCGGAGATCGAACTGGCCGAGTTGATCAAGAGCGCGATCCCGAGCATGGAGAAGCTTCGTCTTGTCAGTTCCGGCACGGAAGCGGCTATGACGGCGCTCCGCCTCGCCCGCGGCTTCACGGAGCGGAACAAGATTCTGAAGTTCAGCGGCTGCTATCACGGTCATTCGGACGCGCTGCTGGTACAGGCAGGAAGCGGCGTTGCCGGCATCGCAACTGCGTCGTCTTCGGGCGTCCCCGAAGCCCTTGCCGCCGAGACATTGGTCTGCCCCCTCAACGATCTGGATCACCTGATGGACATTGTGGACGAACACGGACACGATCTGGCGGCCATCACGGTGGAACCTGTCGCGGCCAACATGGGTCTCGTTATGCCCGAAGAAGGATTTCTCGAACGACTCCGGGAGATTTGTAATCTGTGTGGCGCGCTTCTAATCTTCGACGAAGTCATTACCGGCTTCCGACTGACTTTCGGCGGCTGTCAGAACATCTGCGGCGTCAAACCGGACATCACCTGCCTCGGAAAAGTCATAGGCGGCGGCATGCCGATAGGCGCCGTCGGCGGGCGCGCCGATATCATGGACATGCTCGCACCCAACGGCCCTGTCTATCAGGCCGGCACCTTGAGCGGCAATCCCGTATCGGTTGCGGCGGGCCTGGCAACTCTGCGCCGCCTGCAGAAGGATGATCCATACGAAGAACTCGAAAAGAAGACTTCTTCCCTGGTCGCCGAACTCAGGTCCACCGCTGATCTAAACGGCGTAACGGTCCAGATACCGCAACTCGGCAGCCTGTTCTCTTTCTTCTTCAAGGAGGGACCAGTAACATCATTCGCCGACGTACAGGCATCCGATCCCGAACCGTTCAAGAGGATGTTTGCCCACTGCCTTAAGAACGGGATCTACCTTCCACCCTCGCCTTTCGAAGTCTGCTTCGCATCAACCGAACATGATGCGAATGTCCTGAGTAAAGCCGCAGAGACCATTGGCCACGGCCTGCGCTAGAACGGTAGCGACAGTAGAAGCCTTCTGTCCCGTTCGAATAGCGGTGGGTGGCGCGTAGGGTAGGTAATAGAAGGTATTTTCTGTCACCTATAGATGAATCCCATACCCGGCCAACTGGATATCGAAGGATTCCTGCCCTGCCACCTCTTCTTCACTCAGGCCGGGGAATCGACACGATTCTGGTCACGGATCACGGGCGGCCCCAGTGGCCGAACCGGCGAATCTCACAAAACGTGCTCTTGAAGCTATCGACAATGCCATTGACGACCGAAGCGCCTATGTGTCGAGTATCAGCGTGTGGGAGATGCTGATGCTTGAGTCCCAAGGACGTCTAAGCTTTTCGGTCCCGAGAGAGGTCTGGCTGGATCGCTGTGAAAAGACGGGGCTGTTCCAGTTCATTCCGCCAGACAACGCGATCAGCCGAATGTCCGTCTCCATGGGACTGCACGCGGACCCGGCGGATCGATTCATCGCGGCAACCGCAGCCTTTCTCGGAGCCATTAACCAAGGACCGTAAACTCCGCGCGTCCCGCAAGATCAAGACACTCTGGTAGGGCTCAAAAGCGATATATCGACATAGGGCGGCAATCCACCGCCCCCCTGCCCCTGCGCATCCCATCGAAGCGCACCCTCAGAATCCACTCAAGATCATCCACAGAAATGTTTCACTTAGCGTCACGATCGTGACGCTAAGTGAAACACGGAGTGCTGAGGAGGCATATGCTGATGTCTGCCGCATTTCTTGACCTGCGTCCTTTATGGCCTATTCTTCATCCTGACTGGGAGATACCGAATGACTGATAGACATGAACCTGTGCGACTCGACCTCAGCGAGAAGGGCCGGGACCCGAACGGGCAGCCTCTGTCTGTTAACCGTCGACTGTTCTTTCAACTTCTTGCCTTTGGCGGCTGCAACGACATCGATTTGTTGATCGAAGACCTTAAGAAGACGGATTTCCGGGCCGCCCTCTATCTCGACGCCAACGATCCGGAGGGTGTCGCTCTCGTGACGGCTTCGGAAAAACCCGATTTCTTCGTTGGTCAACTTCGCAACTTCCTAAACGGTTCCCGCTTCAAGGAACTCTTCCTCAAACCCGAATTCACGATGTTCGGCCGTACGTACACGATCGGATATGAGGAGAATCCGGAACGGGTACTTGTCGAACGACCCATGGAGCGGCTTCTTAATCCTGAATGGCCGTGGGTCGTCTGGTACCCGGTGAGACGCGCCGGCGCGTTTGAACGCGTTTCGCGGGAAGAGCAGCGCGAGATGATGATCGAGCATTCGAAGATTGCGATGGCCTACACAAATGGCGGATACTGCTACGATATTCGTCTGGCCTGTCATGGCCTCGACAAGAATGACAACGATTTCATTCTGGGTCTCATGGGCGGGGAACTTCATCCGCTCAGCAGGATCGTGCAGGATATGAGGAAGAGCAGACAGACGTCGGAGTTTCTTGAAGAGATCGGTCCGTTCTTTGTCGGCAAAGTGGTGTGGCAGAGCGCCTCCGGCGCGAATGGGGGAGAGGGAGAAAGGGGGAATGGGTGAGTAGAACAGACCGATTCCTGAAGGCATGCAAACGCGAACCGACCGATTGCACGCCTATCTGGCTGATGCGGCAGGCCGGACGCTATATGCCGGAGTACCGTGCGTTGCGCGAAGAGCACACGATCCTCGAATTGATCAAATCCCCGGAAATGGCCGCTGAAGTCACTCTCCAGCCCATCGAGGCATTTGAACTCGATGCGGCCATCATCTTCGCCGACATCCTCACAGTTCCGGAGGCAATGGGACTTGAACTCGAATTCGTGAGCGGTGAAGGACCCATCTTTCATAATCCGATCGGCAGTTCTGCCGATGTGGAGAAACTGAGGAGCATTGATCCGCGCGAGTATCTGGACTTTACAATCAAAGCAGTGAAGCTTGCGCGGGCCGCTCTCGCCGGACGCGTGCCCTTGATCGGGTTCTCCGGAGCTCCCTTCACGCTCGCGTGCTATGCCATCGAGGGAGGAAGCTCGAGGGACTTCACAAAAGCGAAAGCGTTCATGCACGATCAGCCTTCCGCATGGCACATGCTGATGGAGAGGCTCTCGAACGTCGTGGGCGAGTATCTGCTCGCCCAGGCTGAAGCCGGCGCACAGGCGCTTCAGCTGTTCGACAGTTGGGTGGGACACGTCACGCCGGAGGAATATGCCGAGTTTGTGATGCCCTACTCCGCTGAAGCCATCCGCCAGGCGAAGCAGTCGAAAGCGCCGCTCATCCATTTCGGTACGGGCACCGGGTCCCTGCTGCCGCAGATGAAAGAAGCAGGAGGAGATGTCATCGGTGTCGACTCGGAAACGGACCTGGTTGCCGCCTGGGATGAACTGGGCAAGGTGGCTGTGCAGGGCAATCTGGATCCGAAGGTTCTGGCCGAAGGATCAATCGCGGATATACGAAAAGAGGCCGGACGTATTCTGTTCAACGTTTCGGGACGCAAAGGTCACATATTCAATCTTGGACACGGCGCAAGGAAAGATACTCCTCCCGAGAACGTAGCGGCGCTGGTGGACTTCGTACACAAGTACACTTCCGCCGACCCGGAGGACGACGGCAACGAGGACAGCGAGGCGCACAAACGCCGCTCCAGATTTGATGAAGATGAAAATGAATAAGTCCGCGGTTCTGATGCTGGCCTACGGGTCTCCTGAAGACCTCGCAGACATGAGGGCGTATCTGCTTGATATTCGCGGGGGACGCGAGACCCCGCAGGAACTTGTTGATGAAATCACTGAACGCTACCGCGTCGTCGGCGGGTCTCCGCTGAACAAGTGGACGAAGGAGCAGGCAGAGGCGTTGAGCAGTGAATTGAAGAAGCGGAGTGTAGATTCCTCCGTCTTCGTCGGAATGCGCCATTGGCATCCGAAGATAGAAACCGTCGTCCGGCAGATGGCTGACGACGGCATTACAAATGCGTTGGCTATCGTCATGGCCCCCCACTACTCATCCATGAGCGTGAGCCGCTACATGGGCGCGGTGGACAATGCCAACAAGGCACTCGGCAGCCCGATCACTTTCGGTTTCGTCACTTCGTGGTGGAAACAGGCACGCTTCTTTGACGCGCTGGAAATGAAAATCAGGAAAGGCCTCGCCCTGTTCCGCGCTGACGGTTCCGGGCGAAGACTGAAGGTCATCTTCACCGCGCACAGTCTGCCCGCCCGTATCCTCAAAGGCGGCGACCCTTACGACGCGGATTTGAAAGACAATGCCCACCAGATCGCGGAGCGCGTCGGTCACATCGACTGGATGTTCGCCTATCAGAGCGCGGGTGCGAGCAGAGAACAGTGGCTGGGTCCCGCGATAGAGGACGTGATTCCGGAACTGGCCGAGCAAGGCTGCACCGACATCCTCGTCGCCCCGATCGGGTTTGTCTGTGACCACATAGAGATTCTCTACGATCTGGATATCGAGGCGAAGCAGATTGCCGAAGAACACGGCATCCGCCTGGAGCGCACGGAGTCCATGAATACGACACCGTTGTTCATTGAAGCCGTGGCTGACGCCTTGATTCATTCCGCAATCTGAACTCCGCAATCCGAAATTAGATGAAGCACGTAACCATCATCGGCGGCGGCATCGCGGGCCTCGCAACGGCCTACTATCTGCAGAAGCAGAACGGGCGGATCGACTACACGCTCGTCGAGGCATCTGCTCGTCTTGGCGGCAAGATCATCTCCGAGCAGGTCGACGGGTTTATAATTGAAGGCGGGCCGGATTCGTTCATCACCCAGAAGCCCTACGGCCTGCAACTATGCCGCGACCTGGGTATCTACGAGCGTCTGATTCCATGCAATGAAAGCGCGCAGAAAGTGTATCTGGTACGGAAAGGCAGTCTTGCGCCGCTTCCTGCAGGATTTCGATTAGCTGTTCCTACACAGTTCATTCCGTTCATCAAGTCGCCCTTACTAAGTCCGAGAGGCAAAGTCAGGGCCATGCTGGAGCCCTTCGTTCCGGGTTGCAGAGATGATAAGGACGAAAGTATCGCGGATTTCCTTCGCAGACGCGTGGGGCGGGAAGTCCTGGAGAACATCGGCGGGCCGGCTATGGCGGGGATCTATGTGGGAGACCCGGAGAAGCTGAGCATGCTCAGCACCTTTCCTCTCTTTAGACAGGTCGAGAAGAAATACGGGAGCCTCGTGCGCGGGTTCATGAGGATAAAGAAGAAGCGCGCGGGACGACCGGCGCCTCCTATGTTCATGAGTTTTCCCAACGGAATGCAGGAACTTGTCGATGCGTTAACAGCATCACTGTCCGGCGAAATCCGGACCAACACGGGTGTTACCTCGATTGCCCGCAGCAACAATGGATATACCGTGAGCGGCGACAACTGGTCTCAACAGACGGACGGCATCGTGTTGGCATGCTCTGCCGGCGCCAGCGCGGCTCTGCTTCGCAGTCACGATAAGGAGCTCGCGGGCAGGCTGTCCGAGATCAAAACGGTATCAACGGCAACGGTATCCATGGCATTCAATGATGATGATTTATCCGGCGCGCACCCGCGAGACGGATTCGGCTTCATCGCACCGAAGCATGAAGAGCGAAGCATCATCGCGTGCACATGGTCATCGACGAAGTTCGCGCCGCTCAGATCGCCTGACGGTCACACGTTGTTGAGAGTTTTTGTCGGCGGGCGTGACCAGGAGCATCTTGCGGAACTTCCCGATGACAAGTTGATCGCGCTCGCGCGGCGGGAACTCCGGGATTTGATGTCCATACACGCTAGTCCTCTCTTCACGCGCATCTTCCGCTGGCCAAGAGGCAATCCGCAGTTCGATGTCGGACATCTTGACCGGGTTGACGAAATAGAGGAACGACTTGAAAGACTTCCGGGTCTGCATCTGGCCGGGAGTTCTTACCGTGGCATCGGGATACCGGACTGTATTCACAGCGGCATGGAAGCTGCCGCCCGGCTGGCATAGGTCTCGCACGTCGTACGGGACCCAAAGCCTCATCGCAGGGCAATTCGTCCCAGCGCCTGCTGAACATCGGCCTTAAGCCTGGGATCCAGCACCATGGCCGCGGACAGGCCTGCCTCTGCTTCCGCCGAACCGATTTCCCCGAGAGCCAGTACGATGGCCCTCCTTACTTCCAGCTTCGGCTCCTTTGCCAGTAAAACCAGGAGGTCGTCCATGTGGTCAGATGCACGCAGAAAGCCGATGGCCAGGGCTGCATTATGCCGCAGCGACGGATTCGCATCGCTGAGACCTGCACGCAGTTCGTCCGGCGTGTTTTCAGGCTTCAACTTCGCAATCGCCATCGCGGCCGCTGCTCCGACTTCCCTGTCATCATCGCCGAGCGTTTTGATAAGAATCGGCAGGGCCTCAGGGTCGCCCGATCTTCCAAGTTCATAGACCGCCTGCAGGCGTTTCATCGCATCCGGTGACGACAACGCTTCCTCGTAGACACTGAAAGGACCGGTCACCTTCTGCTTCCGCCCTTCCATCTCAGCAACCGCCGACTCGAGCCGTTGATTGTAGTCCGAGATCGAGTGCTGAAGATTCCGCATGGAGGACTTCACTGCTGCGTCCTGAGTTGAAGACAGGGCGCCCCGGCCGTCGCGATAGAGTTTCTCAAGCGCGGCTTCCGCTTCCGCGCGGCAGACCGGGTCCGATATAGTGATGTTGATCAGCGGCCCCATCGCTTTAAAAGAACGCTGTTCCCCGAGACTGCGCACGATCCGCATTCGGAGAGAAGGATTCTTCTCCTTCAGGCGCCCGATAAGATAGTCGGCCAATTCCGGTCTGCGCAGTCTTCCTATCGCACCCAGGGCCAGATTCCTGCGCACCGGGTCACTGTCATCTGCCTGCGCTTTCAGCCATTTGACAAAGTCATCGCTGATATCGCGCGCGATGTCCGCAGGATAGTCACCGGCGAGGAACTCAAGCAGAGCACCGGAAACCGAAGAATCAGCATCCGCCTGAACTCCGAACAGCAGTTTCACCGCACGCTCCATATCCGCGGGCTCCAAGGCTTCGGGCTGCCGGATCTCATGCCCGAGAGATGACACCGTCTCCGCGCGGACGGCGGCGTCGCTTGAGCGGAGCTGTCTCTCCACCACGTCCAGGTAACCCCGGTTCAAGATACCCAACCCGGACACGATGCCGACGACGGCAAGCAGAACCGCCAGTGCGCCGGCCGAGAGTGCGAGCCTATGGCGCTTGCTCCACATGGCTATCCGCCTGCCCGCGCCCCACGCTTTCGCGCTGACCGGTCTCTCTTCCATGTAATTCCGCAGATCTTCAGCCAGCTCTCCAGCCGAGGCGTAGCGGAGACGCTTATCCTTCTCCATGGCTTTCATACAGATCGCCGCGAGATCCTCGTCAATGTTCGGACTGAAGGTCCGAACCGGAGGGGGATAGTCGTGGATGACGCTGTTCAGCGTCTCGACCATGGTTTTGCCCTGGAACGGCTGTCGCCGCGCGAGTAACGCATACAGTATGGCTCCGACCGAATACACATCCGATTGCTCGTCCACAAGAGAGATACGCCCTTCCGCCTGTTCGGGCGCCATGTAGGCAGGCGTCCCCATGATGTCGCCGCTCACAGATAACATCGTTCCCTCGTCCATTTCTTTCGCGAGACCAAAGTCGGTGATGATCGGCTGACCGTGGCGGTCCACAATGATGTTCGAGGGTTTCAAGTCGCGATGAATAATCCCCTGGTCATGTGCATACTGCACGGCCTCTGCTATACAGGCGACCATGTCCGCGATGACGATCGGCGACATCTCAATCTTCTTCGAGAATCTGTCGAGTGTCAGTCCGTCTATGTAGTCCATGCTGAAGAAGGGCTGACCATCGACATCGCCGACCTCATAAACGGTCACGATATTGGGATGCCTCAATCTGGCGATGGATCTCGCCTCGCGCAGAAACCTCTTCTGCTGTTTCTCCGTGGCGTGAGGTCCGTGCAGAAGCAGTTTCAGCGCAACGGGACGATCGAGTCCTTCCTGACGGGCCCTGTACACGACCCCCATGGCGCCCCGGCCCAGGACGTCATCGACCAGGTATTTTCCGAGCCGCACGGGTATCTCACGCGGCATGCCAGGTCCCGATATTCGCTGTCCCCTCTCAGCGAATGCATCCCGCGGCCCTTCGGCAGACATGGTTTCCTCCAGGAGCGTGCTTTCGTCGAGAAACGACGAATCCGGTTCGGGCACATGATGCTCGACTGTTTCGTTGTTCTGGTCTCGATCTTTCATTTGCTCAGGCACAAGTATCACATTGCTCGATCACTATCACAATCGTTGTGTTGCCCTCAACTCACGGGTATAACTAGTCCTGCAATGCGAGGATTGATGACCATCACAGAGGGCCTCGACAAGGGCCGGACGTACGAACTTGAACAGATGCCTGTTCACATCGGCCGTGACCCGCATTGCGAAATCTGCCTCCCGGACTCACAGTCCTCACGTACCCACGCAGTTATCCGCTGTGCAAATTCGTCGTTTGAAATAGAGGACCTGAAGAGCCGGAACGGCACGCGCGTAAACGGAGTGCCGATTGAGACGATTCCTTTGCACGATGGCGACAAGATTACAATCGGCAGGACCACACTGCGGTTCAGCCTGGAGTGCATAGCCAACGACATTAGACCGCGCGCCGATGAAACCCATGATTCGCAGACTATCAGCCTTAAGACGGACGAGCTTGTTCGTGACTGGGCCGAAAGCCGGGATATTGAGGCGATGACCCGCGCCAAAGCCGACCTCGAAGCCCTTTACCGCGTCGGCAGAATCATCAATTCGACTCTGGAAGTCTCTATTCTGATCTCCCAGTTGGTCTCCACCATTTTTCAGGAACTACAGCGCGTGGGCCGATGTTCCATCCACCTGCTGGATGATGAAGGCGATGGCCTCCGCTGTGTCGCCTCGAAAATCAGGGGCGGTGGCGACACACACGACGCTCAAAGCATCAGCAAGACGATCGTGCAACAGGTTTTGCGCGAGAAGCGGGCCGTACTCACATACGATGCCATGTCGGGCAATGGACCGAGCGACAGCATAGCCGAGTTAAACATCCATTCTGCTATATGCGCGCCGCTTCAGACGCAGGAGAGGATCATTGGAATCATTCACGCGGACTCGACTAATCCCGCGGAGAGACTAACGAAAGAAGATATGCGGCTTCTCGCCGCTGTCGGGGCCTATGCGGGCGTCGCCATCGAGAATGCCAAGCTTTACGGGCAGTTGGCGCGGGATAAGGGCGCCCTCCAGCGAGCGAATGAGGAACTGCGGAACGCACAGCAACTACTCATCCAGTCGGAGAAGATGGCCGCCATAGGGCAACTCGCATCCGGCGTTGTTCATGATGTCAAGACACCGATGATGGTGATCATGGGTTACGCACACATCATCAGGGAGAAGGTCGGCCCCCTTCTCTCCGACGCGGACCACCGCGACCTCAACAAGTACATCGACAATATCGAAGAAAGCGTCAGCCATACGGACAAGGTCATCAAAGGCCTTCTGGAGTTCGCCAAGCCCGGCAAACCGTCTACGGTACACATCAACGTCAACGACCTGTTAAGAGAGACTCTGGAGTTTCTGCGGGCCCCTCTGTGTAATTCGCGGACGAAGCTGACAACCGTATTCGCTGACGGTCTGCCCGCCATCTCAGTCGATGTCAACCAGATCAAGCAGGTGTTCATAAACATCGTTATGAATGCGATCCAGGCGATGGGAGAAAAGGGCTCACTCACCGTCACCACCGAACGGGCCGAACGTGATGGTGAGTCGTTTGTGGGCATTGCGTTCACTGATACTGGTCCCGGTATGACAGAGGATCAGCAGAGCCAGATCTTCGACCCGTTCTACACGACCAAGGCGGCGGGCGAAGGCACCGGACTGGGCCTTTCCATCACCTACAGCATCGTCAAGAATCACGGGGGAGTAATTGAGGTGAAAAGCAGTCCCGGCCAGGGTGCCACGTTCAGGATTCTGCTTCCGTCCGCCGGTGATTCCCAGTCGTAATCCAGATCTTAACCGCAAACGGTTTCACGGTCAGCGATCAGGATTACGAGTGCAATTATGAACAGGTGGGGATCATCTTGAACGAGACCTTCTGCACGGAAATGCACTCAACCGGACACACCTCGACGCAGGCGCCGCATCGAATGCATTGATCCTGGTCGATGAAGAGCATGTTGTAGTCGCGAGTGCCCGATGACTGCTTGTAACCCGTGATCCGGTCCTTGTCGTCGTACTCGAGGGACGCGACCTTGACGATACAGCCTTCAACCGGTTTCACCTTGAGACATCGATCGCAATAGATGCAAAGCTCGTTGTCGATCTCGAACTTGTAGTGACATAAATAGCATCTCTTCGCTTCTTCGCGCGCGGCGAGCTCGCCGAATCCCGTCTCGACTTCAGCAGTGAGTGTTCGTTCGGCGACGGATATCTCCGGCATATGCTGACGGGGAATCAAGTCCATCTTGCGATCGCGGCCCTTATCCCCGGCATCGGAAATATCAACCACCTCGGCCCGGCGATTCTGCCCCATAAGGAAGGCGTCCACTTTTCCGGCACAGACCTTCGCATGACCAATGGCCTCGATCAGTGAGCCCGCTCCCGTAGAAGCATCGCCCGCGACAAATATCCTCTCGTGGCCCGTTGCCGCCTCAGAGCCCGTCTTCAGCAGACCGCCGTCCAGAATTGCGTCCCCGGTCACCTGATCGACCCAACTGAAATCCTGTACCTGCCCCGTCGCGAGCAATACGGTGTCGGCAGAAACGCCGAACTCGCTCCCCGGAATCGGCTCGGGACGGCGACGGCCTGACGTATCGGGTTCGCCCAATCTGGTTCTGACAAACTTCACTGCCGTGAGTCGCGAGTCTTCTCCAGAAAACTCCACCGGCGAAACGAGCGGCTCGAACGTGATGCCCTCATCCTTCATGGCGGCTATTTCGTTCTGGTTGATGTACATCTCCTCTTCTGACCTCCGGTACATGACACCGACCTTTTCTGCGCCCAGGCGCTTCGCGGCGCGCGCACAGTCAACCGCCGTAAAGCCGCCGCCCACCACCAGCACGGAGTTGCCGACGGTCGCGGTTCCCGCGACATTCACTTCCCGGAGAAAGGAAAGACCATGAGAAACACCGGAGAGTTCAACGCCCGGCAAATCAGGCATATTAGGACGAAGCGTTCCGCACGCAATGACGACCGCGTTGTGTTTCGCCAGCAAGTCCGTCAACTGAATATCCTTGCCGACCTCCACGCCGCACTGAATGTCTACGCCCGTCAGTCGGACCTGCTCCACCTCACGTTCAACGACGTCTCGCGGAAGGCGGAACGCGGGTATCCCGAAGGTCATTAACCCGCCGGCCTTTTCGTGCTTTTCGTAGACCGATACCCGATGACCCCACAACTGAAGTTCACGTGCCGCGGCGAGACCCGCGGCACCCCCGCCGATGACCCCCACGCTCTTCCCTGTATCCGCGAATACCCGATCCAGAACAACAGGATCGTTTCGTTTGAGGAAGTCCGATGACGACCGTTTTGAGAAGCAGATGGCTACCGGTTCTCCGAGACCTTCGCGACCGTGCCGGCACACAGGCTCGCAGGGGCGTGTGCATACTCTTCCGAGGACCGCAGGAAAAACGTTGTCCCTCAGATTGATTCTATAGGCCGCCTCAAAATCACCATTTGCAATAGCATCAAGATAGCCGGGAATATCGGTTCTTGCGGGACACGCAAACTGACACGGGATGTTAGTCTGGACCCATTGAAAGTCCTTAGGCTGAGAGGCTAATCCCTTGTCACGCGACAATACGAATTCACGGGGCATGTCATCCCCTGAGGCAAGCGTCGGCTTCTTGTCTTTTCGTCCTAAAATCATGGTCGCGATAGTATAGCGACAAGTTGTCATATTTCATAATCCTAATCATAGTCTTACTCGCAATCGGACTCCATGCGGATCCTTTAGTCAGGATTACGATTAGGAACGCGAGATGTCGACTGCGACAGACTTTATTTTCAGTTGAGTGAGCGTATACTGTCACCTTGCTGTCATTAGAATATGAGCCGAAAATACCATATCTGGACGATCGGATGCCAGATGAACGAGGCGGACTCTCGTCATCTGTCCTCGCAGGTCGAAGCTCTGGGCTATGTGCCCACCGTGAACGCGAACGAAGCAGACCTCGTCGTCCTTAACACCTGTGTCGTGCGCCAGTCCGCGGAGGACAGGGCGATCGGGCGCCTTTCCACGATGATGAAGATCAAGGAGCGCAGGCCGAACATGACCGTTGCGCTCATGGGATGCATGGTGGGTATGAGGGAGGCTCCAGCCCTCAAGAAGAAGTTTCCTTTCGTGGATGTCTTTATGCCTCCTTCGGTCACCACTCCACTTCTGGAGTATCTCGAGCAAGGCGGACTCTTTGACGAATCGATCCTCCTTGAAACCCGGGCGAAAGCCGTGCGCGACGCGATTCAGGATGAAGACTACATCCTTCCGGCTGTCGAGAGAGGACGCTCTGTCACCGCTCACGTTCCCGTAGTCCTGGGTTGTTCGCATGCGTGCACGTTCTGCGTAATCCCTTACCGGCGCGGGGCCGAGGAAAGCAGGCCGAAAGCGGATGTCCTTCGAGAAGTCCGAGCGCTCTCCGAGCAGGGCGTGAAAGAGGTCACGCTGCTTGGCCAGATCATTGACCGCTACGGCCTCGATTTAGATGACGACTATGATCTGTCGAGCCTTCTGCGCGATGTCGCGCAGGTCGCCGGAATCGCACGTGTTCGCTTTCTCACGAGTCATCCCAACTGGATTACGGACCGCCTGATCGACACCGTAGCGGAAGTAGACAAGATCTGCCCGCAGTTTGAAGTACCCGCGCAGGCAGGGAACAACGAAGTCCTCGAGAATATGCGCCGAGGTTACACCATCGAAGAGTACAGGCGTGTTGTAGACCGTATTCGAAAATGCATTCCTGACGCGGCGATTCATACCGATATCATCGTGGGCTTCTGCGGCGAGACCGATGAGCAGTTCATGGATACCTATCGGCTTTTCGAGGAATGCCGCTTTGACAAGGCGCATATCGCGAAGTACTCGGTCAGACCAAAAACCATCGCCACGCGCCAGATGCGGGATGACGTATCGAGCGACGAGAAAGAACGCCGGCGCAAGATGCTGGATGATCTTCAGTCGGCGATGTTGACCGACAAGATGAAAGGGCTCCGGGAGACAACGGTAGAAGTCCTTGTCGAGGACCGCGACGTGAAGAAGAACCGCTGGCGCGGCCGGACTCCGCACAACAAACTGGTGTTCTTTGAGGACGACCGGGATCTTCGCGGGAAGATCCTGCCGGTTCATGTGGACTGGACGGGACCCTATTCGCTGATCGGACGGGCCATGGATGCAGTCCATCTCAGAGGACCGGCAAAAGTCAGTGAAGAATGATCAAGCGGACAGAAGAGAAAAGACCCGTAACCCCTCTCATACTGTCGGCCACCATCTGCCCGGGACTCGGGCAATGGTATCAGGGCCGTAGACTGGCTGGCGCACTTTACATCGCCGCCATCCTGATCACCGGGAGCATTTTCGCTGTTAACGCCGCACGCGGCTTCGTCGGCTGGATCGCGGACAAATGGCCATTTCTCGCGGAGACAACGATTCCGTGGTTGATCAACGTCGAAGGGAAGACCGTGTTAATATCTTTCCTGGCCGCACTGGCAGTCTACGCGCTCAATGTCGTCGACGTGGTACTGGCATCGCACAGGACGGCGAGGGGGTAAGGACGAACGGCCGTAGAATTGCTTAATCCGTTCTAGAAGCTGAACTGCAGCGTCACACTCGGAATGACCGAGTAGTCCGGCTCGAAAGAGGCCTCGCCCATGATCGCCTTCTCCGCCTCCTGAAGGCGATCGCGGTTATAGCGATGAGCGGAATCGATTCCGCCGTAGATACTTCCCGTGTACCAGGTGATTTCAAAAAAAATGATGGCGGCAAATGCTCCCCATTGTTCATCATTCGCGGTCTCAACCATTCCCCAGATGAAGAGACCGTTGAGGATGAGAGACCTGAGACCATTGGCATATTCACCGGAATAGGCGTAACCAAGTCCCGGTATCAGCCCGAGAAACCCACCAACTGTTGGACTCTTGTCTCTGCCCGCCTGATAGACGGACACCGCCCCCAACTGTTTGTAGTCGGCGTCCTGAACAGCGGAGAGAACTTCTCTGGCTTTTGCCGGATCTTCGTTGCGGAGATGGAGTCCCGCAAGCCTGAGTCCCGCGTAGTCGCGATATTCTCTGTCTGCTCCCTTATCCGCGAATAGGCTCTCAAAGTAGAACGCGGCGTCAGAGAACTGTCGTGTGTCGAGAGCATTTTCCCCGCGCAGAAGCATGGCCTGATTCGACAGAGAAGGATTTGCGTCTTCAACACGGTCCAGCATCTTGCCGATGATATCGTGCTGACGTCCCAGGCGGTACTCATGTGCAGCCGCCCAGTAATACCCCCCTGCATCAGCACCACCGGATTCGAGCGCAAGCCGGCGGAACTCGATCGCCGCCGATTTATGATCTCCCTCCCGATGCAATTCCCGCGCGACGCGAAGCCCGACAGGTTCCTCAGCCGGCACTGTCAATGCGGCAACGAGACCGGCCATCACGATTCCGAATATTCCGCATTCCACACTCCGCATTTCACACTCCTACCTTTCCATCCACCAATCGTGCTCATCCAGCGGATCAGCATAATGAATCTTCCCTCCGGCAACCACCGGATGTTCCGCCCGTGATACGACGCCAGGCTCTCTGACAAGACGATCACCTATCATGGCGACGCCGAGCAATCCGTGCTTTCCGCTGGCTCTCTTATAGTACTCCGAGCAACTCGGTTCGAGAGAACACCTCGATCCGATGGCGGGACGGACCTGCGACCGATAGAACGCGACGATCCATTTGCCCGGCCGGGAAGTTGCCCTCTCTTTCCCATGCGCATCGACAACACACGAGCGAGCGAGACCGCCCGTCCACATGGGCCTGCATGTATTCAGTTGAGACTCCAGCCCTGTAAGATCACGGCTCCTGGCCAGTGCTGAATTCTGTCGAATCAGAAGATCCAGCGAGCATCCCGCCCGCAGAAACAGCTCGTGATCGGGAGCTGTCACGAAAGCTCTTCTGAGCTC
This sequence comes from Verrucomicrobiota bacterium, assembly GCA_018814445.1. Classification (GTDB taxonomy): domain Bacteria; phylum Verrucomicrobiota; class Kiritimatiellia; order JAHIZV01; family JAHIZV01; genus JAHIZV01. Next base: position 15,599 of record JAHIZV010000099.1, on the reverse strand, counting down.
ATCGAACGCGCCATCTATGTCGCCACGAAACCAGGACAGACGACCCAGCTCAAGAGAGGCCATTGCCGATATGTCTCTATCATCCGCGCCTGCGGCCAGATCCCTCAGTTCCTGATCTGCGGAAGACACTCTATCGTCCTTCACCTCTTTCCCTTCTAGAATCTGCTGGACCAGTGATGCCGCTGAGAGAAGTCGCACGCCGGCATGATCGGGATCCAGGACAGAAACGCGCAGACACTCGCGACGACAGGCGGGCCAATCACCCTCTTCAAACAGATCGACCGCCAAATCGAAGTTTGCGGTCGCGGCTGAAACAGAAAAAAGGATTCCGGCCAGAATGACCGGAATCCTTTTAACACTTTTCAATGATCCGTCCTTCACTGACGAATCAATAGAACGTGGCACCATATGTGGCCGAGTATTCCGCGGTAGTCATACCGCCGGCGCCTTCAATACCATCCCAGATGGCGAAGATTCCGCCAATGTAAGGGATGAGACGGCACCACTCACGCCAATGAATGGTTTTGCCTTCGTTGTATTCACCTGCCGCACGAATGCCAAAGCAACATCCGGCGATGAAACCCATGAATCCTCCACGCCCCTGGCCCTGAGCCATCGTCGGGGTGCTGACTGCAGTCAGGAGGAATACGCCGACAAGAAGCACAACAATAATCTTCTTCATGTTTTTTCTCCTGACCTAGTAGAACATTGAACCGTAACGGTCTGCCAACTCAGACGTTGTCACGCCCTGAGCGCCTTCAATACCGTTCCAGACAGCGAAGACAATGCCGGCTACAGGAATGAGCATCACCCATTCGCGCCAGTGGACTTCTTTGCCTTCGTTGTAGGCGCCGCCGGTACGAATACCAAAGCAGCAACCTGCGATGAAGCCCATGAATCCGCCACGGCCTTCACCCGCTTGTACCATCGGGCCGGTGCTGGTCAACAGGACCACAGCAATCAGCGCGATTGTAATCAGTTTTCTCATATACCCTCCGGTTACATGTTTCTTCAGACACGCCGTGCGCATCGGTCAAAGTCTAGGTAAACCACCCAACCCCGACAAGGGATTATTCATGTTTACCACGACTTTAAAGCGCCTAAAATTTAACGGTAAACCGCTTCGAAACTATCGACAAACTCAACGCCTTTGAAAAACGGCTCGGCAATAAACAGTCTCTCCGGGATTGGTTCATTGACGACCAGGTTGTCGAAGCGGCTGGTCTCTTTTGTTTGCACGTCGCCCACATAGATCGTGGCTTTATGCAGAGCTGAGAGCCAGACCCCGGGAAGAGGTTCCTCAAGCGCCTCGTAGTCGTACTGGGCCGTCAACTTCTCCATCGCCGGCGTCTTGAAGAACTCGATTCTTACAAGTCTGTCCTTTTCATCGAGAGACAAGACGGCGAAAAGCCGGTCTGTTTGATATCCCTTTCTGACCGGAAAATCATCCGTTGCGGGCAGATCCGTTTCCGGCGACCCCTTGAGCCGAAGCAGATGGTCCATGGCCGACCCGGGGACTTTTCGCAGAGACATCTGCCAGTCCTCGTCCAGCTCCTCGATCGGACGGGAGAAACCTTTCGGATCTCCCGTCACGTAGTAGAACATACGGTTGCCGTCGGCGACATAGCGGCGCTCCAACGGAGCGAAGTTCTCGACATGAATCCTGTCGGGACGCTGCCACGAAACGCGCGACAGATGCCGCATATCGCGTTCCGGCGTCTGAACGGTTTTGCGAATCGCGCAGGTGACAGTCTCAATCTGTTCGTAAGACGAAAGTAAACGATCGACCAGAGTCTCCGCTCCGAAGGTCGGGAGCGTAAGCAACGTGACGGTAAATGAGACGATCAGGCTTCTCATGGTCGGAGACTATAGCCGTGATGGCGTGACATTTCAACTCTCCGCCTTTCACATCTGAGATGGAGGGCGAGACTTCCGGGCCGAAACGACCGCCATGCAGCGGCTCGGGTGAACCTCGCCCTCCACCCCGTTTCCGACATTCATGATCGAGGGCAAGTCCTGTCGAGCCGATTCATCCGGCATCCGCGGCATCAGATCAAAATCCACTTGACCCTCGACGGACCAAACACGATTCTTCGCGACCATGCGCCTGAATCGACATTGCCGGCTCATTTCTCAGCTTTCCGCCGTGGTCCTGTTCTGCTTTCTTTCAGTCGCCGGCAGCGTGAAAGCCGCTCCTGTTGTTTTGGATTCCTTCGCCTACTCTTCAGATGAAGCGGAAAGGCGCTGGATCGGCAAAGACGGGTCGCCGCGCGTCGTCTCGTCAAGTACCGGGCTGGAGCTCCCCTGCCCCTTCAGCACGGGACGCGATCGCGTTTACTGGGACCGCGAGGTGAAACTTGATCTGTCCGCATTCACTTCCTTTGAACTCGATTTGACCTGCTACAAACCGACAGCCCTCCGCCATCTCGGTCTGTACTTCAAGAGCGGCAACGGATGGTTCGTCTGCAACCGGCCCCTGAGAAGAGCCGGCCGGCAGCGCCTGTCACTGCTGAAAACAGATTTCAGCGTGGAGGGCTCCCCTTCAGGCTGGCATCGAATAGACACAATCCGCCTGTCGCCGTGGAAGGGATCGCGGAACGTTACCTCCGTTATGGTGCACTCCCTGTCGGCCCGGAGAGACTCTATCATGCTCATTCAGGGAACAAGCTCCACTCCTGACGATGGTGAGAGGGCCGCGGCGAGCAAGGTGACGCAACGCTTGAGCCGCTGGCTCAAGGACATGGATGTAGCTCATGGCATTCTCACCGATGATGAAGTGACGGACGATGCGCTGGCTAATGCCAGCGTACTGGTTCTCGGCTATAATCCTGCTCTGCCGAAACAGGAGTTCGCGGCGATCCGCAGGTTCGCCGAGAGGGGAGGAAAGCTCTTCGTATGTTACTCGGCGGATCGTCGGCTCGCGGACTTGATGAAGTTGAAACTGGGGGATTACACGGCATCGGAGTTCCCCGACCGCTGGAACGCGATCACATTCGGTGACTCCGAAGAATGGCATGTTCCCGAGAAGGTGTATCAGCAGTCCTGGAATATCCGACCTGTTTACCCCGCCGACAAGGAAGGCCGTGTCATCGCTTACTGGGAGAGCGGGGCAGGAAAGAAATCCGACGATCCGGCTGTCGTCGCGACGGATTCGGGCATATGGGTCACGCACATTCTTCTGGATGACGGTCACGAGAACAAGAAACGCATGGTGGCGGCCCTGCTGGCGCATCTCGATCCGGGAATCTGGCCGGCCGTAGCGCGGCATGCTCTGAATGACGCAGGACGCATCGACTCTTTCGCGAGTCTCATGGATGCGACAAGTTCCATTTCGTCTGCCGGACGCGGTCTGTCTTCGGCGCGTGCGATCAGTGTTCATCTGGCCAGTGCTGAAAAGGAGTACGAGAAGGCCCTTTCGCACTACGAGCATGTCCGCTATCCGGAAGTGTTGGCGGCCTGCGGACGTTTGCGGGATGAACTCGTGAAAGCCTATGCCCTGACGCAAACACAACGCGACGGAGAATTCCGCGGCGTATGGGATCATCACGCCCTGGGCCTCTATCCCGGCGACTGGGACCGGACAGCCGAATTGCTTGCCGGACACGGCATCACCGCGATATTCCCGAACGTATTCTGGGGGGCTACGGCTCATTACCGGAGCGAAGTTCTTCCGCGATCCGACACAGAGCGCCTCTACGGCGACCAACTCGCTGATTGCATCACGGCGGCTCACAAGCGCGGCTTGCAGGTCCATGCATGGAAAGTATGCTGGAAACTTGACGGCGCACCCGACAGCTTCATGAAACAAATGAGCCGGGAGGGGCGTCTTCAGATGACCTCTTCGGGCAAGGAACTGCCGTGGCTCAGCCCTTCGCATCCGGCAAACCGCGAACTCGAACTGCGCGCCATCGCGGAAGTCGTTCAGAAGTACAACGTCGATGGCATTCACCTCGACTACATCCGTTTCCCCATGTCGAAAGGATGCTATTCACCCGCATCGCGGCGTGAATTCGAGAAGTGGCTGGGTGCAAAAGTCGATCGATGGCCGGGCTCAGTTTCCGGCAGCGGAAAGCTGACGGGGAAATTCCGCGAGTGGCGCAGAGAACTGATCACGGGGCACGTCGCAAACATCCGCGAAACCATCAACAGGATCAATCCGCGGGTGAAACTCTCCGCGGCTGTTTTCGGAAAATACCCCGAGTGCAGCGAAAGCGTCGGACAGGACTGGGGCACTTGGCTGAAGAGAGGATACGTCGACTTCGTATGCCCCATGAACTACACGGAGAACCCGTCGCAGTTCGCCGCATGGACTCATGATCAACTCAGTCTTCCGGGGGCGAAAGGACGCGTCTATCCCGGTATCGGCGTAACAGCCGCAGAGAGTCAACTCGGTCCGGACCGGGTGCTCGAGCAGATCGGCACTCTCCGCAGACTGGGGGCGGCGGGATTCGTTCTCTTCGATCTCGACACAACACTCCGCGACCAGACGTTGCCGGCACTGAGCCTGGGAGCAAGCAAGAAGAACTGATGCCGGAATCCGGAATCCGGCATCAGGCATCTTTACACCACGCGCGCTATGATTTATCCTCTGACGAAATCGGGGCGAAAGGACACAGGTATGCCGGCAAGCAAATACAAAAGAGTTCTGCTCAAACTCAGCGGCGAAGCGTTTCAGAATAAAGACAAGGGACACAGCCTCGATGCCGACGCGCTTATCTCTATTGCGCGCCAGCTTAAGGATGTGCGCGACATGGACGTTGAAGTCGCCATCGTTGTGGGCGGGGGAAACATCTTCAGAGGACTGGCTGGACAGGAAGCAGGTATCGGCAGAACCACCGGAGATCACATCGGCATGCTCGCGACCGTCATCAACAGCCTGGCCCTGCAATCAGCGCTGGAGAACATTGACGTGCAAACCCGCGTCATGACAGCCATAGCGATTCCGGCCGTCGCGGAGACGTTCATCAAACGGCGGGCGGTACGTCATCTTGAGAAAGGCCGAGTCGTCATCTTCGGAGCGGGCACCGGCAATCCTTACTTCACGACCGACAGCGCGGCGGCACTTCGCGCCAGCGAGATTAAGTGCGATGCCCTCTTGAAAGGCACGAAAGTCGACGGGGTCTATTCCGCGGATCCGGTCGTCCACCCCGATGCTACCAGGTTTGATGAACTGACCTATTCCGAGGCAATCAACCGGCAACTCCGCGTGATGGATACGGCAGCTTTTTCGCTGTGCCAGGAGAATTCAATCCCCATTGTGGTGTTCAACTTCTTCAAGGAAAATGAGATCATCCGCGTGCTGAAAGGCGAACCTGTCGGCACGCTGGTTCACGATTAGAATAAGAGGGATAAGGTATGGAACTGTCGTTGGATGATGTATTGCTGGAAGGCGAAGATAAAATGGAGAAGGCCGTTGAATTTCTCCAGCAGGAGTTTGCCGGATTGCGTACCGGCAAGGCTTCTCCCCATCTTGTTGAGAACATAAGCGTCGACTACTACGGGACCGCTACACGGCTCCGCGATATAGCAGGCATCTCGACTCCGGAACCGCGGCTGATCGTGATCAATCCCTTTGACCCGTCGGCACTTGATGCCATCGCAAAAGCCATCCTCGGCGCCAACGTCGGCGTGACCCCGATGAACGACGGCCGGATCATCCGGATTCCTATTCCCGAGCTGAGTGAAGAACGCCGCCAGGATCTCGGCAAAGTGGCCAGGCGCATGGCCGAGGAACAGAGGGTTGCTGTGCGTAATGTCCGCCGGGAATCGAATGATCAGATCAAGGGCCTTCAGAAGAACGGGAAGATCACTGAAGACGAGCGGGACAGCGGACTCGATGACGTTCAGAAGGCAACAGACGATGCGATCAAACAGATCGACGAGATGCTGACCTCCAAAGACAAAGAGATCATGGCTGTCTGATTTTTCGCGCCTCCAACTTCTCAATAATGTGCAGATCCGCCCGCGAAAAAGGGTATTTCCGCAGTTCGCCCGCTTTTACCCATGCGTAATCCGAACAGTGAATGGCGCGCGGCCGGCCCTTTCTGATTCTGCCCCAATAAGCATGAAGTTCGATCGTGAAGTGGCTGTAGGCATGTTTCACAACGGTCAGTTCACTTTCAACTTCGACATTTATGCCCAGCTCCTCCCGCAGCTCCCGCCTTATGCACTCGCGAATGCTCTCGCCCTCTTCCTTCGTTCCTCCCGGGAACTCCCATAACCCACCCAGCATCGCGTCTTCGTTGCGCCGGGCGATGAGTAAATCTCCGTTTCTTTTTCTGATGACCCCCGCCCCCACCACTTTGTGCGGCACTTTCCTGCGGGGTCGTCTGAGGGGATAGTCCTCGACCAGCCCTGCCTCATTCGCACGGCACACCCGTTTGAGAGGACACTCTCCGCACTTCGGCCCCCTCGGAGTACACACGGTCGCCCCCACCTCCATCATCGCCTCGTTAAACTCCGCTGACCTGCCGACGGGAAGCAGACGATCTGCCAGATGCTGAACAAGCTTCTTCCCCTTTGCAGCCCTCACATCATCTTCTATCGCAAAAACTCGGGAAATAACTCGTGATACATTGCCGTCGACAACCGCAAGGTCCAATCCCATCGCCAGACTGCCAACGGCAGCCGCCGTGTACGGACCGACTCCCGGCAGCGCCAGCAGGCCTTCGTAGGATCGCGGAAATCTCCCGCCGTGGTGAGCATCGAGAAACCGGGCTGTCTGATGCATGCGTCGCGCCCGCCCGTAGTATCCGAGTCCCTCCCATGTTTTCAGCACGGAACCCAGCGGAGCGGCGGCAAGTTTTCGGAGCGTCGGAAAACGGGATATGAAACTCCCGTAATACGGTATGGCCTGATCAACGCGAGTCTGCTGCAACATCAACTCGGCGACCCAGACTCGATAGGCCGAACGATTCTTTCTCCACGGGAGCTCACGGCGATTCCGCTCGAACCATTTGAGCAGACGGACGCGAAAAGCCTGAATGAGACGTTTGTCCATAAAATCTGTGCCGGTGAGGAGTAGCCGACGGCCCTCATTCAAGGCTGTATCTTCTCTTCTTCTCGATCGAGCGTCGTTGTTCCGGAACCATTGAAGGTTTTCGGCGCTCCAGTTCCTTATCTTTGAGTTCTATCGGCTCGCCAACGATTCTGAGGAGTACGTCAACATTCCATGCATACCCTCTCTTCGTGACAGTCCGGTCCGAAGCCATCGCGCTGTGCGTGTATTGTACCTCGTACTTGTTCGCCCCCCTACGGAATGCTTTCCACCTCGGGAAGAGAATCTCCTCCCCGGTACCGCTCCTCTGTCGAACCAGCCAGTCTTCCATCGTACCGATGTCATCGGGCGCGGCGGCCGCCTTAACCAGATCAATGGCCTGAGATTCCATTTCCCCCGAGCCCAGGGCCTCTCTCAACTGCTGCCTCTGCTCCCGCGATTTCTTAATGGTCTCGGCATACTCCTTTTCGCTGGCAGACTGCGGCGGCGAACAGGATACCGCAAAGAGAAACAGACACGGAAAAGTCCAGCGACTCACGGCAAGAACGGCACTTCTGAGGGCTGGATTCGACATAATCCCACTTTATAGCCCCTAACACACCTTTTCCACTCTGTTTTTCTTTGACCCCCTGTTCCGCGCAGACTAGTTTATTTTGCAGGAATACTGGAGATTTCTGATGACCGACAAGAAGCCGGAAGAAGAGAACGGACAAGAGCCGCCGAAGATCAATCTTAATGGCGCCAACGGGAACGGAAACGGTCTCGACAAACCTGATGTGCCTGACGAAGTGCTGACTTCGTCTCCCGGGCCCGAGGCACCCCCGAAGATATCGATCCCCACGGGCCGACCGCTCGCATCTAAGAAGAAGGATACAACACGAATAGACCTGTCAGCAGCCGCGGTCTCGCCGCCGGTGAAGCCAGGCGCGAAGAAGCCGGATGAAACGACGGCAATCGCGCATGGTGTTGACAAGAAGAGCACTCTTCGTGTCGATGCGGTCACAGACGATTTGGGAAAAGAGGCGCCGCCCGACTTCCCCCCGAAACACGCCACAATGCGGATACAACTTGAAGATGAGACTGTTTCTTCTCAGGACGAAACCGTCGAAGATGCTCAAATCGCTCGCGAGGTGGAAGAGCCGAAAAAGGAAACAGCACGAATTGACCTTAGCGAAGTCCTCACCGGTCAGGAGGAAAAATCCTCGAAGTCCGGCGGAGCACCCAAAACGATCCGCCTGAAAAAGCCGGATTCCACGGCACCCACCGTTTCCCTGAAAAGACCCTCTGAACCGCCGGAAGCCGGCACGATGATGATCTCGGCACCCGAAGACTTCAGTGAGGCCCCTGAAAAGGGAGCTACAGCTCGTATCGATCTGCCGTCACAGGACGAAGATACCTCCGTCGCACCGACCAGAAGGAAAACAATCCGGATTAAACGACCTGACGGAAGCACCGGAGCCGTGCGCCCTATGACTGTCGCCAGAACCGGAGAGTTCGCCCCGCCACTCGCGGAGAAAGAGGAAATAGAAGAAGGTCCCGGGGTCGGCATGACCATCGTCGCTGTCGCCGCGACTCTGGTTGCTGCGGTGCTCGTCTATGTGCTGGTTGCCCAGTTGTCGTCCATAGGGCTGGATAAACTTACTGCGAGTCTGCCCTGGGCCGGGCGCATCCTTTAGATGCCGCCCCGGATGACGGAGGCCTTCGTTTCAGTGAATCATCAAGGAGCGCCGTACCATGAAACTTGAAGATCTCGCCTATGCCATCGCGCAGAAAGTGCTGTATGAACTGGAACACACACATCATTTCATCGTTCCGAAAGATATTGGGAAAAAGGTCATCGAGACTGTTAAGAAAGATCTGCCTGCATTGATAAAATGAGTGTCAGGCATCATAGGTTCGAACGATTAATGGTAGGAACACGATCAGAATAGGTTGTGAAGTGGAGGAGCATTCACATGGCTAGTGCTAATATTGTTAAAATCGGTAAAGATAACTGGCAGAGCGAAGTGGTCGAATCACCGACCCCCATTCTCGTCGACTTCTGGGCTGAGTGGTGCGGCCCCTGTATAGCGATCGGCCCGGTTCTTGATCAGATTGCTGACGAACGGGTAGGCACATTCAGAATAGGAAAAGTGAACGTCGACCAGAGCCCGGAAATCGCCCAGCAGTTCGGCATTCGATCCATCCCGACACTGCTCATTTTCAAAGAGGGAACCGTGGCGGAGCAAATGGTCGGCGCGATGAGCAAGGCGGCATTGGACGAGAAGATCGAAGCGTACGTCTAGACAGTCCGGTCCAAGGTCCAAAGTCAGGACCGTCCGACTGACCTTAGACTCTGGGCTTTGGACTTAAGATCGTAGCGATTCCTGCTTCTCAAGAAGTTCAAGGATGCCCTTCTTGCCGAGGGTCAGCATTCGGGTGAGTGATGCCTGTGAGAATGGACTCTCTTCCGCCGTGCCCTGCACCTCGACGAACTTGCCCGTGCTGGTCATGACAATATTCATGTCTACTTCTGCGGCGAGGTCCTCCGTGTAACAGAGATCCAGCAGCGGTTCTCCCCGGACCACACCGACGCTGACTGCCGCAAGGCCTTCTTTGATCGGATCGTTTTCGAGAAGACCCTCCTTCATCAGACGGTCTACCGCCAGACGTACTGCCGCAAAGCCTCCGGTGATCGCAGCTGTACGCGTGCCGCCATCTGCCTGCAGTACGTCGCAGTCTACCCACAATGTCCGGGGGCCGAGAAGATCCATGTCAATGACAGCCCGGAGAGAACGACCGATCAGCCGCTGAATCTCCTGCGTCCGTCCGCCGACTTTTCCGGATGTGGACTCCCGTCGCGTTCGCTCGTTCGAGGCATAAGGCAGCATGCTGTATTCCGCCGTGACCCATCCTCCACTGACCTTCTGCGCCCGCTTCCATCGTGGTACGGATTCCTCAACCGTCACCCCGCAGATCACGTGCGTCCTACCCATCTCGATGAGTACCGACCCCTTTGCGGAGGGTGCAAAATCTCTCTTAAAAGTTACAGGTCGCAATTCATCGACTGCACGTTCGTCATCGCGTCGGTAAATGGTCTTCTTCCGTGTCATGAGTTGTCCGCTCCTGTCGATGGTTGGCGACTTCTTAACACCAAACCAGTTTTCCACAGTGCAGGCAACGGTATTGTCTCCGCGCAGTCAGGAAGTCCGGACAATCGGGCCCTGGTCTATGGCAATGTACTTCTCAGAAATCCAGTTGCGCTGCATGTTGAAGGCGTCTTTGAACCCGTATGGACCCCACAAGCCCTTGATCCCGTACTCTTCATAGAAATGCCGTATCGCCGCTATCGATTCCGCCGGAGTGTATACAATCGAGGAGATGGCTGCTGTTGGTGATATAGTCCCGTTGTCTCTCTCCGTTGACGGGCCGTGCGCCATATATCCTTTCACAGGATCGGCACAGGCAGTCAGCCCCCAGCAGTTCTCTCCGTAGTAGGGATACACATTCCTCCGGCTCACGCAGTAGCGACGATTCAACAGCGTGTATTCTCGATTGAGTTCGAAGTAAGATTTGAACCTGCTTTCCATGACGAAGCTGTCAGCGAAATAGGGCGACATACCCAGAAAGGAGTAGTGAGCAAAGAAAAGGGGTCCGCCAAGCCTCTCGGGCCACTCTATATTCAACTGGATCCCATAGTTGGCTTTCGCCCATCCCTTGTAATAGCACGACGTGGGAACCGCATGCGTTGGCGAGGCCAGGGCCAGGAGGTAGACGATCAGGCACTCGTTGTACCCGACCACACCCATCCCCATATCCCATCCATGCCTTGGCGACCAATGCCACTCAATAGTGTCCCCTCCCCGCGCGTACCAGTCCCACTCCACGTCCTCCCACAGGCGGGTGATAATGGCCCGCAGGTTGGCCTCTGCTGGAACGTTCTCTGAGAAGTACTGACGGGCAGCAAGGAGCCCCTGGATCATGAACGCTGTCTCCACGATGTCCCCGCCGTCATCTTTCTCGGAAAAAGGAATGGTCTTGCCAGTGGCGCCGCTCATCCAGTGTGACCAGGCGCCGTGATAGCGCTCGGTCTTGTCCCGCAGAAATATGGACATTCTAGTCAAGTGTGCGACGGCTTCTTCACGGGTAACGTATCCGCGATTCACACCGGCAATAACTGCCATGACACCGAAGCCCGATCCGCCGATTGTGACTCTGTCTGTGTCATGGCTGGTCTCTCTTGCCAGTCCGGAAACAGGATGAGCGAAATCCCAGAAGTATTTGAAGGTCTGCCGCTCAACCAGATCGAGGAGTTCTTCATCGGTAAGCTTCTGAACGATCGATTCACGCTCTTCTGCCAGTGGTTCCATCGCCGCCTCCTCGTCTTCGATGTAAATCGGCAGGAGCCTCTCCGTGGGGCCGGTTGTCATCGGTTCCGGCTCTGGCACCGGGCCAGAGGCGGGGAGAGTCTCCACAGGCGGCGTATCCGGTGCCTTGACGGCTTCCGACACGGGCTCGGGAATCTGCACCGTGCAACCCCCAAGCAACAACAGTAGGAACATCGCACAGGATCTTCGCCAAGAGATATCATCACGCACCCGACTCAGCATGCACACATGATGAAGCAAATATCCTGACTTGTGCAAGAAGCGCCTGACACTGAAACATCTGACCTTGGACCAAGGACCAGGGACTTTGGACCGGGTTAAGGGGAGGATGGTGCGCCTGCCGGGACTCGAACCCAGATTTTCAGCTTCGGAGGCTGACGCTCTATCCATTGAACTACAAGCGCGTGTATCCAGTGATCAGTTAATAGTTATCAGTCCGGAGGAATCAACCACTAACTGATCTCTGATAACCGATAGCCTCTACCCGTTCTCCGCCTCAAAGGTCTTCATGAACTCGACGAGCGTGTCGATGCCCTCTTCCGGGAAGGCATTGTAGATCGAGGCGCGAACACCTCCGACGCTACGGTGACCTTTGAGTCCCTTCATGCCGTTTGCCCCGGCCTCGGCGATGAACTTTGTTTCGAGCTCTTCCGATGGCAGCCTGAACGTCACGTTCATGTCCGAACGGTCTTCCACGGCGGCCGTTCCGCTGAAGAAGTCGGTTGCGTCGATCGCCGCATAGAGCTTGGCCGCTTTCCTCACGTTGATTTCCGCCATCGCGTTGAGCCCGCCCTTTACTTTGATCCAGCGAGTGACGAGCATGAGAATGTAGATGCCGAACGTCGGCGGCGTGTTGTACAGAGAATCGGCTTCAATATGCGTTTTGTAACGCAACATCGTCGGCACCTTCCCGGAGACACCTTCCGCCAGATCCTTACGGATGATGACCAGCGTCACGCCGGACGGACCAAGATTCTTCTGTGCTCCTGCATAGACCAAACCGAACGGATTCATGTCGAAAGGACGTGAGAGAATGTCCGACGACATGTCGGCCACGAGGGGGAGATCCACCTTTGGAAAGGTCTTCCACTGAATGCCGCCGATCGTCTCGTTCGAGGTGATATGCAGATAGGCAGAACCGGCCGCCAGATCCAGCTCGTCCTGGCGGGGCATCCTCGCCGGTTTCTCTCCGCTCGCGTCCGCGGCAATATGACAGCACTCCAGGATCTTCGCTTCGGCGATAGCCTTCTTAGCCCATGAACCGGAGTTCGTGTAGTCCGCGACCTGCCCCTCTTTCACGAGGTTCATCGGCACCATGGCGAACTGAGAACTTGCTCCGCCCTGCAGAAACAGCACCGCATAATCGTCGCTGAGATTCAGCAGTTCGGTGACGTTTGCCACAGCTTCCTGATGGACCGCATCGTATTCTTTGCCGCGATGACTTGCTTCCATCAACGACATGCCCGAACCTTTGTAGTCGACCAGCTCCGACTGCGCCTCTTTAAGGACCTCTTCCGGTAAGGTTGCGGGCCCTGCGCTGAAATTGAGTACTCTTGCCATAACCAATGACTCCTTTCTCAAGTATTCCTTGATGACCAAATCAGACCAGAACCGTATCAAGTCGTCAAAAAATTAACAATATATATTCTACGCCCTATTCGTGGTAATCCGCCTCGATATAGTCGGCATGAATTCGACTCTCCATTTTTCCCCGGACCCATTTCCTGATGATCGCCCTCACAGGGGGAATTAACAGCAGAAAACCGGTGGCATCCGTGATAATGCCTGGAGTAATGAGAAAAGCTCCCGCGACAAGAATCATGGCGCCGTCCACGAGATGAACCGCAGGCATTCGTCCCTCGGACATATCCTTCTGAATCGCGAGAATCACACGCAGTCCCTCGATCCGGGCGAGCGTTGCGCCGACGACTCCGGTCACAATCACTAACGCAACTGTCGGTCCAAGCCCGATAATTTCCCCCACCCTGAGCAGAAGCATCAGCTCAAGCAAGGGCAGCGCAACAAATAGAACCATCAGATAAGTCGATGTCATGAATCCACGCTACACATGTTTATCGCGACAATTCAAGCGCGGGCGCAGGGTTGTTTCCCCCTCACCCCAACCCTCTCCCGGAGGGAGAGGGTTGGGGTGAGGGGAGTCGAAATCCGTTCGACAGCTTGATACCTCCTGCCGCCTTGAGTAAACTCATGACTATTCGAGAGGAGCCCTGCATGCCCAGAACGATGTTCAATCTTGCCGCACACGGAACAAGCGTCCGAGTCGAGATCCTTGCGGGAATCACCACCTTTCTCACGATGTCCTACATCATCTTTGTCCAGCCCGCGGTCTTGTCGGGAAGAATGTTTGGTATGGATACGGGAATGGACTTCGATTCGGTAATGATCGCAACATGCCTCTCCGCTGCTATCGCTTCGGCCATAATGGGCCTGTATGCCAACTACCCCATCGCGCAGGCCCCGGGCATGGGCCAGAACTTCTTCTTCGTGTTTACCATTATTCCCGGCGCTGCCGCTGCAGGATTCACGAATAGCTGGCAGGTGGGATTGGGTGTGGTGTTTGTCTCGGGCATTCTCTTTCTCGGGCTGTCTCTGCTGGGCATTCGTGAAATGCTTCTCCATGCCATCAGCCCCAGTATGAAACATGCGATTGCCGTCGGCATCGGCCTCTTCATTGCCTTCATCGGCGTGCAGAACGCGGGACTTGTCGTTAAAGACCCGGGCACCGCGGTGCGGCTGAACACTCATTTTGCATCTCCCGATTTGATCATCTTCTTCTTTGGCCTGGTCCTGATCGCGGCGCTCCATGCCCGGAAGGTTCCCGGCTCCATTCTCTGGGGCATCCTGAGCGCAACGGCACTTGCCTCAGTCCTTAAACTCCTTCTTCCTCACACTCCTTTTGCAGGCGCCAGTGTCGTGACAGATTCATTGTTGGTGACGCGTTTCCGTCTTGCCGAAGGCATTATTTCGAGACCTCCGTCCATGGCGCCGACTTTCCTCAAGATGGACATCATGTCTGCCCTTTCTGCTTCTATGATCCCGTTCGTTGTCATCGCGCTTTTCATGGATATGTTCGACACGATCGGCACACTTATCGGCGTATCGGAGCAGGCTGGACTGGTGAAAGACAATAGACTGCCGCGCGCGAAGCAGGCCATGCTTTCCGACGCCATCGGAACAGTCACCGGCGCCGCCTTCGGCACAAGCACAGTTACGAGCTACATCGAAAGTGCTGCGGGTGTGGAACAAGGTGGGCGGACAGGCCTCACGGCTGTCGTTGCGGCCGGTTTGTTTCTGATCGCGCCCTTCTTCAGTCCGGTTATTGCCATGATCGGAAGTTACGGGGTCATCACCGCCCCAGCCCTCGTCATTGTAGGCTGTATGATGATGCAGAATGTCACGAAGATTGATTGGGGCGATTACACGGAAGTCGTCCCGTCCTTCCTGATCATCACCGGCATCCCGTTCTGCTACAATATCGGTGACGGCCTCGCACTCGGCTTCATCAGCTATCCCGTCATCAAGTTCCTTGGCGGCAGAGGCAGAGACGTGAAATGGCTCATGTACGTCCTGGGCATCGTCCTGATCTTCTACTTCATCTTCGCGCGTTCCAGGATGGGATAGAGAACGCATCTGTTCCATCTCCACACTGCGCGGAAATGGCTCAACGTATTTCCGAACTCGGTGTCGAATTCCTATATGAACGAGACCGCTTATCCAGACTGAAGACCAAGATTGAAGAGTGAATAACCAAAAAGAATAGACAAGAGACGAGAAATCACTAGTCTATCCCCCTCTCAAATCACAGGAATTTGGTGGGGTACCGAAGTGGCCAAACGGGGCAGACTGTAAATCTGTTGTCTTCGACTTCGATGGTTCGAATCCATCCCCCACCACCATTTGAAAAAGGCCTCCGTTTCTTAATGAAATGGAGGCCTTTTCTCTTCGAACTGTAGGCATTTGTGCCAACAGCCAGGGAATGGAACAAATGACCCGGCCTGCTTGATGTCACCTCCTGTCCCTTCATGTCATCCCCTGTCATAGTGCCATTCGGGGTGCCATTCGGGGCGCGCCTCGCTAAGTTATTGTTCTTACGAAGCTTAATCATTTCTGAAACATACGAATAGTGGCTTAGGCTCATATTCCGCAGTTCGGAGATGCGTTTATAGCGTGATTTAGTATGGCGCAACATCCTATGAGGAGGTCAGTTAGCCAGG
>JAHIZV010000098.1 GCA_018814445.1 Verrucomicrobiota bacterium | reverse complement strand
GCCATGTTGATCCGAACCACCATCTCGTGTACTCTTCTGCATCGAGCGTATCCTTTCTCCCGACCTAACCGCCGGGCTCTGATTTAGCTATCAGAAGGATACGCTCGTTCTTTCCTCATCCACAACTTCCGGTTATACCTCATGATCCCGGCAAGGTAGTCCGCTAGCCATCGATGCCCGTCTTTTCCCAAGTGAAGATCGTCCATGAACACATTCTGATCGATTGTGTGGCGCATGAAGGCCTCGCCGCCGTCCAGAAACTCGACACCCAGCCTCTGGCATATACGCATCAACTGCGCCTGGGGACGAAGAATCGTTTCTGCCTTGCCCCCTCTTGATAGGGCCACAAGTTGCGGCCATGTCGGAATGACAAGCACGACAAAGCGGGGGGGGGGCGGACTGTTGCTGAGCTTCTGCAGGAAGCCGGACAGATCCGCCTCAAAACCGGCCCAGGGCGAGTCAGTCCAGGCCGTCAACACCGCGTTACTGTGCACTGCGAGAGGCGCCGTCCCGGCTTCGGACGCGAATTTCTTCCGAAGGCGCCCTAATCTCAGACTGTCTGACGAAGCCGCAAGAGCATCGTCAAGAGAACGGACATCTTGTGACATAATGAATGTGCTATCGTCCTTATAGACCCACTCAAAGCGGACAAGATCGTTCATGCAGAACACAAGGAAGACGGTGTCCCACTCAACGTCGGAAAGATAGCGATCATAGTAGATAAGTTCCTGATGCGTGCTCCAGCCCGGGCACCCCGCGTTAAACACTTCGTATCCGTCACCGAGCTGCGATTGTAGATCTGTACTGAACACTTCTTCATAGGCCAGTGCATGGCCGTACGTCACGGAATCGCCCAGGAAGAGGATCTTCTGCTTGTTTCCGGGCCTGACCCTGCATACGCCCAGAAGGCCGCGTTCATTGGTTCGATGCACCAGGCCGGTTGCGCCGTGTCTTTCACCCTCAAACAGGGGCTTGAGCCGGTATGACAACTCCTCGTCGAATTGATACCGGCAGTGAGGGTTGTAATCGAGTTTGGCCTTCAATGCATCGTAGTGCTTCGGGTGAACCCGTGAGACAAAGAAATGCTCGTAGATCCTCCATCCCGCACTCACGCCAAGCGAAGCAACAAGCAGGCTTCCCAGGAGTAGAATGATCCTGAATATCGCTTTTCTCTCAGTCATGTCTGATCAGAATGCTGCGGGCGGATCTGGCAATCAAGTTATGGTATAAACAAAACAACCCGCCGGAGATCCGGCGGGTTGTTCTTGAAGAAACTGCTGCACCTACTTGTTCAGGCGGCGGCGAATCATCAGGACTGCAGCCAGACCCATGCCGACCAAGGCAAAACTGCCAGGCTCGGGAATCGGGGAATACTGGCCTATCGGAGCTGTGCCTGCATAGTCATCCGTTGTGGTGAGCATGCCATCAACACTCGTATAGGACCACCCCAGAAGACCCACTCCTGAAGCGCCTAGAGCAGGATTGGCGTACGTAAAGTCAGTGTGCGCGCCGAGGTTGCTGTCCAAGCGGTAGAACGAGGCATCTGTATGCTCCCAATTGTAACCCGTTCCATCAACACCGACAACGCCGAAGACATCAAGGATATCACCACCCGCGTTTCGCAGCGCATAGACATCGTCGCCATTGCTGCTGACCTGAGCTGCGTTTACGATATTAAGGCCAAGACCGTAGAGTGATTCAAAATTCGCCTGGCTGGTAGTGGTTGCCATGAGATAGGCAAACGAACCCGCCGAAAGCGACCCCGCCAGCGTACTGGCAGAACCAGTCGATGCTCCGTTAGCGTAGTTCGCCAAGCGATAATCGCCGAGATCCAGCGCCGCCACGCCGTTGTTATAGACCTCGACAAAACGGGGCGTTGAGGAAACATCCCCATCCATTACCATGGTTATGATAAGCTCCGCGTTTGCAGACGCGACCATACCCAACATCAATGCTACGATAATCACCTTCTTCATCATTCCCTCCATGGTGTTCTCCAGCCGTTCTCCCAAAATGGCTAATTGGTCAATGCTATACATAGTACCCACCTGCCTCAGCTTGGCAAGAGAAGAAGTCAGGAATAATCAATTACTAATGATACGTCCGGAACGGACGGCGCTGCTATATCAACTTTCTTTTGACTTATCCCTGAATCTAATTAGGCTGTGGCTTCTCGGTTTCTGGGGCTATTGCCCTGACGGAACGGTGGGTGTAGCTCAGTTGGTTAGAGCGCCAGGATGTGGCCCTGGAAGTCGCGGGTTCGAATCCCGTCACTCACCCCATTTTCTGTGTGTATGAGGCCGGAGGAGCGATGATCACGCTCATAATACTTAGAAGGAGAAAATAATGATCGTCCCGACTAATAAACTGTTCGAACATGCTTACGGCAACTATGCCGTCGGCGCATACAACATCAACAACGCTGAGCAGGTCATGGGCCTTTTCCGCGGCAACATGGACAGCAAAGCGCCGTTTATCATTCAGCTCTCGAAGGGCGCGCGGTCCTACACGGACAAACGTCTTCTCGAAGCCATGATCCGCGCCGCTGACGAGATCTTTCCGGATGCCGTCTTTGCGGTACATCTGGACCATGGTGACGAGGCAGCCTGCTACGATTGTATCGAGAGCGGCTTCTACAGTTCCGTGATGATCGATGCGAGCGCGGAGGAATTCGAAGAAAACGTCGCCATCACGAAGCGCGTTGTCGAGAAGGCCCACGAGAAGGGCGTCTCGGTCGAAGCGGAACTTGGCAAACTTGGCGGCGTTGAAGAGCATGTCTCCGTTGACGAAGCCGATGCAAAGCTGACGGATCCCAAGCAGGTCGAAGAGTTCGTGACCCGCACGGGATGTGACAGCCTCGCATGCGCAATCGGCACAAGCCACGGAGCCTACAAGTTCTCCGGCTCACAGGGCCTTCACTTCAACGTAATTGAAGAAATCGCGAAGCGCCTTCCCCGCTATCCTCTCGTCATGCACGGCTCAAGCTCCGTCCCTCAGGACGAGGTGCAGCGCATCAACGCCGCCGGCGGCGAAATGAAGGGCGCCAAGGGCGTCGATGAAGCCGAGATCAGCAAGGCTTCCAAGATGGGCGTCACAAAGGTCAATATCGATACCGACGGCCGCCTGGTCTGGTGCCG
>JAHIZV010000097.1 GCA_018814445.1 Verrucomicrobiota bacterium | reverse complement strand
CAGACCGCTCTCCACGTACTGCCGATACCGTGTTTCCCTCTTCGTTCGTCCCCGTGCGATCAGCTCGCTCAGAGGGGCGTAATCCACCCATTCCTCCTTCTTCCGCAACCCCGCATACGCTCGATAGCTGCTCCAGGCATATGTCCTGAGTTGTTTCTGCTTCTCTTCAATGGGCAACGACTGCATCCGTTTGATCTCTACCGGGTTCAGATGGATGTAGTGATTATCCATCAGCACATAGGCATACAGACGAATGTAATGTGCCTCTATATTCTCACCCAATGTCTCACAGAAATGATTGCGGTCAGCATCCGTTCGGAAGATCGCCCGTCGCTCATTTCCGCGGGAGGTAACGTGGTAGATCGCCCCTTCAATCTGTACGCGCAATGCCCTGGCCATGCGCAAACCGTAGACTGTTCCTGGATCCCGCGCAAGCCTTAAGCATTAAACAAGGCCTGACCCCTCCGCCTGACCCCTCCGCCGCACATAAGCATTGATCCCGCTATTCTCACGGATCGAATTACGGTGCTGGCCGATGACTACGCACACCAGAATCCGGCGATATGGCTTGCTGTGGCGCGTTTGACGCAACACAGCGAGAAGGCCGTGATAACATATCGACGCTTCGATGGGCGGATCGGCTCCCACACGGTTGATCCCTATCATCTCATAGCATGGCGCGGAGAGTGGTACCTTGTTGCCTATCATCATCGAAGAAGGAAGATCTCATCCTTTGCACTCTCTCGAGTCAGCAAGGTAAAGGGCTCGGGCGCGTGCTTCTCGGCTCCCGATCAGGGAGAAATCAAGAATGCCATGAAAGATTCCTTTGGCATTGTTGGCGGAGACAACGTTATGCATGTGCGCCTCAGGTTCTCGCCTGCGGTAGCAAGCTACATTGCGGGCCGCATGTGCATCCCTCGCAGAAGATCAGCAGGATCGATGACGGGTCTATCGAGCTTCGGATGAAAACCAACGGTTGGAAGGAACTCGTCCGTTTCGTTCTTTCGTGGCAACCCGATGTCAACGTGTTGGAACCGGAGAGCCTCAGAACGCGCGTCGAGGAGAAGATGCGGATTGGGCTCAGTAATACTCAATGTTCACGGTCTGGATGAAACCAGCCTGCCGGTATTCACCAGTGTAAAGCCTGTTCTGCCGTTTGACCTGGATCTCCACTCCGTCAATCGTGACGCGTTTGATCACCTTCGCGCTCTTCAGTGCGACGCGTCCGTGTGACCCGTCCGGCCCGCACAGCTCGAAACGGCACGTATTGCGGCCGGCGCTGTGCTGATGCATTTCTCCGAGAGCGTAGACAAGCTCCAGACCTTTGCTCAGCGGGGTCTCCAGCGGGAGAAGGCGGCCGGAGAGCATGCCGATATCAACCAACCCGAGATCAATCGCTTTTCCGCTCCGTCGAGAGCGTACCCAGACACGTTCGGTAACGGGCATGCGGTGGAAGTTGCCAACAAAAAGGAAACTTCCTTTGTCGCTGAACCGTGCCGCGACATGAAGCATCTCTCCGTCGGTCCATGCGTTGCGGTTCACTTCGTTCAACCCCATCATCTCGTCCCACAATAGCGGGTGTTCTTGCGACGAGTAGTGAAGCATGAAGCCGAAGAGGCGGACCGTTCCTCTTCCATACTTCTTCTCAACTCCTGCGGTCTTTCCGTCCGCGTCGCGGACGATGATCCGAGCCCCTTTCCCGGATACGCGGAATGGACCGCCTCCGACCGGCACATCTTTCAGCGTCCCGGTATAGACCCGATTCGAGCCGGTATGTTTTCCGACCGTTAACCCAAAAGAGTCCGCCATGATACTGCACGGCTGCAGCGTGAGATCGCGCGAAGGCAGAACCGGGAATATCACCAGTGTGCCGCCCTCTTTGACGTATCGGCAGAGCTTCTTCTGCGTCTCGCCGTCCATCACCTCGTTGTTCACGACTACGAGCCGCTTGTATTTTTTCAGATCCGCGAGCGGACGGCTCAGATCGAAGAAGCGATGCGGGATGCTGCGTTTGGCGAGGTGACGAAGAACGCCATCGAACAGGGCGTCGTCGCGCAAGTGAACGGGATCGAACTGCAGTCCGCTTTTACCCACATCCAGACGCGTCTGTTTCTGAAGCTTCGGAACTAGAAACTCGGTCTCATTGAGCGGCGCATAGAAGCCGACCGCAAGTTCCGATGGTTCGAGGGCGTCGACAAGGCTACTCCCGTTCGCCTTCAGCCAACTGCCGAGCATCCGTATTTCAGGATACACGGGCTGATGCGCGGCTTTGTAGTCAACGGCATTGTACCAGTAGAACATGGGTCCATCGACCCCTCGGCCTTTCGGGTTCTTTCCCTGTGCGAACATGTAGAAGTTCATCGCGGTCAACCCGTGCGCGATGCCGAGACGGTAGAAGAGCGCCATTTCCTGCGGATACGGCTGAACGCCATGTTCCCTGCTTCCGCACTGCAGTTCCGCCGAATAGAGCGGGCCCTTGTCTCTCTGCAGTTCAAGACAGACATGATTAGCCACGATGCCGTCGTGAAGATTGTTGGGCGAGACGAACTCGGGGATGTGATCGATCCCGTAGAGAATATCCGGATGCCGGTCGATGGTCTCCCGCTGAAAAGTCCCATTCAGCGGGAACTCATGCGCGCGCCCCCAAACCCATCCGCCCACGTTCGTGAAAACAGGAACCTGTGCGCCCGCGTCTCTCATCGTACGATAGAGAAAATCGACGTAATCGGCGTAGAGCCACCGGTGAAAATCATGCCAGAGCCTGTAGAGCGCGAATTCGCCGGGTGATGAACAGACTTCCGCGGGCGGCATGACATCCTTGTGCGCCGCGACAGGACGGCGAATGATCTCCGCGATCTGGTCGACTTCCGGGAACTGTGTCTCCAGGTAACGGCGCCAGTCCGCGATCCCCGCTTTCGAGTAGTCGCCTTTTCCTCCAAGCCATTGGAACATGCCGATTTCATTGCAGAGCTGCATGAGCACGAGCGATCCGGCGCCGCCATGCTGGTGTTTCAGTACAACCCGCTTCACAAAAGCCCGCAACCATCGGGCGGCTTTGCGACGGAATACACTGCTTGAATAGGAAACGAAAGCAGGCCCCCAGATGTTGCCGCTCGCATCGAGAGCCAGTGTTTCAGGATAGTCCCTCGTCACCCACGCGGGCATCCCCTGATCCGTCAGCTCGGCCAGGGCATACGGGCCGGGTTTAAGCGTCACGAACAGATCATGTTCTTTCGCGAGTTTCAGAAATCCGAGCAGGTTACGCTGGGGATGCGTCCGTCCGTTCAGGTCGATCGACCCCTCTTCCGATTCATGCCAGGACCACGGCACATACGACGATACGGCGTTGCAGTTCGCGTCTTTCAACGCCTTCAGGTGTTTGCCCCAATGGCGTGTTGGAATGCGGAAGTAGTGCACTTCTCCCGAATAGATGAAGGTATCCTTTTCGTTGATCCGGAAAGCGTGGGCGCCGGTCGTGCATACTGATTGCTTACTCATGACTCCATCCTCAATTGATGCCGCCTGACTTCCTCTCCATGGGGAGATTGAGGTGAGGGGATGATTCATCACTTGTTTGTCCCTCACCCCTGCCGATTTCGCGTCGCCCGGCGGAATACACCGGCAAACCTTTGGCTCTTTATTTCAAACATCCCTTGTCAAATTTCCCACCGGGCTTCTGCCGTCCATTGGTATATCTCCGAACCAGGCTTCGACGGCTGCTTTCTGTGATGCCGGGCATGCTGAATGCACATTGATGTAGTCCGGCAGTGTGTTGAACATTCGCAGGTGGTACGGCGAGCCGAATGACGTGAATATGCAGCAGGGATGTTCCATGAAGAATCCGTTCAGGAACATGCGGTTGTGCGGGCCGACGGAGCGGACGGATTGCGTAGCCCAGCATGCCGGGAACACGAAGTTGAGAAATACGGCACCGTACTTCATCAATTCCTCGAAAAGCATGGTGTCGTCCGGATTCACAAGGTGGACGACGTCATAGCCTCGTCTTCCGAGTTCTTCATCGATCACGGGAAGCTCCTGGTTTTCGGACCGGAGCGTAATGGTTATAACCTTCGAGCCGGGCTGAAGATTCCGCAGCGGCAGAAGCCCCGCGAAGTCGCGCACTTTGCAGATCGCATTCCTGGAGATCGTGACGGAGGCACTCTCGAGTTCCTCCCTTTCCCGGGGCGTTGCCTCTCTGCCGAAAAGACCGTCATCCGGAAGCCCGAGCCGGGCCTTCATTTCCAGCACTCGCCGGCAGGCGTCCGTCACGCGTTCTTCAGAAAGTCTTCCGTCATGAACGGCGCGGACAAGCGCGTCGTAATCATCTGGCAGACGAGGAAAGAGAAGCGTGTCACAACCTGCTGCGATACAGGCGATGGTCCGGTCCTCGCGATTCATGTAGCCGGCGACACCTCCCATGTTCATGTCGTCGGTAACGATAAGGCCCTCGAAGCCGAGTTCCTTGCGGAGAAGTCCAGTGACAATCGGTTCACTTACCGAGGCAGGGCAATAGGCGCCGCGGTAATCTTTGTCGTCGTGCCAGGCGGGCAGTGCGATGTGGCCGATCATGATGCTCCACACACCGTCATCGACGAGTTCTTTGAACGCGCGCCCGGATATCCGCCTCCAATCGTCCATGCTCAGGGAATTCACCGAAGTAACCGCATGTTGATCGAGGTCGTCGACACCGTCGCCCGGAAAGTGTTTTGCGCAGGCGGCGATGCCATGATCCTGCATGCCGCGCGCGACAGCTTTTGCCAGCCGGGCAACCAGTTCGGGGTCGTCGCCCAGTGAGCGCGTGCATGCGATCGGGTTGTCGGGATTCACGTTTACATCCGCGACGGGGGCGTAGGTCCAGTTTATCCCGACAGAGCGTCCTTCAAGGCCGGCTCCCTTCCCCGTCATGTAGGCCAGCTTCTCGTCGCCCGCGGCCGCCAGCGCAAGCGGGTCCGGAAACTTGACGTGGCCTTCGACGATGTGGCCCGATCCGCACTCGAGGTCAGCGGCGACAAGCAACGGAATGGCGACTTCTTTCTGAACACGTTCAATGCGGCGCCGCTGTTCATGAGGCGTGCCCTGAAAAAGGAATATGGATCCGAGCTGATGCTGCTCCGCGAAGTCGAGAACGCGCCTGGCTACAGGCCCTTCAAAGTCCCCGACCAGAACCGGTACCATCAACTGGGCAAGCCTGTCCTCTGTCGAGAGTGACGCGAGAGTATCGTTTACCCACTTCTGCTGAGTTGCGTTAAGTTTCACGATCATTATTTCACCTCTGAAAATGTGAGAGTAGCCGGAAGCGCATAGAACCGGATTTTCCCGTTGACGGGTTCCGCTTTGCTTCCTTTCAGTTTAATTCGTTTGCCCTCGAGCCCTTCAGGAAGGGCGAAGTCGAATCCCTGGTCGGGTATGGCGTCACCTTTGAACTCCAGCGTGATCGTGTCCCCCTGGGAAATTGCGCGCATGTCGATGAGGCCGTACTGGGTCGGCAGGTTGTTGACGGTGAATCCCTTTTCAAACCACTCCACGGGCATGCCCGCGCAGAGAATCAGACTGCCCTCGTATTCATAGACGAAGATGCTTCTCACGGCGCTGATGAAGCCGGATCCGACCCACGTATGCGGCATGTCGCCGATATAGGATGGCGTTCTCACGCGCCCGTGTACGACTTCCGCCATGTGGTTCCAGCCGAAAGGCCGGGTCGAATCCGTACTGAAATAGCGGAGCATCGTCAGCGCTCGATCCCGCAGGCGCATGCGGATAAATGCGTCAGCAGTGCGGACTTCATAGGGGGTGAATGTGGTCTCTCCTCCGGGTTTCAAGCGGGCGACAAACTCGTCGTAGTACTTGTCGAAGGTCTGCCGGGCATACGGTTGCGGCAGGCAGTTCTCTTCTCCGCAGGCCATGACGGCGATGGCCGTGGATGTCGCGTCGAAGTCGCTCTTTTCGACACAGCCCGGAATGTAGGACAGTCCGTCGCGCTGTATCAGCGTCAGGATGGATTCGTAGAGCGTCTTGCGGAATTCGGGAATAGCGGCCCCGATCCAGGGCGCGTTGTTCGTGTCGCCGGTAACGCGGGCGAGATAGGCGCCGTCCTTGAGCCCGCGCAGGTACCAGAAGTCATCCCAGTAGCTGTGCATCGCGGGGTAATAGCCTTCGTGGCTGTTCGACTCAGGCAGGATGCCGTAGTAAGGACGTTTCTCAGGGTCGTTCTTATACTCGTCGGTCATGCGTTCGGCGCGAAGCTTCTGACCGTAATCGAGCGCGCGGACAGCGGCGGGATATCCCGCGTTCAACATTCCTGTGTCGCCTGTGAAATCGAAGTACTGCCTCAGCAGAAAGACAAACTGCCCCTGGCTGTCGTACTCCTGGCCCTCGCGACTGTCCGCTGCAAAGCCGACAGGATGACCACCTTCATGAACGATCCAGGGAACCCAGCCCTTATCGTCCACCATAGGAATGAATGCGGTGAGGAACTTCTTAACGGGCTCCTTGAGGCCCATTCTCAGGAGCGCTACGCTCGTCATGGATCCGTCGCGCATCCACGAATGCGCGTAGTTCCTCGGCCCCGGCTTTATCCAGGGTCCGTCCTGGTTAATCAGGATGTACGCGATGTTGCTCTTCAGCACATCGATCAACCGCTGTTCCGGAATAGAGATAAAGAAACGATTGAGAAGTTCGTGCCAGTACTTCCTCTGCTCGTGCCACACCTGGGCGAAATGCTCGACAGGGTCGCCCCAGGCGGCATCAACTACAGCGGACTCATGCAGGGGAAAAACAACTACGACTTCCGCGATGCCGTGACCGGGCACACTGATGTCGTAGAGAAGCCCACCGCTTGCTTTTCCGTCACTCTCGGTCGCGACCGTCGATGAAGGAACTTCACCTTTCGCGAAGAACTCGACGATATCTCCGCTCTTGAGCGGCGCCGCGCCCATGGTGTCGGGGGGTGTTACGGAAACGATACGGGTTATCCCGTCGATCTTGACCAGCGAGTAAGGTTCACCATCCGAGCATTCGATGTTCCGGATCGGGCTGAGACCTCCATATTGCCACGCGGGATTCAACTGCACCGGCCGTATGGCCAGGCCCAGCTTCCCGTTGAAGGGGGCCGAGGTCCTGTTCTTGAAGCGATACCTGACCGCCGTGCTGGATGCTCCAGCTTCGCCGAACGAAACAGCGGAGATATCCAACGTCCACTTGCCATAGTTCCATCGTGCAGTTGGAAGCGGCAGATTGTTCTCTTCGAGTCTCTGCTCCAGGCGAACGTCGTCCCACGCGATGAGTCCGTCTTCGGCGATCACGAACGGCATGACCGAGAATCCGCCCTTCACCGGTTCAAACGTACCGGTTTCTCCGAGAGTACTTTCCTGTTCGTCGCCGACCACGCCGATAGCGGTCCAGAACTCCTGCTCGCGATTGAGCCATCGGGGAAACCATCCCTTCTTAGAGTCGCGGGCAACCGAAAGGTAATGTCGAATCGGGGTCGCCTGTTCGTCGCCGCCTTTCAGTTTGATCTCCGCCAGCGCATATCCGTTGCTCGCACTGCTCTCGAGACAGCGGATGCGCAGTCTCTGGACCGGCGTGGATTCAAAATAGATGTAGTCGCGTGCACCGTTGCCGTTGTCCTCCTCGTAGATCGTTTTCCAGTCGTCCTCTTTCTCCGTGTACGCGTCTATGGCATACGACTTCGCATAGTCCGCGCCCCACTGAAGCTCGATGCCCCCGAGCTCCATCGTCTGGTGCGGACGAATGATCAGGAACTGTTCACCATCGGCTTCGGAGTTCCATGCTGTGTCAGGGTTTCCATCGACAATCTTGTCCGCGCCCCGTCCGCGTTCGGGACTGCTGGCGCGAATTGTGGGCGCCTGTTGCCCGCTGAAGAACTCCACTTCCCAGAAGGAATAGCCCCAGCCGGTGCCGCGCTGTACTCCCTGCATACGCACGTACTGCGTCTTTACGGGACGGAAGAAGATAATGTCCGTTCTGCCGTCTCCTTCATTTTCTGCGTAGACCGCGTGCCATCTCTCGCCATCGTCCGATGTCTGGATTTCATACTTCTCGCCGTACGCCGCTTCCCATGCGATCCGCATGCCCGACAGAACGCGGGGCTCGTCAAATTTGATCTGCCACCATTCCCCGTCGTTGAAGTGGCTGCCCCAGCGGGTGCTCATGTCGCCGTCGATAGCATTTCCCGCGGAATACGCGTCCTGTCCCGATGATGCGGTCGCCTCCACGGCGCGAGCGCTGGAAGCGCTTACAAGGAGAATCAGTATCAATCCTGCTGCCAACTTCTTGTTCATGGTGTTTCCTTTGGTCTGAAAAGAGGCCGGGGCTATCCCTTCAGGCCCGTCATTGAAATGCCTTCAATAAAGCTCTTCTGGGTAAAGAAGAAAAGGATGATGATGGGAAGAGCGACGAGCGTGCTTGCCGCCATCAGGTAATGCCACTCGGTACCGCCGTGCTGGCTCTGGAAGAACTGCAGACCCAGCGCGAGCGTGAAATCCTTCTGATCCGTGAGATAGATCAGCGGCCCGAGAAAATCATTCCATGTGCCCATGAACTGAAAAAGTCCGACGACCATCAAGGCAGGCCGGCAGAGCGGAATGATGATCTGCAGAAAAATCCGGAACTCGCTGCATCCGTCGATGCGCGCCGCGTCGGAAAGATCCTTGGGGATGCTCATGAAGAACTGGCGCAGAAGGAACACGTTGAAGGCTCCCGCGAAGAAGGTGCCCACCCAAAGCGGCCGCAGTGTCCCGATCCACCCGAGCCAGCGGTAGAGGCAGTACATCGGAACCATCGTGACGGGGAAAGGAATCATCATCGTTGCCAGTGCCAGCACGAAAACCTGGTTACGGCCGCGCCACTGAATGCGCGAGAAGCCATACGCCGCCATTGCGCTGGACGAGACGGTGCCGATGACCGTGAGGAAGCAAAGCAGGAGCGTGTTTTTCAGATAGAGCCAGAAGAACTTCATCGCCGCGATCGCGCGAGTGAAGTTGCTCCAGCGTGGGGCGATGGTCCGGATTACAACCGACTGGGGCACGACAGTCCATTCGGCGTCCTCGTCCGACACCGGACGGATCTGCGCCCAGGGCGCGTCTGGTGATGCGGGTATCTCCTGCACTATCTCGATGTCCACTGCCGTTTCATTGCCCTCGACATTGCGCAGCATCATCTGTCCGTCTTTCAGCGAACTCGCCGGCACAATGCGGCGGTCTTCGCCTTCGCGGATAATGAAAGAGGCGGTTTCGATGCTCTCCTCTGCCCGGACCTCGATGCGCTCGCCGTCTTCTTCAATGAAGAGCCTGTAAGGGATCCACGTCGGCGGCATGGACATGGTCTGATCGATCGGTTTGAGTCCGGTAGAGATCATCCATATCAGGGGCAGAAGGAAGACAGCCGAACCCGAGAGCAGAAGCGCGTAGATAACGATTTTCTTCAGCACATTCATTGTCTACTCCCCGGCATAGTAAATCAGGCTGCGGGTCGAACGGGTCGCGACCCAGGTTAGAAGAAGAATGATCAGGAACAGAACCCACGCCATCGCGCATGCGTAACCCATCTGGCGGTACTCGAAGGCGTTCTGGTAGAGGTACACCGCATAGAAAAGAGCCGAGCGGTCGGGTCCCCCGCCGCCGAGCATGATGAAGGGCTGAGCGAAGACCTGGAGCGATCCGATGATGCCCATGATCAGGTTGAAATAGATGACCGGAGAAATCATCGGGACGGTGATATGGCGAAACTTCACCCAGAATCCGCCGCCGTCTATGTCGGCCGATTCGTACAGCGAGCGCGGCACGTCCTGGAGTGCGGCGAGATAGATGACGATCGTATTTCCAACTCCCCACACGGACATCAATATAAGCGCGGGCTTTGTCCACGCCGGGTCCGCCAGCCACTGCGGCGGATTATCGATGCCGAGAAAACTCAGCGCGTAATTCAGCAGCCCGAAGTTTCCATTCAAAATCCACAGCCAGATCATCGCGCCCGCGACGACAGGAATCAGCGACGGCAGGAAGAAGATCGCGCGGAAGCCCGAGCGGCAGACCACCTGCTGGTTCAGCAGTACAGCGACCAGCAGAGAGAAGAGCATCCCCAGCGGCAGAGAAATCGCCGCGAAGTAGAGCGTGTTGGTAAGCGATTTCCAGAAGACGCCGTCGGTAAGCATGTCGCTGTAGTTCAACGCGCCGACCCATACCGGTTTCGAGAGCACGTCGTAATCGCAGAACGAATAGTAGATCGACGCGCACACGGGAAAGAGCGTGAGCAGGAGGAAGCCGATAATCCACGGACTGACGAAGGCCAGTCCGAGGAACAGAGTATTTCGTTCACCACGCGTCATATTCGCTCCATTCCTTCAGCCTCTCGTCCTCGATCAGATTCCATCTTCGCAGGATGCGATCGAAACGCCACTGCACGCGCTGCTGCACTTCCGCCAATGCGTCTTCCGGCGATGCAGAGAGAGCCGCGACACGATCAATGGCCACGAGCATTTCGTCTTTGTACTCCCTCCAGACCGTAAGCCTCGGCACATAACGAGCGTTCGGACTGCGGGCCAACTCCGCAAACAGCCTGATATTAGGGTTCGGATGGTTCTCTATGAACATCGGACTGACCTGTTTCAGCGGAGTGAACTTGCGCTGACCGAGGCAGAGTCTCTCCATCGGGCCCTGCGTGTTGACGTAGTGGATAAACTCGAATGCTTCGCGCGGATGCCGCGCACCGTTGGGTATCATCAGGACATCCGATTCCACGAGAGTTACGTTGGGTAGCCGCTCGGGATCAATCGAGGGAAAAGGAGCCACCGCCCAGTCAAGATGCGGCGCGTACTTGTCGATGAAGTTGTACATCCACACTCCCTGTAGAACCATGGCGACGCGGCCTTCTAGAAACGGATTCTGCGGTGATGCGAAGTTGCCGAACGACGCGCCAAAGGCGCGGATGTTGTTCAGGCCGTACTTGAGAGGATAGCTCTCCTGCCATTTCGCGGCGGCGAGGTTCTCCGGGCTGTTCGCGGTAATCAGGTCTTTCCCGTTCCACAGGTCGCCGCCGAACCAGTACCCCCACATCTCGCGATACCATCCCGGTTCCGCTGGAATATGACCGAGCTGAATCAAGCTGAAATTCTTCGCCTGTTTCTCTTCGTCCGTGAGGTCGGGATAGCGGACGCGGACCTTCTTTCCCTCGCGCTCGACTTCCACGACGGTCAACTGCTCGGCCATCCTGTCGAGTTCGTCGAGAGTGCGCGGCGGTGTATCGGGATCGAGTCCGGCTTCGCGAAACATCCGCTTGTTCCAGTGGAGAGCGAGATCCTGGGCGGTGGCGGGAAGAGCCCAGATAAAACCGCGATGCTCGCACAGGTCCCAGAATACCCCGATGTAGTCGTCACGAGTGATGCCCGCCTTCTCCAGTATTTTGTTCAGAGGCGTCAGCGCGCCTTTCTCGGCGAAGTCGGGAACGGAGTGCGACCACAGACCGGCCACGTCAGGGGGATTCCCGCCCGCGGTGGAGAGCATCAGTTTCTGGTCTATGGCGCTGACTGCGAGACGTTTAACAAAGATACGATTCTGCGACGCATTGAAGTCGTCCACGACCGCCTGCATGGCTTCGCCTTCAAAGCCGGTCCATTTCTCCCAGTAGCTGACAATGATGCGGCCGTCTTCGGTCCGGTCTTTCGGCTGGGGAACACAACTTGAAATCAACGCCACCGCGACAAGCGCGCCGACCGCGATCCATCTTCTCTGTATACACCCGGTGATCATGTGTCCTATTCCAACGTGATGCGACCCAGCTGTATTCCGCTGCCCTTGGGCTGCCAGTTCCAATTCAGTTTAGCGAAATCAGGGCCTTCTTCGAGAAGGTTCTTCACTGCGGGCGAAACACAAACGGTTCGGCCCTTCTCCGGCTTGACTCCGAGCCGCGTCCACGGGAGTTCAGCTTTAACCGAGTAGCCGTCGGTATTGCGCCGAACCTGGGTCCTGATGTCTTTCCCGCCGCCAAACCACTCCCACGATTTGTCATCGACCGCGAAACCGAACTGGAAGTCGTGTCTGTCATTCCAGACCAGGCCGTTGCATTCGGGATCAACGTAAAGCTCCACACAATCGCCCTGAAAGAGAACGGATGCTTCGTAGTCGTTCGTAACAGTGGTGTCCACGACCTGCATCGTGAAGAAGAGAGCGGTTTCGTCCCACGCGAAGGCAAAGCGAGCACTAAAGCCGCTCAGATTCGCTTCAGGAGGAGAAGCTTCAAGCGCGTTCTCCGGCGTCAGTTCAACCCATGCGAGCTCGCCCTTCCCTCTTTGCCTTGCGATCGTTTCCGGCTGCGGCTTCGTTTCCCGCGAGAGAAGCCTGACCGCCCCGGCGCTTATATCGAAGAGCGCGTTGTTGGGCCCGAAACCCGGATCGCGAAACTCGGCGATACGCGAACGCCCGAACGCCACGGAGCGATTGGACTGAAACCATCCGCGAACGGCATTCTCTTCGAGGAAGTTGGCGAGGCTGAGGAACAACATCGACTGATCGAGCATGAGGAAGCCATCTGAATGTTTGCCTGTTTCGATGTCGATAGAATCGTAGAAGCCGAAGCGCTTGCTCCGTGCTCCCATGCTTTCGAGCCTCCGAAGATTTGCCAGCACGACGTCCGGATAAGCGTCGAGCGCCAACGCCGAGGCATGAGGGGTGACAATCCGGTCCTGCAGTTTACCCCAACCGAGGTATCCGTCGTCAGGCGAATCGCTCGCGGACCATCCCCAGACCGGATAGTTCTTCTCGCGGGCGTAGACTATCTGCGCGTAGGCGAAGTTCTCCGCGGACTGCCTCATGACGGAATCTTTCTCGTCGAGCCAGAGGCCGTTGACGAACTGCATGAACAGGCCCCCGCCCTGCCATCCGGGTGTGAAGTAGCGCGTGTGCTGAAACTCTTCGGCGCTGCGGTCGAGTCGATCCCACAACGCGAGGGGCGCGTTGTCCGTGGACACAGCAAAGAAGACGGCAAGCCGCGCATCGGTGCCGATGAGGGGCAGTGTCCACTGCGGATTGAATTTCTGTTCCACCACGTTGTACCCGCCGATCATCGTATTCCGAGCCCGGTCATAAAATGCGCCCCAGTCCATCGCCGCGAAAATGCGGTCGCACGTTTCCCGGAATTCAGGGAACGCCTGTCCGACCGTGATCAGCCCCGCCGCGAAATTACCGGAGTCGAGAAGCGATATCCACGGGTCGTCGGGAGAGCGTTCCAGCGTATCCACGGTGTTCCAGCACTGGCGAAAACCGAAGCAGGTTTCCAGTTTGCTGATGCTGGAGAGTGTCCGGCGGATTCGTTCGGCCGCTTCTTTGCGGGTGATAAAGCCCATCTTCCAGGCTGCGGCCACGTCGGAGAGATAGAGTCCGAGATTGCTGACCGACGTTTTGCCGGACCTTCTTGAGCTGTCTTCCGGCATGCCGGTTTCGGGGTGCACCAGATCGGCGATGCACGCCCATGTATCTTCGGCGACCGACCGAAGATAGGCGTAGTCCTCATCGCGAAAGGTGTTGGCGGTGGACACGAAGCCCGCTTTCGACATGGCCGTGCGGACCTCGTCATTGCGCATGAAGTACTTCCAGAAAAAACCGTTGCGGTAGTTCTCGATCATGTTCAGGGTGACGCCGGCATCGATGCCGATCACGACCCTGGAATTCCAATCGGTGTGCGGATTGAAGGCGTCGACAAAGCCGTATTCCTTCCAGGCGCGATCGCGATAGTTGTCGTAGATATGTTTAAGGACTGCGATGCATTCTTTCGGGGCGAACGGAATCGACCCGCCGGGCGCGCATGGAACAACCGAACCATCCGGAGGCTGGTAGTGAGTCAGGGGCGGCCCCCCCCAGGCCATATATCCGCCCAGGCCGTCCGATGACGTCAGCCCCCAGAGGTTCGTGCTGTACAGAGGAAATTGACTCGAAAGCCCCGCGATCATCTCCCTTTGTGCGAGTGTCGCCAACACGGAGTTCTGCCAGTAGTCGGCGTAGGCATCGCGGGTATTCCGGAAATCGAAAAGCGAGTGGGAATACTGGTGTGTAAAGAGCGGCGGGCACTCCAGGAAACGTCTGCCTCCGAATTCCGTGACGGGTTCTCTGCGCCATGAGTGCCAGGCGCCTTCGGGAAGCGGGTGCGACGGCGATCCAATGGCGAGCAATGTCATCATCATGTGTTCGCTGTACCGCTCCCATCGACTGTTCTCGAAGCCGCTCTCCGGCTTCCAGGCCATCCTAAGCGTGTTGCCGCCGTGCAGCATCCACGGCCAGTCCACACGTTCGTAGATTTTCCCCGCAAGTGTGGCTACTTCCGTGCCGGAGAAGTACTGCTTCGCCGTCAGCGCGCCGGCAACCAGCAAGGCCGTGTCGATTGAAGACAGCTCGCATCCGCCTGCGCGACGGCCGGTTGCCGGATCAACGAAGTGATAGAAGAATCCGTGTTCATGCGGCATATCGGACCAGATGAAGTGAAGCGTCATCAGGATGCGCTCGTAGGCCTCGTCCCGCGATACCCATCCTCGCTCGGCGGCCGCGCAGATCGCGCCGAGACCGAACCCGGTGGATGCAATACTCGCGTCCTGCGTTCCGCCACTTCCGTCAGCGGGGGCTTTGTCCTGGATAAGACCCGTCTTCGGATCCGCCTCATTCCAGAAGAAGAGAAAGCAACGCCGGGACAGCTCGTCAAGCAGGACGTCATCACCACGCGGGGCTTCCTCCATAGCGGGTTCAGGAGCCTTCCGGGACACAGGAGTCGGGGCCACATCACACGAGCAGATCAGCAACATTACGATCGGCGCTATGAGCAAGCGGCAGATATGCAGGACCTTCCTGGAATGTTTGGGTAAAGACTTCAAATCGCAGTACTTTCCGGGAGTGTCTTCCGAGCGACATGGACGTATAGCGGAGAAATCGAGGAAGAAGCGCGCTTCGCCCCCGGGCTTGACGAGATAATGGAAAACAGTTTTCTCACAAAAAGGCCCACTTTTTTCTTTTGTAAGCGCTTACATAAGGGCAAGCTACCAATTGGATCAAACAGGTGCAATAGAAAAGATGAGTTTTTATAACTTAAGACAAGCGGCGCTGGCGTCGGCTTCGGTGATATTGCTGCAATCTGCGGCGGTGGGAGAAGGATTTATGCATGAGAAAAGAGCGCTGGATTCGAAAGTGAAGGCGGAAGAGGTGCTCGCCAGGATGTCGCTGGAGGAGAAAGTCCTCCTCGCATCCGGAGGCGGCCAGATGGAAACGCATGCATTGGAGCGGCTGGATGTAGGCCGTCTGATCATGAGTGACGGGCCGCACGGCGTTCGTGACGGTCAGGCGGTCTGCTTCCCCTCGGGAGCATCCATGGGCGCCTGCTGGAATCCCGCGCTCATGGAAGAAGTCGGTCGAGCACTCGGACGTGAAGCATTGCACAAAGGAAAGAATGTTCTGCTTGGGCCGTGCATCAATATCCATCGCACTCCGCTCGGCGGACGGAACTTCGAGAGTTTCTCTGAAGACCCATACCTCGCAGCGCGCACGGCTGTCGCGTATATCAAGGGCCTGCAGTCGGAAGGTGTTGCGTGTTCGATCAAACACTTCGCATGCAACAACCAGGAAATCGCGCGGGGTTACATCAGTGTTGAGATTGATGAACGCGCGCTGCGCGAAATATACCTTCCGGCTTTTCGAGCCGGCATCGTCGAAGGTGGGGCCTGGACGGCGATGGCGGCCTACAACAAAGTGCGCGGCGATCACTGCACGGCGAACGATCATCTGCAGAACGAGATCCTGAAAAAGGAATGGGGTTTTGACGGAATAGTCATGTCCGATTGGGGTGCGACGCACGACACCGTTGGTCCAGCCCTCGGCGGTCTCGATCTGGAAATGCCCGGGCCGGGAAACTTCTTTGGAGACCGTCTGCTCGAGGCGGTGAAGGATGGCCGGGTGCCGGAGAAAATGATAGACGATAAGGTTATGCGTCTTCTCCGGGTCCTTTCGCGGGTTCCCGCGGAGCCCTCATGTCCATCCTACAATCTAAATTCGGAACGCGCCGTGGCCGCCAGACTTGCCGAAGAAGCGATTACGCTTCTGAAAAACGACGAAGGCATCCTGCCCCTCAAACGCGACACGATCAAACGCATTGCAGTACTCGGTCCGACCGCGGAGCAGTTTATAAACGGCGGCGGAGGAAGTTCGTATGTCTCGCCGGTACGCGCCGTCGCACCGTTGGAAGGCCTGAAAGCAAAAGCAGGCGGGGAGATACAGATTTCGTATGTTGAAGGTTGCGCACGCTGGCCTCGGCCTCAGCCGATCAATTCATCATGGCTGCACCCATCGTCCGCTGAAATGGGCGTGAACGGATTGAAGGGCGAGTACTTCAACAACAAGCAGTGCGGGGGCGAGCCGGTTCTGACGCGGGTTGACGAGGTGATAGACTTCGATTGGAAAGACGGATCGCCGGACGAAAGCATTCAGCCCGATGGTTTCTCAACCAGGTGGACGGGTGTGATCGTTCCCCCGGAAACCGGGTTGTATTATCTATACCTCACCAGTGACGACGGCATCCGATCATGGCTCGATGGTGTCAGCTTCATTGATATGTGGGGCAATCATGCGGAACAAACGGGATCGCGAGAACTGAAGCTGGAGGCGGGCCGCACCTACAAGCTTGAGATCCACTACTACGACGACGCAGGCGGATCGATGGTGCGCGTACAGCTTGCGCGACCGCTGGGTATTGATGATGAAGCCGTAGCTCTCGCGAAGAAGAGTGATGTCGCGCTTGTGTTTGTGGGCACGGGAAGCGAAATCGAGGGAGAGGGAGTTGACCGTCGATCAATCGATCTGCCGGGCGTGCAGGACGAGTTGATCCTTCGGGTCGCGGAAGCAAATCCGAACACCGTCGTAGTCTATATCGGCGGCACGCCAAGCGACGCGACGGCATGGATTGACAAGGTGCGCGGTTTCGTCTGCGCATGGTACGCCGGCGAAACGGGCGGAAACGCCATTGCGGATGTGCTGTTCGGAGAGGTTAATCCTTCGGGAAGACTGCCGATGACCTGGCCGCGCAAACTGGAAGATGTCGCCGCGCAGGCGAACTATCCCGGGGACAACGTTACCGTGAAGTACGAGGAAGGGCTTGCGGTCGGCTATCGCGATTTCGACATGAACGGAAAGAATCCTCTCTACCCGTTCGGATACGGTCTGTCATATACGAGTTTCGAATACTCAGGTTTGCAGGCGAAGAAGACGAACGACAACGTTCAGGTCAGACTCACAGTCAGGAACACCGGGTCACAAGCCGGAAAAGAAGTTGTCCAGTTGTACGTTTCCGACGTCGAAGCCTCCCTGCCGCGGCCGCCGCGGGAACTGAAAGCCTTCGAGAAGATCGATCTGCAGCCGGGTGAAGAGAAGGTCGTCAGTTTCAATCTGGGAGCGGAAGCCTTCTCCTACTGGGATCCGGAACAGAACGGCTGGTATCTCGAACCCGGCGAGTTCCGCATCAGCGTAGGCTCATCGTCACGCGACATGAGGCTGGCAGTCGACATGACGCTCTGACGGAAGAGCTTGCTCTCACATATCGAGCTTCTGAACAAAGTCATCCAAGATGACTTCCGTAATGAAATGTCTGATTATTGCCGGGACTCCACGCCCGCTCAACCCGCTAACTCCCATGATTCAATGCGCGCTCGCATATCCTCGACAGACAGACCAAGAATCTCCGCGCCACGATCAACAGAGATAAGCTCGCGTCCGATGGCATCTCCGACAAGCGAGTCGAGTCGATATTGTCGTAAATGCCGCTGACTTAAGACCACTTTCGGATGCGCCAGGCAAAGAAAGGCACAGCCCTGACGGGCTTAACTACGAACAATGGATGAAGTTCGCATTGTTTGTAGTCAATGCCGTAAGGTATGTCGTGGTCTTAAGTCAGCGGCATTCGCCACAGCCGTCACTACCAGCGCCTAACGCCAAAGACTTGGCATGACGCCTCAACTGCCCTAATCTGGGCAGAACCATTGCCAACCACGATCATGAAGACGTTACTGCGTTTCATTTGCCTGCTTATCCTGACGGGCTGTTCTCCTGATGCGAGTCGGCTTGCGGAAATGCAGGAACAGCTCGATGCAAAAAGCATTCGGATTTCCGAGCTTCAGAAGGAGGTTCAGGACGCGAAGCAGGAAGCCATGGAGAACGTGGCCGTGATCCGGTCAAGATACGACGAGCAGGCCGGGACGCTGGAGAAGAAGGTCGCGCAGCTTGAAAGCGAAATCGTTCTCAAGAATGACCGAATCGCAAAGCTGGCGATCGAGTTGAAAGACGCACGGACCATTCGATCGAAGAAGGCAAAAGGCGGAACCCCGCCTGACAAGTCCGAGCCCGCAGTAGTCCGGCTCCCCCCGAATCCCATGACGGACGAGTTCAAGGTGCGCGAGACATCAAAAAACAGTCTCGCGGCTTTCCCTGTGAGGGTTTTCGGCGTCGAAGGGAAACAAGTTGTTACCGGATCCTATGAAACAAGCCGTTTCGTGGATTTCGCTGAACCGCATGTCGACGAGGAAGGCAACGCCGTCCCCGGGCAATGGGAAACGCAGAAGAAGAACGAATACGGATACAAGGTATTCTTTTCCATGGAAAGTCTGAGCAGCACCGCGCTGAAAGTGTCTGTTCGCGCGGGTGTCGCGTCGGAGGAGATATACGTCGCGCCGGGGACAACCGTGAAGGATATGAGTGTCAATGCCGCAAAAGGGAGCGACTTGCGCGTGACCGTCAGCGGACGCTCGAAGAGTTTTCCCGTTGAGTACGGGAACTAGCTCAGACTTTGAACTTGAAACCGTGAACGTTGAAATCCCTACAGCGCGGCGAAGGCTCTTTCCATATCCGCGACAAGATCCGCGGCGTCTTCGATACCCACCGATACACGGATGTTCCCTTCTTTAATACCCGCGGCGCGCCGTGCTGCGAGGTCCATGGACGCGTGACTCATGGAGTCCGGATGCTCGATCAAAGATTCGACTCCGCCGAGTGATTCTGCGAACGCATAGAGCGTAAGTTCGCCGATAAACTTGAACGCCGCATCGCTGCCTCCCTTGATATCAAACGAGAGCATGCCGCCGAAACCGGTCATCTGTTTCTTTGCCAGTTCGTGATCGGGATGACTCTCAAGGCCCGGGTAGTAGACCTTCTCCACCTCGTCGCGCCCGTCGAGAAAAAGGGCTAAAGACATCGCGTTCTCGTTATGGGCTTTCATGCGGCAGGGCAGTGTTTTGACCCCGCGCAATACGAGCCACGCATCGAACGGAGCACAGCACGTGCCCAGCGCATTCGTCAATGCCGCGACCTTCGCGCCTGTTTCGGCGCTCTTTGAAATGATCGCGCCGCCAACCACATCACTGTGACCGTTCAGGTACTTCGTCGTAGAATGAATCACGAGGTCCGCACCGAGTTCGAACGGGCGCTGGAAATATGGGGACATGAATGTATTGTCGACCATGGAGATCAGGCCATTCTCCGAGGCGATGTTACACACGGCCTTGATGTCGACCAGGTTGAGCAGAGGATTACTCGGGGTCTCGATCCAGACGGCTTTCGTCTCAGGGCGGATCGCGTCGCGCACATTTTCAGGATCGCCCATATCGACGAAAGAGAAGCTGATTCCTCGCTGGGGAAGAATGCTGGAGAAGAGACGGTAGGTGCCGCCGTAAATATCATGTCCCGCGATGACGTGAGCGCCTGCGGGCAGGAGATGCATGACCGTCGCGGTTGCCGACATGCCGGTCGACGTGGCCGATGCCGCGGCGCCGCCTTCGAGGGCGGCCAGACATTCCTCCAATGCCGACCGTGTAGGATTAGATGTCCGGCTGTAGTCGTGTCCCTTCGTTTTGCCCGGCGCTTCAAACGCAAAAGTGGACGTGGCGTAAATGGGAGTGATCACCGCATTGAACGTATCGTCCTTGTTGACGCCCTGGTGAACGCAAAGTGTTGCCAGGCGTTCCGAGATTTTTTCCTTATTCGTCATAGTCAGGTTCCCTCTGGTAAAGAATGCCGGAATATCCGTCAGATTGTCGAAAAAGCCAGAAATTAGTGGTGACGATTCATGTCATAAGGGAAGGAAGGGTCTGATACTGAATATTCACTTGCGCGCAGCGTGATGAATATTCACGTGTCTGACCCTCAGGGCGGCGCAGGAGAAAGCCAGAAGCCAAGGGAGGAGGCGGCTAGAAGTGGATCTGCAGAGTCACCAGTGAATTGTCCCAATCGGTAACCTCCGTGTCGAAGTTCTCTCCCCAATAGGCATCGGTAGCGATGGCGGTAATGACCGTGTCAGGCTGCGTGTGAACCACGAAAGAAATGAAGCCGTCGGGGTCTGTTGGGCCTTCCGTCGCAATCTCGGGGGTATCTGACACGATCAGGTCGATCCACGCGCCATATACAGGAGCACCCCACGGGTCGTAGACGTGAACTTGAACGATGTAGTCGTAGCGGACCACGTCGTCATAGTAGAAGTCATCGCAGTCGACGCAGTCTGCACCAACGACAACATGAGAGCTTCCGTCCGATGACGCATGTCCTTCGAGATAACATCCGCCCAGTAGCGCCGGTAGCGCCAGCAGAAAGAGATATGTGATCGCCTTCTTCATCGTCTTGATCCTTTCCAGAGAAATAGACGATGACGGCGCAGGATTTATTCATTCGAGAAGTCGACGTCCCAGAACGTGCGAATTCCGAATTGAGCGAGAAGCACGTCATACTCTCCGACCGCATCCGAATTACCCAGTGACGTGTGGATCAGCGATCCGAAGAACTCTATCGAAACGGACATGCGGTAGGCCGCCCAGGTTTCCAATTCGGTCACCGTTTCATCAAAGCCTTCGCCATAATCCCGCATGACGTATCGAAGGCTTAACCCGCCCCTGAACGGCGAGGCAGGAGTGAAGTCCAGCGAAGAGCGGACGCCGGTTCCGTCGTATTCGTCGGCCGATTCATTCGAAGAGTTGCCTTCAATATGGACTCCCGCCGCCCACGACCATGCCTTCGTGAGGGGCTGGTAGTATCCCGGAGAAAGTTTCCAGTATGACCAGTCCTGAGCATCTCCTCCCTCTGTCTCGCGGGTATCGTACGCCGCGGCGCCCAGCCGGCCCGCCAGGCTGAACGTGCGACCTGCTTTGTCACTCCATGATGCGGAAGCAGAGAGTTCCATCCACAGCAGATCGTCATCGGGCATTTGTCCATCGGTGTAGCTTCCGAGAGCAAGGGAAAGCGTCTGCTCAGCGGGACCCGCAACCCGCCAAAGTGAGAGGGCCGCGTTGAGGGACTCCGTGCTGCCGAAGTCGCTCTCGATATACTCAATTCGACTGTATCTGACCGCCGCATTCAGTTCGGTCGTGTCTGTCGCGTATTCCGTCAGATTGACAGAGGGAGAGGCGGAAACGAAAAAGGAACCTTCTGTTTCTTCTGCACGAAAGCGATTGGAATCGTGTCCCGCCGACAATTCAAGTTCGGGAGAAAGCAGCGCATCAGCGCACACGAAACACGCAAAGCAGGTGCTCATCAGAACACCTGCCGTGAAAAGCCCATGGCGCTGAGTCGGCTGTCTCATTCTATAGCGTTAACGTATCGCCTTCTTACCTCCCTGCCCGGGCATATCGCCGGGGCCGCCCGGACCCGGTCCGGGACTGTCGCCGTCTGATCCGCCCATGCCCGGCGAGCCGTCCGGCATCGAGCCGCCGGAACCTGGACCGGGCATTGTGCCTCCAGATCCGGGACCCGGCATTGTCCCGCCGCCTGGACGCTGGACCGAAGATGCGTCAGACATACCGCCGCCGGCGCTTCCTCCACTTCCGTAACGCGAGCGCGTTTGATGTGTCTTGCCCCAAAGTGATTTTCGGATGCCCTCGGAGTCCATGCCCTGGTCATGTTTCTGAGATGCATAGCGGACGACGCGGGTCATCTCCGATCTGCGAAGGTTCCGTGCGAGACAATCGCCGATCAGCACATCGACATCAGGTCCGCTGAAACCTTTGAGATGAAGCGATTCCGCCGCTTCCAGCGCGTGTTTCATCTGGCCCGTCGGTAAATCAGATCCTTGTGAGAGCAGGTTCCTGAGCGTGTCCTCGGACACCCCGCTCTCCAGAGCCAGAGCTGTTGCTGATACCAGGCCGCCCTCCGCCGCCGCTCTTTCTCTCGTCGCGATCATCTCCCGCGATTGCACGAGCAGGCGATATCGGTTCTGAACAGCCGCGGCGATAGATTCAGGTGCCGCGCCCTTGGAGAGTCCCTCCTCCGCCTTAAGAAGAAGAAGCCGGCAGGGAAGATGCTCTTCGGTGGCCCTGCGTATAGGCTCGATAATGCCGGATGACTCCTCAATGCCGAGGCCGTCTTTTCTGCACTGGCTGACGATGCTCTCCGCATCGGGGCAGTTCTCGCTCAGTGCGGTCCACGATGTTTCCGCATTCGCCGCCGTGCACGCGGCGCACAACGCAAAAGCAGCCAGTCCCGTGGCGACTATTCGATGTTGTCTCTTTATTCTCATTGTCTGCGTCCCCTCTATATATCCAAAACGGCATTCCTGTTCCCGAAGCCGTCCGGCCGGAAGACCGTAGCTTTCGGATCCGTCACCCACTCTCGGCCGTCGACCATAAACAGGTACTCATGCCTGCCTGCCGGCAAGGACACCGTTGCCGTCCAGTTCCCCGTGGCGTCCGGCCCATCCAGCACAATCCGGCCACGCGCCCAGTCATTGAAGCTCCCCGCCAATTCAACCTGGTGTGCGTCCGGTGCGTGCAGCTCAAACGTCACTTTGACGTTTTCGCCGCCGTGCCGGCCGAAGAACGTGATGCCTATCACAAGAAGAAGCGTGGCCAGGGCCCCTGCTGCCGCCGGTACAAACCACTGTCCCGCAGGCCAGAGCAATGACCAGACGCTCGCCGCGGAAGATTCCTCCTCGCGAATACGCGCCACCACGCGGCTGGCGAATCCGTCAGGAGCCTGCATTCGGGCCGAAGCCAGACGTTCGTCCAACTGCCTGTCCTGATAATCGCCGCCGTTCATGATTTCTTCTCCTTCGCCGCGGATTCCGTCTGACCAAGCAGAGCCGTAAGCTCATCTCTTGCCCGTTTCACACGCATTTTCGCAGCGCTTAAACTTATGCCCAGCACCCCGGACACTTCTTCATAAGACATTCCTTCGACATGTTTCAGAACCAGCGGCACGCGCAGGCTCCGGGGAAGCAAGGTAATCGCCTCCTCGAGCGCGATCCGGCGAGGATCCATCGGATCCGGATGGCGCGAATACAGATCGAGGTGCGCCTCCTCCGCGTTCCTCTTTCGCACGACGCTGCGGAATCTGTTCTTGGTCAGATTGGCGCAGATCGTCATAACCCAGTTTCTGAATTGATACTCGGGCTTGTACTTCCGCAGTTTTCGGAAAGCGCGAATAAACGCTTCCTGCGCCAGGTCTTCTGCCTCCGACGCGTTCGACGTCATTCTGTAGGCGAGGTTGTACACGGGATCCTGATATCTCCTCACAAGTTCCGCAAAGCAGTCCATCTTGCCCCCGAGGCATTCAGTCACTAATTCAGCGTCCGTGAGATCTGTCATCTCTTTCTCATTATATGTACACCGCTCACCTTGTCCGGAGTCACCAGAGAAACCGCCCTGGGAAGTTCCGCCGCGGGAATCATAGCAGAAGCGGGGCATGTGACGATCCAGAAATCCCGCGGTGTAGATAGACTGAGAAAGCGGCCCGCAATAACGCGAGCCGCAAACAGCCGAAAGGAGCAGGCGATGAAGAGAATGGTTTTGTTGATCGCGGGTCTTATCGTTGCGGCATCGGTCGCATACGCCGCCGGATCAGGCAGCGGTAGTTGCCAGCAGAGCGGGAACCAGATTCAGAAGCGTGACCGCACGAGGCTGAGCCGCCCGGCCGACAAGGGACAGACGTCCGCGGCCAAAGGCGACACAACTCGCAAGCAGTTGCGTAAGAAGGACGGCAGCTGTCAGGACTGACAAGAGAAGTAAACAGAAAGGGCAGGCTCAATGAGCCTGCCTCTTTCTTTCCCCCAGTTTGAGGACTACTTCTTGGCCTTGTTCTCCATGACGACTATGACATCGGCGCCGACGAAAGGTACTCCATCGTCGGTGAGACCGGTGAGAACGAGCGTGGCTGAGGGAACTTCGACGATGGCCTCGATTACGGCTTGGTCGAATTTCGCGACAAGGTTTCCCTGGGCATCGGCGTAGACGGAGTCCGCCGCGATACCGTTCAGCTCGACTGTATCCCCGTCAACATATGACAGCGGGATATCCGTGTGGACCGTTACCCAGACACCCGGGCCGTCCAGGACTAAAGCCTGGGGAGACACCTGAATCGTCAGGGGAAGAACTTCCTGGGCGTCAGCGTCCAGGGCCAGACAGGGGATGAAAAGTCCAACGGTCAGAATCAGAACCGGCAGTGCGCGCATCGAGAGCCTCCTTCAGGTTAAGGCACGGCTTATCCGCACCTTCTTCTCTATCTGGTCTACACCGCCCGGAGGGGAAGGGTCACATTCGATTTGTTTGATCAAGGTTCAAAGGGAAGTTGCCCTTATTCCGAGGGCTTTAACAGCTTTATCATCTCCCCCGCATCGGTCGTCGGGAGTGCGCACGCGAAGTTCCGGCAGACGTACGCCGTGGCCTTGCCATCGATGCTTTGCAGGGGTTCCGTGAATGGCGAAAGACGTGTGATCGGGGTATCCCCATCCGGGCGGAGAAGAACCACTTTGTTCGGTACGAATCCTTTTCTCAGTTCGCGAAGCAGGTCATCGGGTTGGTCTCCCGAGATAACGACTTCGTACG
The DNA here is from genome assembly GCA_018814445.1 of Verrucomicrobiota bacterium. Classification (GTDB taxonomy): domain Bacteria; phylum Verrucomicrobiota; class Kiritimatiellia; order JAHIZV01; family JAHIZV01; genus JAHIZV01. The sequence continues at coordinate 23,499 of JAHIZV010000097.1, read as the reverse complement.
AAGGCCCGACGGCAAAGTTCAGGGCCATCATCAGAACAGACAGGTTGGAGGGGGCGCGGGCAACGTATGTCGGAAACGCCTTCATAATCTCTTCCGCGCGGGTTTCGTATGTAGAGTCTCCGGTCAGGCGGCTGAGGCGGATCAGATTGAGCGCCGCCACGGAATTGCCCGATGGCGTCGCGCCATCGTAGATATCCTTGCTTCGCACAAGCAGTTGCTCGCTGTCATCGGCCGTAAGGAAGAACCCGCCGTTCTCGTCATCCCAAAACCGGCTCAGCATGTCGTCAGTCAGGTCAACGGCCTGCGCAAGGTAGCCGGGCTCAAACGTGGATTCATAGACTTCGATCAGACCCCACACGAAGAACGCGTAATCTTCCAGATGCGCGCAAAGTCCCGCGGCTCCAAGCCGGGATCTTTTCAAAAGGCGCCCTTTGTCGTCGCGCATGTTGCGCAGGATGAAATCCGCTGCGCGAACAGCGGCAGCTCTATACGCCGGCTCCCCGAGGGCCTCGCCGCCTTTAGCCAGCGCCGCGATCATCAGCCCGTTCCAGTCTGTGAGAATCTTGTCATCCTTAAGGGGGTGAACCCTTTTTTCCCGCGCCCGAAAAAGCTGTTCTCGAATATCTTCCAGGTCCGTTTTCTTTTCGAAGAGAGGACGTTCCAGATGAGGAATATTCTCGCCGGTCTTGTGGCCTGCCGCCTCGTCGTTGAAGTTCCCGCCGGGAACAATGTTGTAGATATCGTCGAATTTCCGCGCGGCTTCTTCACCAACGACTTCCGCGACCTGTTGCGGGGTCCACAAGTAGAACTTCCCTTCGACTCCTTCGCTGTCCGCGTCTTCCGCGCTGTAGAATCCCCCATCCGGAGAAGTCATATTCCGGAGCACGTATGTGAAAATCTCCCGCGCGGTCCGCGCATAGAACTCGTTACCCGTTGCCTGGTAGGTCTCCACATACGCCATGGCCAGCAGAGCCTGGTCGTAGAGCATCTTCTCGAAGTGAGGCACGAGCCATTCGGGATCGGTCGAGTAGCGGTGAAAGCCGAAGCCGATGTGATCGAAAATACCGCCCGCACGCATTTCCCGCAGTGTCTTCTCAACCATTTGAAGGGCGGCAGGATCGCCTGTTCGTTTCCAGTATCTCAAAAGAAACATCAAGTTGTGAGGGACGGGGAACTTGGGGGCGCGGGAGAAACCGCCATGCTCGCTGTCAAAGCTCGACCGCAACTGTTCAAAGGCTTTCGTAAGTGTTGACGGAGTGGGAGCGGGTCCCGGTTTTGAGGGGACGGACTTCTGCAACTCTTGCGTAATACCATCGGCGGCTTCCATGACTTTCGCGCGATCGTTTTTCCACGCGGCCCCCAGTTGGGGGAGAAGCTGCATCAGGCCTGGCCGGCCGAAACGCCCATTCTTCGGAAAGTACGTGCCCGCGAAGAAGGGTTTCTTATCCGGCGTCATGATCACGGTCATCGGCCACCCGCCGCCTCCGGTCAGAGCCTGGGTGACGTCCATATACACCTTGTCGATGTCCGGCCGTTCTTCGCGATCGACCTTGATACAGACAAAGAACTTGTTCATCAGCGCGGCAACTTCTTCATCCTCGAATGACTCGCGTTCCATGACGTGACACCAGTGACACGTCGAGTAGCCGACAGAAAGAAAGACGGGCTTGTCTTCCTTCAGGGCCTTCTCAAACGCTTCCTTTCCCCATGGATACCAGTCCACAGGATTGGCTGCGTGCTGGAGCAGGTAAGGGCTTTGCGAGAAGACGAGACGATTGAACTTTTCTCCTCCATCGGGCGGCAATGAAGGAAGATCGAGGGCCATCGGCAAATGAGGCATCGCCTCGTGCAATATCCGGTCATTTGCATGCTCATTCATAACGGTCTTTCCCTGGGGACGGCATCCAACGAATGCCATGGAGACGATTAATAGAAAGGACAAAGGCCACTTCACACGGGAAGGTACGATGGCAGGAGGAACTTTCAACACACAACCGTCCACATTGTTGATACCTGATGCCGGACCAGTGTCATCGCGAGCTCAGTCCGTGCGACGTAGCTGATGCGTTCGGAAGCGCAGCGATCCGGCGTTCATGAAAACTGGATTGCCCCGCGACAGACGCGGGATGAACTTCACGTCTGACCGGGAAGAATTCGTCGATGCGCCCAGTTCGCAATGACGCCCCTCCTGTCCGGCATCCTCCTCAGCGGATATAATATCCCGACGCCCGCCATCTGCCGTCTTTGTCGAGCATCGGAGTGATCGTCTCTATTGCGTTCGCCTTATTCTGAAATGAGGATTCAAACTGGATTACCACGTACTCCCCATCCGGTCCGCCGGGCATTTCAGTCATGTACTTCGTTGTAAGCACCTTGCGGGACAGCTTCGCGCCGAGAGGCACTCGCACGCCCTTCATTGCGGCGATCCATTGTTCCAGCGTCACGTTCGCCTTGAAGTAGGATGCCGACAGTTCCCAACTCTTCTCGAACTGGCCGTCGTCGATCAGGGCGAGCCACTTTTGCGCGGCATCAATTGCGGCGCTTTCAGCTTCTTCAATGGTGGTCGTCGCGCGGCAGGGAAGAAGGCCCCACGTAACAAATATGATGACAATGGCAGTGAGCAAACGCTTCATAACCCGTCCTCCGTTCCTGAAGTTATCAGATATCCGCGGCCCGCATGCGCCGTTCTTCACTTCTCTCATACTGCTTTCGCACCCCGGGAATCAACGGCGTGATGACAAAAACTCCGATGCCCCCGACAAGAAGCAGTGGATACCAGAAGGATCTATCGGCTTTCACAATCACGAGAAAAACACCCGCAAGCAGCATAAGGCCGGAGCCTACCGCGAGGGCGATTCCACTTCCGAGTATAAACGCGCGCCCTCTTCCTTTTGAAGACAGAATTCCCGCGGAACCTCCCCAGAGTCCCGCGAGAACGCCGAAAATCGAGCCGAGCACCGCTTCAAAAGACAGGAGGCGCGAAGCCCTTCTGTAGAGATGGACTCCGTCAACCCACACGCTACCGGCTCCCTCGAACCGGACTCCCAGACGTATTCTGTCTGGAGCCTGTCCCGCCTGCAGGAAGAAAGGTGTTCGCACTTTCTTCCATGGCATGGACGCGATCAGCGCCTGCTTCAGCGCCCGGGAGAAATACCAGTTTTTGTCCACCCGGCAGGTCATCTCGGCGTATGCAGGTTTCTTCAGCCCTTCCGAGGCCATCAGCAGAGAGTACTCCAGCATGCAGTCGTCGACATTCACCTCGGTCGTTTCAAACAGAGGAACTGATACAGCGGCCGCACCGTCATAGTCGACGCGGAGTGATCCGTTGCCTGTTTCCGAGAAGTCGGGGTCAAAAGAAACACTCACACCTGCCGGCACCACCCAACCCAAAGACGGTTCGCCGTCAATCGTGAATCGAGCAAGATCTTCGCGGTTTGCGCAACCGGCCGGCAGGAGAAGCGCGAGCGAAAAACTCGTCAGCAGCAGTCTATGCCCAGCCTTCATAGTCGGGTCCTTTCTGAATCTTCAACATCATCTGAATAGACTCCTCGATCGAGATCTCCCCCAATGCCACGCGCTTTTCATACTCCCAGTGCCATTGGCTCAGGCGCGGGCGGGCATTACGAAGTTCATCAAGGATCAGGTTTACCATGGGACCGCCGTCTTCTGCGTAATGCGTATCGTGGAAGTCCTTTTCGGCCGCGGCGATATCGTATTCGAATCGAATAAATTCACTTTGCCAGTCTCCGGCCCGGTCATCGAGAAGGGCTATGCATCCTCGCGGGTCGCGATCAAAAGGGAGACCCACTGAACCCGCGTTCACGACCAGGGTGTCGCCGATGCGACGCTCGAACGGTACGTGCGTATGTCCGACGCAGAAGACGGATGCGGCAGGGTCTATTCTCTCCCGGATTTCATCGTCCGTCATCCTCGGGTAGAGGCCATCCCGGTTGCCCAGGATGGATGCGTGAAAGCAACGGACAAGACTGGAGCCGGATCTGCAGTCGATAGAGTCAGGGAGACTCATGACTTCTTCGAGATGATTGCCGAGAGCTTTCAGAGTCCATTCCGTATGTTGCAGCAGCTTCTTCTCCCACTCCGGCATGTCCTCGCCTCTCGTCTGCTGATACAGCACGAAGTCCTCGTGATTTCCCCTGATGACCAGCCATCCGTCGCGGGCTTTTCTATCCAGAATGATGTCGAGACACTCGACGGGGCGCGGCCCGCGATTCACGATATCTCCGGGAACGATAACCTGGTCCGGCTGAAGCCGTTCCACCTCGGCCAAGGCCGCTTCCAGCGCAACGCGGTTCGCGTGAATATCAGCGAGGACGGCGATCTTCATGGGTCAGCCCGTTAGAACAAGCCCAGTTGTTCCGGCGCCTGCGCGAACTGCGGAAAGCGCATTTCCGGCATTTCCATCAGTTCGATCAGGTCGGGAACGTCACAGGCGTGATTGGATGCTTTCAACGCTTCTATGATCTTGATGAAAACAAGTCCGCAGTAGCCTGCATCTTCTTCCGCCCGGTGGAATGTGCCGCTCGGAATTTTGAAGTGGTCAACCAGCGTTCCAAGACGGTAGTTGGACATGCCGGGGTAGATCTTCTTCCCTAATGCGAACGTGTCGAGAACCACGCCTTCAGGGGCGCGTGTCTTGTGCCGCTTCACCGCGGCCAGGACAAAACGATAGTCGAACTTCGCATTGTGCGCGACGAGGTCCAGATCTCCGCAGAAGTCGGCGAATTTCGGCAGAACCTCGGTGATCTTCGGCTGGCCGCGCACCATATCGTCCGTGATCCCGCTGACGCGCGACGCGTCGAAGGGTATGGGACACTCCGGGTTAACCAATGTCGTGAATGTTCCCTGCGGCTCACCGTCAACGAATCGCACCGCGCCAAGCTCAACAATGCGATCCGCCTCGGGAGCGATTCCTGTCGTCTCGAGATCAAAAGCAATGAAGTTCATATTCCATGAATACAGGATGATGGAGGAAGAGGCAATGTTCAGAGCTCAAACCACGGGCAAATCTCAACCCCTTGTCGGGTGAAAGCTTCGTCCCCCCCGTAAACAAGGCTGCCGCTTGACTGTCCGCTCAGCCGGTTCCACCAGAACAGGGCCTGGAGCATATCGCCGGCCAGTGTGCGGCCCGACTTGATTTCAATCGGATGTAGTTTCTCGCCGTCCTCAATGATCAGATCAATCTCATGCCCCGTCGAATCGCGCCAGAAGTACAAAGGCGGCTCAAGTCCCTGATGCAGGTAGGCCTTCGTCAGTTCCGAAACTACATAGCATTCAAAGATGTTTCCTCTCAGCGCATGGATCGCCAGATCGTCAGGAGATCGAATGCCAAGCAGGTAGCAGAGCAGGCCCGTATCCGTGAAGTAGAGTTTCGGGCTCTTGATGAGCCGTTTGTTGAAATTGGCGAAATGCGGTCGGAGAAGGACGACGGTGAAACTGGTCTTCAGGACGGAAAGCCAGCGCTTGGCCGTCATAACGGAAACTCCACAATCAGCGGCAAGCCCGGAGTGATTCAGTATCTGACCTGCCCTTCCCGCGCATAGCCTCAGGAAGCGCTCAAATGTTTCAAGGTCGCCCACATTGATCAGCGTACGAACGTCCCGCTCGACATACGTCTGCACATATTGCGCCAGCCAGTCCTGAGGATCATAGTCGCGGTCATGGATCGGAGGGAAGCCGCCGGTAAACATGTGTACGGCAAGATCAGGCGCATCTGAAACCGTCGCCTCACCATCCGCCAGCGGAGGGATCGCGAGTTTCCGGGCGGGCCTCTCCTGGATCTCGCGTAGTGAGAAGGGCAACAAGTGGAGTATTGCGCAGCGCCCTGCAAGGGACTGGGTGATCGAATCCATCAAGAGGAAGTTCTGTGATCCAGTGAGAATGAACCGACCTGGTGAGGGATCTTCATCGATCAAAGGCATCAGGTAGGAGAAAAGATCAGGTGTCCGCTGTACTTCATCGAATATGACGGGTCCCTTGTAGCGCTTCAGGAAAGCATTGGGATCAGAATCGGCGAACTCCCGCAGGTCGGGACGTTCCAGATTCAGGTACTCGTGGTTGGGAAAAAGGGCGCGACACAATGTCGTTTTGCCGGATTGGCGTGGCCCAGTCAGAGCCACCGCCGAGTACTTCTCAGCCGCATTTTTCAGCCGTTTTTCAAGATGTCTGGGCTTGATCATGTATATTTAACTTTGAAAGTTAAATTATACACAAAAGTGGTTTATGTCAAAGCCTTCTGTCCGGGTAAATGTCTCACGGCAGACTGACGTTGAGTCGCAGGGCTCCGTTCGACTGATCGGATGTGAAGCTGTCCACCGTCAGATCCAGATTTGTACCGCTGCCCACGGCGGCGGCCACAGGGGAGGTCCGGGAGTCGCCCGCCAACGTAGTCTCCACATCCGGCCTGTCGAACTCCATACTGTGGTGACCGCGACAGCCCTTTCCAATCAATACTCAATTCCTCTGTTGCATTTGTCGGATCTGTATCCGGAATCCATCGCCCCCTGCGGCAAACTCATATCACGACAAGATATGACGCGGATAGCAAATGCCTGTCCACATGTTGCGAGGGAGATACAAATCCTGTATCGGGGCGAGGAAGATCCGCAGGTGGCAGAACGATCGGTTGTTCGCCGATCATCCAATCTTCCACTCTTTCGCCCTTCCCTATACATTCCCTCCATGAGCGTCTCTCTTGGAATCGAGAATCTGCTTGAGAATCAAGTTGACCGACTTGAGGGCAGACGCGTCGGACTGGTGGCTCATCCAGCCAGTGTTGATTCTCACGGAACGCACTCCGCGGAACTGCTGTGGTTAAACCCGGAGATCAACCTGACCGCGCTCTTCGGACCCGAACACGGATTCTTCGGCCGCGGCGGAGCGGGCGAAGACATTGGCGATCAGCAGCACACGCACTGGGATATCCCCGTCTTCTCTCTGTACGGCGATACGCGCAAACCAACGGCGGAAATGATGGATGCTGTCGACGTGATCGTCTTTGACCTGCAGGACGTCGGCGTGCGTTGCTACACATACGTCTCAACCTTGAAACTCGTCCTGGAGTCTGCATCCGAGACCGGTAAGTCCGTGATCGTCTGTGACCGTCCGAATCCACTGGCGAATACTGTCGACGGCCCGATGCTGGACGCCAACTTTGAAAGCTTCGTAGGCTGTATTCCTTCTCCCCTCGTGTACGGGATGACTTCGGGAGAGACCGCGCTCTGGTTGCGACAAACACTGAGTCTTGACGTCGACCTGCACGTCGCCGGACTGGGCCGATACACGCGGACCATGCCGACGAAGACGCTGTTCCCATCATGGAGGGCGCCGTCCCCCGCGCTTCGATCTATCGAAGCCGCATGGTGCTATCCGGCGACGGTGTGGTGTGAAGCGCTCCCGTCCATCGATTGCAACCGGTCGGGCCCGCTGCCGTTCCAGGTTGTCGGCGCTCCATGGATAAAAGGGGAGCATCTCGTCGCCGCCATTGGCGACGTGGACGGCGCGTCGCTGGAGCCGCTTCGCTACATCGCTATTGGAAAGCCCTATGACGGATGGGAAATCGAAGGCGTTCGCATTGTTGTGCGTGACTCGGACGCGTTCCGGCCGGCAGGTCTCGGCATCCGGATCCTGTCCTTTCTTGAGAAGCTCCACGGTACAGACAAGCTCTGGGGCAATGTCGATGCACGACATGATTTTTTCGACAAGCTGATGGGGACGGATGGAGTCAGGCTTGCGCTCAAGGATGGTGAAGACCCACGGAAGATCGTTGAGACGTGGTCGACCGAGTCGTTCGACAAGGCGCGGAGCAAGGTGCTGCTGTATTAGCCTGCATATTTCATCAAACTGCGCCGCGGAGCCGTCGGCTTTTCGTGAGTACGGCCCGTTTTTCCTTCGGGACAGGTCTACGAGACATGCCCACTCGGAAAAGCAGACCGTCCTCATCGAGAACACGAGGGCTCCGCTCATAAGTCATGCAGGTCAGGTTGTATGCGTGGTGTCTGGACGCATTTTGATGAAATATGCAGGTTAGATATCCGGCAGACCGTCCCTACCTTGCAGGTATCGGCTTCGGCGGATTGATTGAGAGATCGAAAAGGCTTATCTGGAATTTCCATTCGCCGGAGTCCTGGCTGATGCGGCAGAGGAGCCGGTTCTCACCCGGGTGGAGGGTTGCTTCAACCACGTTCGGCGCGGCGGAGAACTCACGCGGCGAGTGTGCGGCGATCAGCCGGTTGCCGTTAAGCCAGATCACGATACCATCGTCAGAGCGGGACTCGAGCCGGACTTTCGTTTCGTGCGAGACGCTGATGCTCGCAGCGGCATACGCGACGGCATGGCTCGCGCCGCCCAGTTCCCTGTTCAGGTCAACGGCGTTGTCCGGCGCGGATGATTTCGGCACGTCCCGCCAGTTCTCTCCGCCGACTTTCGGCGGCCATTCAGAGGCATGCGCCATTTCGTCATATGGAAGTTTCCATTTGCTGTCGGCGGACGGCATCTGCATCACCGGACCCAGCAGCTTCCAGTCAAAGACCGGCAAATGCCCGCTGATCACTTTGGCGGGACGCGAGGAAGGGCGGAACTGAGAGAAGTCCGAGAACCCGTCGCGCAGTCCACGAATCGCTCTGCCGTCCTTTCCCGTGGCCCGGAAATATAACTGCCAGCCGGCCGTATTCTGTCCCACCTTTGCAAGCAGTGTATTGACTCCCGCTTTGAGCCGTACAGGCACAATTTCCTGGTCCGGCTCCGCGGCCCGGTAGGTTTCGTTTTCGTGGATTCGTTCGCCGTTCAACCATGCGCTCAACGTATCATCCGACCCGAAACGCAGTTCGACCTCCCGATCCATCTCCGACCAAAGCCTCGTCATCGCATAGGCTGCGGCATGTTCAGTCGGCCCGAAGAGATTGTTGAAGTCGATGCAACCGTGCGTCAGGAAATGACGAGACGCGACCGGCTCCCACTGTACGAGTCCTTTCTCCGTCTCAAAGGCCACACCCGGAGCTACGCACCACTCGGGCGCGAAAGGCGTTGAAAAGGCCAGCTCCTTCTGCGCGGGAAAAGGTCCGACCACAACCCATCGCGGCATGCGGGGAAACGCTATCTCCTTTCGCTCGAGAGGAACATTTCCTGCCAGAGTGGCAAACGTCACACGAGTGTCGCCGACGGTGTCCATCGGAAGGAACTCAACGCCCCAGTGGAGCTCGGCCTGGTCATCCGGAGGAACCATCGCGTTCTGCTGGCTCACGAGCATGCGCCCGCCTTGGCTGACCTTCGCCCGAATCTGCACGTCGACCGGCCGGTCTGTGACGTTCCGGATACGTGTAATGATGTTCCTCATGCCCTGGTCCACGACCATGGATCCTTCAGGTTCGATCGTGATTTGTATCGGCGACCGCCAGTGAGTTCGTCCAGAGAATATCTCATTGGTAGTGCCGGTATCATCGACGGATCGAATGGTGTAGACCTGCGTGCGGCCGGCGAGGGGGCTCTTGCTGGATGGAGTCACGCTCACTGTGATGCGGTTGCCATTGGTTGTCACCGGTCCCTGCCGCTCGGTCCCGGCCGCGTCTTCGAACCGCCAGACGCACGAGATATTCCCTTTCAGCGTCTCTCCCCGCTCGAAACGAATCAGTGTTCTCCGCTCCAGCGAACTGCGGACGAGTGGTGACGTCAGATTCCGGATCAATGCCCTTTCGCGAGTGAAAGCCATCGAACGTTCTGTCGCCCCGGGTGACCATTTACCCAATCGGGCATTCTCATCGAGAGAGAAATCCTGCGTCGTTCCTTCACGGATGAAGAGCGGGGCATCGACGAGTCCGATGGGCACTTCAAATTCGCCCGGCCCATCGAAAGCGATCGGATGTATCGCATGAACCCAGGACCCCTCCGGGAATAGCACTTTGCGTCCCGCGACACCGGCTTGAATTACGGGCGCGACCAGCATATCCGGACCCAGCATGTATTGTGAATCCTCCGCGCGGAAACGGTCGTCGTCCGGGAATTCCAGAATCATCGGCCGCATGATCGGGGTGCCGTATCGCACCGCAGCCTGTCCCGCTTTGATCAGATACGGTTTCAGATTCATGCGAAGCGACGAGAGAAATCGGTACGCTTCAAGAGCCGTGTCTCCGAACTCCCAGGGCTCTCTTCGCGCGATTCCGTGGTACTGCATCAACGGGCTGAGCGTCCCGAACTGGAGCCAGCGTATGTACAGTTCAGGCGTCGGCTGTCCAATGTAGCCGCCGATGTCGTGGCCCCAGAAAGGCATGCCGCTCAGAGAGCACGAAAGGCCGGCGGGGATCAGCGACGCCATCTGCTCCCACGTCGCATACTGGTCGCCGGCCCACAGCGCCGGAGTGCTTTCGATGCCGAGACTGCCTGCGCGGCACCACAGGATGCCGTCGACGCCTTCCTCGTTCATCAGTTCCGTCAGCGCTTTTTCATGCAGGTAGGAGTACTCGTTATGGACCTCCCAGCCGCGCCGGCCATCGAAGAACACGTCGTCGGGTTTGATGTCTTCGCCGTCATCCACTTTGAAGCCCCACACGCCCTGTTTGAACAAGGGCCGCAGCAAATCCTTCCAGAACCTGACGGCTTCCGGATTGGTGAAGTCGATGTTGGCAAAACCCGGCAGCCAGTTCTCCCGGTGACTGATCTGCCCGTTCGGCTTTTTCACGAAATAGCCCTTCGTGCGGCCAACGCGATAATGAGGCGACGAAGGGTGAATAATGGGTACCTGCCAGACGATGTTCTTTACGTCATGCTCGCGGCATAGAGCCATGAAACCCTCAAGATCAGGCCAGCGGTCTCTCGAGAACTCATTGAAAGCCCCTTTTTCGCTGACTCCTTTCCATGCCTCCTGCACCATTACGGCAACAGGAAGTTCTCGCTCAAACATACCGCGAAGCACTTCTTCCGCCTGCGCCTGGTTCTCGAAGCTGTTGCGGCTGATCCACGGGCCCCACGCCCAGTCCGGAATAGTCTGCAATGGACCCTGGACAATACTCCGCTTTCTGACGAGGTCCTTCAGGTCGTCGCCGACCGCCACGTAGAACTTCATGCGCGGTCCTGCGCGCCCGTAGCGGTGCAGTCCATCCCCCCCGGAATTCAGGTCAAATTCGCCTTCCGGATTGGTTGAGGAGAAGAAGGAAAAGCCCTGACTGCTGTACACCACGGGAGTAACGAAATACGTGGACGAATCATCGCTCTGCCCCGGCGCATCCTTGATCCACATGTCTACACGGCGTCCGGCAAGATTCAACGAGTCATACCGTTCACCAAGTCCGTAAACAGCCTCTCCGGGCTTTGCCCGCCAGGATATCTCCAGGCCGGGAACTCGCGCACGCCCGAAGCGGTCCAACGACTTCATCTGCGCCTCCCAGATCTTTCCTCCGCGCTTTCTTATCGTGAAGGTCTCGAGGGATGCATCAAACTCCAGCGAGCATGCGCCCTTGCCCAGTATGCGATGCTTCGTCTTGTTCGGCGGCCGGTAATGCTCCCGGTCCAGCGGCTCCACAAGAAATTCGAATACGTCATCATTGACTTCTCTGACTTCAACGCGCAGGTCTTCTGTAAACGCCAGAACGGGCAGGCGGTCCTGCCGCGCATGATACTCGCGGGTCTCGTCTTCGGTCGGCAGGGCCATCTCAGGAATCGGGCGAAGCTTCTTCGGCTTCGATGCCTTCTCCGGGCGGGACGGCGACACATCACAGCCGCTCAGGAGAGAAGCGAGCGCGATCAGGTAAAGAGCCCTTTTCATACAAGTGATTCCTTGGTCATGACATCGTCATGCATATCTACCCTTTCACACTGCCCGATGTAAGCCCGGAGATCAGGAAACGCTGGCATAGCAGGAACATCGTTGTGATCGGCAGGCCGCTCAGCACCGCAGTCGCGGCAAACTTACCCCAGAGATAGTTCTGTTCGTACAGGAATGAATTCGCCCCCACCGCCAGCGTCCAGTTCTCGCTTTGCTGGAGCACGACGGATGCGACCGGGTATTCGGCAATGATTCCGATGAAGGAGAGGATGAACACGACAGCGAACACCGGCAGACTCATCGGCAGCAATATGCTCAGAAACGCCTGCAGGGGCGTCGCCCCGTCCATCTCGGCCGATTCCTCAATGCTGACGGGAATCGTGGAGAAGTAGCCCTTGATCATCCAGATGTGAATGGCGATTCCGCCAAGATAGCACAGGATGAGTCCGGGATGCGTGTCGAGACCCAGCGCGGGAACATACCGTCCGACAAAATCCAGAATGGAGTAAATTGCGACCAGCGCGAGCACCATGGGAAACATCTGCAGCAGAAGGAGGCCGTTCAATATCTTTGTTTTGAAGAGAAACTTCATCCGTGCGAATGCGTAGGCGCAGGTGCCGGACAGGAGCAGAATCAGCACCGACGATAAAGTCGCCACCTTGATCGAATTCCAGAACCAGAGCAGAACGTTCGATGCCGGTTTTACCATCTTCCCCGTCTCGTCCGCATAGGGGATTCCGAGCACGAACTTCCAGTGCTCCAGGCTCGGGTGTTCCGGAATCAGACTGCCCAGGGCGAAGTTCCCCTGGCGAAACGAAATGGAGATGATCATGACAAACGGAAAAAGCACGAGCAGAAGGAACCCGCACAGGAACAGGTGACCGAAAACCAGCGTCACTCTATCTCGTTTACCCACAATCATGTCAGCAGGATCTCCTCCATATGCGTGATCTGGATGGCCTCCGGCTTTGCTCGCAATAACGTTAGCTTGCCTGCCATCGCTAGAAGCAACGCGACGAAGCGATCCAGATCATTCACTGCGGCTGTGCCTCTCACGTCACTCACGCCTTCCCCGTCCTCGAACTCAGCCTCAAGTTCATGTACGCAAGCGCCCCGACGATTGCGAAGATGATCACCGCCACCGCGCTCGCGTACCCGAAGTTTGCGGCGGAATCCCGGAACGCGACTCTGAACGTGTAGCTGACGAGAAGATCCGTCTCTCCGGCGACCGTCGCCGCACCCACCATATCGGGCCGCCCCTGCGTCAGCAGGTAGATCAACAGGAAATTGTTGAAATTGAACGCGAAACTCGCCACCAGCAATGGTTTCAGCGGACGAAAAACGAGTGGCAGTGTGATTTTGAAGAAGTCCGTCAACGCGCCGCTTCCATCGACACTGGAAGCTTCGTACAGATCGCCCGAAATCGACTGAAGAAGTCCCGTGCACAGAATCATCATGTACGGATACCCCAGCCAGACATTAACGATGAGTATCATCGCCTTCGCGAGCATCGGATCGCTGGTCCACTGCGGACGTATTCCGAACAACGCACTCAGTACCGTGTTGATCTCACCGAAGTTCGCGTTGAAAAGCCCACGGAATATCAGGATCGATATGAAGGCGGGCACGGCGTACGGCAGAATGAGAAGCGTCCGGTAGATCTTCCGTCCCCGGAGCAGCTTCCATTCAAGCAGCGCCGCGAGAAACATGCCTACAGCAAACGTGAGAAAGACGGACAGGAAGGCGAAGGATATGTTCCAGATGAAGATCCGGAAGAACGGCCCTCTGACTCCCGGGTCACTCGCGATCACGGCGAAGTTCCTGAACCCGATTTCAACGCGGAATCCAGGCCCGCTTCTTCGTCCCGCGTCATCGACATAGAATCCCGTCTCAAAATCCGGATGAATCGTGACGCCCGTGACGCGATTGGAGAGGATGTTGTTTTCCTGAAGACTCCAGACGGGAAACCGCGGCGCGAAGCGGCGAAGGCCGGTCATGGTCACCGCGGAACCGTCCGGCAGAGTGACCGCCAGGTTCCCGAGCAGGCTCCTCTTCTCAACGACCTCCCTCATACTCAGCGATTTCTCCGGCGCTTTGCCGTCTGGAGAGATGACCCTGGCCTCAATTTCGCGAGAGGCGCTTTTTCTCAGCTCAACGGGATCGGTCGCATATCGTTTCGCCGACGCCTGTTCGTCCTCAAGAAGGATCCTGAAGCGGCCGTCTGTCTCAGGATGAACGGTGAAGGCGTATCGATGATCCGACTTGAGATATGTTTCCTGGAGGAAGTGCTCCTGCACGCCCCGGAGCGAAAGCAGGTTCGCGGCACTGTAGTTCGTGAATGCGATGTAGACCGTGTAGCCGAGAGGAAGAAGGACAAACAGCGCGAAGCCCACGAGACCGGGAAACAGGTAGCGATAGCTGTAGGTTCGTTTGCAGGAGTAGATGACGATTGCGGCAGTTATGGCGGCAAGAAAGATAACCCCGAGGACAATCTCGCCACTCATGAAAATCAGAAAATCTCCATAGAGACAGGCTGCAGCCAGGGCCAGGCCAAGACCCGCCATGAGAAACTGGATTGGCTTTCCTGCCGTCATAAGTCCATCACTTCGCAATTCTACTTGCGGCGTTGTCGAGGGCGTCCTGCGGAGATGCCTGACCATCCGCAACATTCGATAACGCCGCCTCCATGGCCGTCCAGAAGCGGCCGACCTGAGGAATATTCGGCATAAGCTCGCCCGCCTCCACGTTTTTCATGGCGTTCTTGATTCGCGTATCCACTTCGAGCTGCCTGTAGTAGGGCGTATACGCGGGAACGCCCAGCGGCACATCATTGTTCAGAGCGTCGAGTCCTTCAAGCGTCAGCACATAGTGAACAAGAAACTCCTCGGCCAGGTCCTTGTTGGGACTCATCCTGTTGATCATCGCACCGAGTACGCCGACAAAAGGTTTTCCCGTCGCGCCGCCAACGCCCGGAATGGTCGCTATGCCGAAGTCGATACCGCTCTTCTTCAGGTTACTCCAGGCCCACGGGCCGCTGATCATCATGGCGCAATCGCCCGAGTTCATTTTTGCGTCCATTACGCTGTATGTGACCCCCTTCGGCATGACCCCCTCTTCGATCATCAGCGCGATCATCGAAAGACCTTCCACCGCGCCCGGCCGGTTCACTCCGACGTCGTGCGGATCGTAGTCTCCCTGATCGTCTTTCCCGAAGACGTACGCGCCTGATCCCGCCAGGATCGCCCATGTGAAATACGTGTTCTTGTAATCCCAGAGCATGAGATACTTGCCCGCGTCACGAAACTTCGCGCTCAGATCAAACATCTCGTCCAGCGAGACGGGCGGGCGGTCTATCAGATCCTTGTTGTAGATAAGCGCAACAGACTCCATCGCGATTGGGTATCCCCATATCTTTCCCCGGTGAGTGAAGCCCTGCCAGGCTTTCGGATTGAACTGTGCCTTGTAGTCATCGTAGACGTCGATCGGAGACAACAGACCCGAGTCTGCCCATTCACCGAGTCGGTCATGAGCCCATATGAGAATGTCGGGCCCTTTCCCTGCGCGCGCCGCGGTGGCAAACTTGTCGGTTGGATTCTCGGGATGCTGGACTTTGACGGGAATGCCCAGATCCGCTTCAAAGCGGTCTCCGATTTCCTGCAGTGCCGTGTAGGCTTTGTCCCCGTTGATCCAGACAAGCAGCCGGCCGTCTTCCGTTGCATGCGCCGCAGGCAACGCGGCGGCAAGACAACACACGACCATGCCGGCTGATAGAAGGGTTTTCATGAGGAATACCGTAGGGGAAGAGTCGAGAGCGGTCAAACCTTAGCGAAACGCGTTTTCTCTATGCTAAAACCTTTTAGAAAACTATACTGGGGCAAGTTATGAAAGCCGACTCACAGCCTGTGACGCTCAAGCAGCTTGCCGACGAGCTGGGCCTGTCCGTCACGACCGTATCCCTGGTTCTCAACGGTCGGGCCAAGCAGTACGGCATAGCCGAGAAGACCGTTGCGCTCGTTGCGCAGAAGGCCAGGGATCTTGAGTACGCGCCGAACGAGCAGGCGCGGAATCTGCGCATGCAGCGGTCCGGCTTCATCGGTGTTGTTTTCCCCCACCTTCTGAACAGTTGGGCGCATGACATCATGGAAGGCATGTATGGACCTCTGGAAGACCGGGACATGGTGCCCTTCATCTCGAATCACCGGGGAAACCGTGAGAGAGAACGAAACGAAATCGACTCCCTGATTCAAAGGCGGGCCGCCGGGATCATCTGCTGTCCGGCTGACGGCAGTTTGGACATCTACCGCAGTGTTGCCGAGAGAGGCATACCGCTGGTCTTTCTCGGGGATATTCTGGCCGGACTTGAGGAAGTAAGTTACTCCGCATGGGATCCCGCCGACGTTTCGATTGCTGTTCGTCATTTAATCGATGCGGGCTGTCGCAAGCTCGCCTATCTGGGAGTGAAGGATACGAGGGTTGTCGCAGCCGCCCGGCACGATGTATTTCAGTCAGTCATCCAGCAGGCCGGTCTCGAAGCGAAATACGCCTGGAACATCCTGCCCGTGCGCGAGGAGTCGATAGCGGAGCAGATGAGAGAAGTCTTTGAAGATGCGGACAACCGGCCGGATGGGCTCTTCTGCCTTTACTGCGATCAGGCAATGGAGGCGATGGAAATACTTGAGGATATGCGACTGAAAGTTCCCGGAGACGTCAAGATTGCGACTCTCGGCGACCGTCCTTTGATGGAGCCTCGCGGATACGATATCACCACCGTTCGAGCTCCGGTGACGGCCGAAGGCCGTCGCGCAGCCGAAATCATTCTGCAATTGATCGATGATCCTTCCTCGGGACCGATCCAGGAATTCGTGCGGGGCGGCGAGTTGGTTGTGAGGGGGAGCACGGGGAAGGCTCGGTCCTAATCGTACTCGTAATCTTAATCCCAATCCTTTCGCCTCTTTCGATCACGATTAGGAGTACGATTAAGATTACGAACTACGGCTTCACACCGTACATGAACAGTAACGGACGCCATACGCGCGCCGCCCACGCCCGCTCGTTGTGATCCGCCAGCTCGTCCTGAAACCACTCGAGATCTTCGCCCAGTGTGAAACCCCTGTCTTTCAACAGGGTCAGCACCTTGTTGACGCCTTCCTGGCGCTGGGCGTCAAGTCCTACGCCACCATTGTCGATGTAGATACGGACGTTTCGTTTCGGACGTGTGTCAGCCTGCACCGTGCGCGTGATCTTCTTGAAGAAAGCCGGCGACATACAGCCCGCCTGCGAGAATACGTCGTCGTAGTACCAGACCAGCAGGAAGGCGCTGAGCCCTCCAAGGGAAGAACCGAGCGTGGCCGTGTTTTCACGATCCTGCAAGGTCCTGTATGTTTTATCGATAAAGGGCTTCAGATGATTGACCACGAAATTCATGTAGTACTGGCCCTGCTGCGTGTCGTCATATTCGATGTCACGGTCGGGCGAATTGAATATTCCGACCATGATAATCTCCTGCATCTTGCCCTTGCTGATCAGGCGGTCGGCCGCTTCATCAAGCTTCCACTCCTCGCCGGCAAATGAGTGCGTGGGATCGAAACAGTTCTGCCCATCGTGCACATAGAGAACCGGATAGCGACGCGCTGTATCCTTTTTGTAACTCGGGGGCAGCCAGACCAGAATATCGCGCGGAGGGATGTTCGGACCGGAGATTTGCTCATGCCGGACGATGGTTCCTGTTACACCGCCCATGCCTCGGTATACCTGGTCCTTCCAGCCCGAGAATTCAACATCCACAATCCCGTTCTTCTTTGCGGCAACCATCAGATTCTTCAGGATGGGCTTGCCCTCCATCAGTATCTCGGACTCCCAAGTTCCGCGCGTAATCTTGTACTCGATGAGTGTCGCGTAAGGGACTGTGACCGACTTCGTCCAACTTCCATCCTCCTGTATTTCCATCGCAACGGCATCGGTGGACCACATTCCCAGCTCTTCAAGATTGCCGGTGATATAGACCTTCTCATCGTCAGGAACGGAAGAAGCAACGATACGGAAAGTAATGGTGACTTCGGTCGGGGCTTTTCGCTGACATCCCACCGCAAGCGCGGCACACGCCAGGAGAACAGGCACAAAACAATGAAGCAGGCTGTTGATCCCTTTAGTCATGCGATCAAACTCGTCCAGTAGCGTACAATAGAGAGGGTCGCATATGATACCTGCGCTGACAAACTCCTTTTCAGCTTCGAGGGGAAGTCATTTGCCATGAATGAAGTGCCTCGTGCGCGCCAACGACTCTCCGCACTACGGACGCCGGACACCCGCGCGATAGTAAACAGCGGGTCTGTCGTTTGTGATGGTCAGCATCAGGTTCCCGCCGTTCCCCGGCGTAACGATGTTGCGGGGAAGCCAGGCGGCATCCATCAGATTGGTACACCAGTAGACGTCGTAGAGCCGGCTGTTTGTCGTACTCGGTCCCGCGATGATTCTTACGACCTCGTTCGGGAGAACGTCCTCGATGGTCGTTGTGAACACCGCATTGCTGGCAAAGGGGTCTGAATCCAGAATGAACTCGTCCCCGTTGTCGAAGCTGTCGCTGTCGGGATTCAATGCCGCGTCATTGGTGCCGACGTTCAGCCCGTGATCGTTCTCCCAGTCATCATCGATGCCGTCGCTGTCCGTATCGAGTATGCCGGCGCGCACGACATCGATCGTATCGCTCTCCGGGTAACCCGGTCCGGGGACGATCTCAACGTCATTGATGTGAAGGATACGGTTGCTGTTGTTCTGGCCGGGAAGCCCCGCGTCATCATTGATAATCCGGACCATACCGACGTTGTAGTCAAACCAGCTCGGGATCGTGTTTGTGAAGATGTGGCTTCCTCCCGCGTTCAGGTCGATCTGAAGAGAGTAAGATCGTTGGCCCGGATCGGCAGACAGCGAAAAGGTCAACTGCATGCCCTGATCCGTCCAGGGAATGCCCGTATCGACCGACCCGTAGTAGTTGATCAACACATAGTTCGTTGTCCCCGCGTCGAAGCGAAGCTCTGTGAAATCGTAGTAGTTCTCCGATTTGAAGGACAGCCGGAGAAACCCTCCGTAGCCGTCGACACCACCGTTATCGAACTTCACTTTGACCAGATCTCCGGGAAGCGCATTTCGCTCAAAGAGTCGGTAGGCCCAGATGGAAGAGTTGTCGCTGGAGAAGAGACCCCACGCCGGATTGCCGATGTCCGAGTTGGTTGTGATGACGGCGCCCGCATTGCTGCTCGATATGTAGAAATCCCAACCGTGAAAGCCCGCGCCCCCATTCATATTCACTTTCCATCCGTTCGTGTAGACGGGGTCCGAGGCCGAATCGAATGCGGGCTGAGAAATCTGTATTGCGGATACTGTGACAGCATTCGTTCCCGATCCCAGGGCGATTCCCGGAATGCTCCAGTTGGTGTCGGCGGGAATCGTTCCGGACGCGCCGGTAAGACTGTTGGTCCATTGAAGCGGATGCGTCGTAAGGTCCGGTGTAACGGTGCCGGTCAAATCAATCGTCATCTGCGCCTTGGCGACGGGAAATGTTTCTGTGATCGGATTCGTGATGACGAGATCTCCTGCCGCTTCACATCCATTGACGGGAACGTAATACCACCACCCGTTGTTGCTGTCCCATGTTCCGGCATCATCATGAAACTGAAACCAGACGGACCACGTTCCGGGAGGAGTATAGTAAGTCATCTGCCAGACATTGTTCGATATCTCGGTCATCCCGGGGCGAATGGTCTCCCCGTTGACATAGGCAAGCACCTGGGACGCGTCTTTCAGAGGACCCTCCAGCGCACTGAATGTGATGGTGATGGGATTGCAGCCCTGCGGGCTGGGCGGATCGTAGTCCAGGGCTCCGGTTTCCGGCTGACAGTAGTAGACGGAAGCCTTCCAGTTGGCGCCGTAGTGATTGTCCCATGTGCCGGCGTTATCATGAAAGACACAGTTGATCTCCCATGCTCCTCCGGGCGTGTCGTAGGTGTAGGTCCACAGGCCGTTCGTATCCAGCGTCATCGCGACATCCTGAGTGTCCTGCCAGTCGCTGTGCCCGATATGTATGTAAAGCGGATTGATGCCCTGCAGGACGCCTGCTTCAGGATCATAGATGATAGTAACCGGCTCGCAACCGTAGGCGCTCTCGGGATCAAAAATCACGGAGCCCGTGTCGTCCGCGCAGCCCGGCACCTGCACGTTCCAGTTCGTGCCGAAGCGGTTGTCCCAGTTGTCCGCGTCGTCCTTGAACGCGACATTGATCACTTCCGTAGCCTCGAGAAGATCGTTCGTCACAGTCCATAAACCGGGGGAGATTTCGATCATCGGGTAGAGATCCGTATCTTTCCAGTCGTCCCTGCCCATGAATGCCGCCACGCCTGTCGACCCGCTCAAAGGTCCGCCGGCCGAGTCGTAGGTTATAATAACGTCAGGGCACCCGGAGTTGGTAGTGAAAGAGAACTGAGCGTCGGAAATCACATTGCAGTGCTTCAGGACGGCGTACCAGTTCTTCTTGTGGTTGTTGTCCCAGGAAGAACCGCCGTCATTGAAGACGTAGTTAATGACTTTCGTTCCCCTGACAACGTTCGTGAAAACAAAGGACCACGTTCCATCCAGGTTCGTGGACATCGCGAGATTTGCCGAGTTGTGCCATCCTTCGGTTCCCGCATAGATCTGGATATTTGTTTTGCCGGCGAGGGGGCCGCCGGCGGGGTCATAAGTGACGGTAATGTCGTCGCACCCGGAAGGATACTGAGGGGCATACGTCGCAGTGCCGGATCCCGCGGGAGGTGTTCGCGAGAAGATCAATACCGAGTAGTCTCCCATGTCAACGGCCGCCTGAGGAGGACTGCCGGCGGCGGTCACGGATGTGGGGCCGATATCTCCGAAGTCCGACCCGTATTCGAGATCGTCGCTGTTGAAGTGCGCGTACCATGTGCCGGCATACGGGAATTCAATCTCGTAGGACGAGTTGGTCCATTCCGTGATCGCGAAATTGGCAACGACTACCACGTCGTCATCTTCGCCTCCGCTATACCAGCGATGATAGGCGATGACTTTGTTGACATTGTCGACGTGATGCACGTTGCACCCGGTTCCCGTCAGGCCCTTCGTGCCGCCGCGCAGGTTTCTCCGCGCGTGAATCATATCCGTATAAGCGGAAGTGATTTCAGTCGCCGGCGTGTTTTGAGCCCACCACCAGTCGATCGGGGTATGATCGGAAAAAGGCCTGCCTTCGAGAATCTCCTGCCCCTGCATCACCATAGGAATGCCCGGCATGGTCATCACAACAGCGCCGGCCAGAAGCGAGCGCTTCCGCGCCCAGTAACTGGTCGGATCCGCATCGTCAATCACCTTGGGCAGACGGTTATTATGGTTGAGGTCGCCAACGGAATCGTGAGATTCCGAATAGACCACCCGTCCGTGTCCGGCTCCGTTTCCGATTGCTGCAGCCAGTGCGTTCATGTCGCGATGGGCGTCGGCGGGATCAGAGACCGTCGACTCGATCAGGCTGTGAAAACCATCTGACCACTCGCTGTCGTACCCGTCGCTCAAACCGTCGTCTTCGGAGATGCTGATCTTTCCGGTGTAGTCGTTGTGAATCAGGGAATTGACTTCCTGCATCAGCGAGGAGGCTTCGGGTATGTGTGTGAAGCCCGGCATGTAGTGGGTCATGTTCCACGGCGAGTCGAAGCGGAATCCGTCGACATGGTATTCCTCAAGCCACATGCGCGTGTTGTCTTTGATGAAATCCCGCACTTCCTGCCGGCTGGCGTCGGGCCTGGTCTCGCCCCAGTCCGTGCAGCACTTGCCGTCCTCATTGTAGAAGTAAATGCCTCCGCGTCCGTTCTGGTGCCATCCGTCAAACTGCCACGTAGCCAGATCCGACGGCCCCCAATGGTTGTGAACGACGTCGACCAGCACGGCCATGCCGCGTTTGTGACATTCATCGACGAACTTCCTCATCCCTTCGGCGCCGCCGTAGGAAGATTCGACGGCGAAGAGATCCGCCGGCTCGTAGCCCCAACTATAGTCGCCCTTAAACTCCGACACCGGCATCAGCTCGATCGCGTTGACTCCCATTGCGTGAAGATGTTCCAGCCGGTCAATGTTCGCATCGAAAGAACCGTTGTAGGCCTTCACATGCATCTCGTAGAGAACCATGTCTTCAAAGAACGGCGCGCTGAAGTAATCATCCGCCCATGTGAAGGCGTTCGTATCGTAGACAATCGAGTCGCCGTTCGAGTGCGTGACTTTCCGGCTCCTTGGATCTCGACGCCAGAGCGTACCGTTGATCAGGTACTGATACTTGGCGCCGGCGGCCGCATTGGTTACATCCAGCGACCAGAGCCCGTTCGTTTCCGCGACGAGCGGGTTGACGCTCCCGTTCCATCCATTGAAATCACCCACGACGCTCACGTTCGCGGCGTTCGGCGCCCAGACGCGAAACGTGACGCCGGTGCCCCCGGCATCAGCATAGAGCGTGGAGCCCAGGCCGGGGCGACTGGATTGAGCGGAAGCATTGAAGGCGAGGAGCGTGAGAAGAATCGGAATGGAGAGTCTTGGAGTCGTCAGTTTCGCACATTGATATGCCACGACTCTTAAACCCATAATCATTTACTCCCGAGCCCCGTTGGGACTTTATAGATAGCCCATAAAAACGTTTTAGTAAAGCGCTTAAGAGAAAATACTTCGCCTGATGAGCAGATTCCGCGGGCCGAGTGTTCAATCCCGCCCCACCACTTGACACTCGGGAGAAACTCAATAAATATAGCGCCCCCTTCAGTGATGGGCGATTAGCTCAGTTGGTTAGAGCGCCTGCTTCACACGCAGGAGGTCACAGATTCGAGTTCTGTATCGCCCACCACCCTTTGCCCTCCGCTTCGCTACGGGCTACGGGTGGCAAGCCACCTTCCTTATGAAAGCGGAGGGTGAGGCTGGCGGGGGGCGGGGTGGTGGTCTTTAGTCGAATCCTGTAAGCGATTGATCGCGCGAATCAAATGCCTTCTCATAACCATCTCGATCTATTTTTCATCGTCTGCTTGCCTCAAAGAGAGTCCTACAGTGAGTTGCTTCGATTGAATCTGGTTATAGCGCTATCAGGATCTGAAGAAGCATCAGGGTCACGAAAATCCATTCGGCTATCGTCAAGCCACAGTATTGAGTCTTTTTCATCTATTTATCCTTTTATGGTGATTACACAGAAAAATCACCACTGAGAACTTGTTCGCGAAGAACGGTCTGAATCCCTCTAAAAAAGTTCCAAGGCTTGGAAGTTTTCCATGGTCATTCTTCCGAACCTTGGAAGCTCAATTCTTGGGAGAGGGGGTGCCGCGCAACAGGGGTGACGGCTCAAAAAGTAGCAGTGTTATGGGAAATGAAGGGTCCTATACACTGCGTGACACGTCACGTCGTAGTCCCGATCACCGAAGGGGTATCGGGACGAAGACGGAAGTTAAGTCGTTCAAACGTGGTTTGGATCGATGCGAAGAGAACGCAGTGAACGGAGTTTGCGTCTGAGGGGCTTGATCCCGAAGAGAAGCGATGCGGCGAGCATCAGCGCCCATGTTGAGGGTTCGGGAATCATGAACACGTAGTTGTGTCCGTCAAGTTCTGCAAAAAGATTAAGGTCATGGATATTCCCTCGCGGGGCGGGGAAGCGGAGGGCCGTAGGCCCGGAGCTTCTCCGCCCCGCGGCCGCTCAGGCGGCCTTG
>JAHIZV010000096.1 GCA_018814445.1 Verrucomicrobiota bacterium | reverse complement strand
TTTGGCTGAGGCGCTCGGAGTGAAAAAGGGCGAAACCTTTGAGTGGGAAATCGAGGATCGAAACACCCTCATTGTCAAACGCATCAAACCGTCCAAGTCGACCCGGAAGAAGTAGTTACGCCTTAGGTTGACGCGAATGCGTTAAGCGGGATGAAGACGGACGGCATTGACTACAGACAATGCGAACTTCATCTATTGTCTGTAGTGAAGCCCGTCAGGGCTGTGCCTTTTTTTGCCTGGCGCATCCGAAAGTGGTCTCAAGTCGGAGGCATTCGGCCCAGTCCTCATACTCCATTCGCTGCTTCACGCTTTTTGTTGTCGCGTCGCACCTAAATCAATAAGGTTCTTCGGCATATACTATATTATGGAAGCGTTTCAGTTAACAAAGCATGCGTGGCGAACACAGCCGCGCCCGATCGGATTCTGTCCATGAGAAAACCGATACACATAGTCGCGCCTGCATTGCTTATTGTCGTTATGTCGCTGGGTGCCCCTTCCGCCCAGGGATTCACTTCCTCCAACGCCAGCATGACTGTCGCGGGCTGGTTCAACTGGTGGAGCCTGAGCGACAACTACATGACGCTTATCAGTAACAACACGTGGCAACTGCTCATTCCGATCACGAAACCGGATTCCCCGTTCCTCTTCGCCGCCAACCACTCGTTTTCAAGCGTCTGGAAGGAAACAGACCAGACTGATTTTGAAGCCCCCATGTCCGGCACGGCGGAATACAACACAGGATCAGATATCGAATTCCAGAATATAGTCCCCGGAAACTACCTGTTCACCATCAACGATCAGACCGGGGACTACTCGGTACAGCGGCAAACGACCACGAATATGATCAGAAACTACAGCTTCGAGGACGCAGGAAGTGACGATATCAGCGCACGACACTGGAAGTGGCTGACGCCTGATTCGCACGGCGACCTCTGGGGATCCGCCGCCCGGCTGGACTACCGCGCTCACCAGGGATCTTATGCGGCAGGCATCCGCGGAACATGGGGAAACGGCGACAACTTAGGCGGCTGGTGGCAGGACACAGCGGCTTCCCCGGGCTTCGCGTATGAACTCTCAGCATGGTTCTGGGCCGATGATACCGGCCAATTCGGACCCTTCACCGCGAACCAGATGGAGCTCAAGATCGAGTTCATCGACCTCTACGGCACGATTATCGACTACGTATACACCTCGCTCGATGACGTTTCGGAAACATGGACTAATATCTCGGTCATAGGCGTCGCGCCCGAGGATACTGCATGGGCCCGAGCCGTCGTCTTCGCCGACGGTATCGGCGACAGCGGCTCACTCCTGTTCGATGAAGTGATCCTGAAGAAGACCTCTGCACGTGTCCAGAACTTCGAAAACTGGAACGATGACGACTTCTCAACAGACGGATGCCACACGCAGGACTGGATCGTCTGCGACGGGAATATCAACACGAACGCCTCTGCCGGCACCGTGATCATTTCTGAGTATATCGAGGGGAGCGACTTCAATAAAGCCATTGAAATCTACAATTCAACGCCCCAAAACGTCAGCTTCGGTGACGACAGCTACTATCTGCAAATATACGGTGGTGGCAGTACAAATCCCAGTTATCAGATATCTCTGACAGGTACGGTCGCATCTGGCGATGCATATGTCGCTGTGGCCCAGCGCCCTTCCGGCGTAAGTACTCAGTTGGTCGCGCTGGCCGACGCCCGCTACAGCGGACTGCAATGGTTCAATGGTGACGATGCAATCGTGCTGCGAATGAATGGCACTACGGGACCCGTTCTGGATGTCATCGGTCAGGTGGGATTCGACCCCGGCACAAAATGGGGCAGCGGCGATATTTCAACGCTGGATCACACGCTGGTGCGTAAATCCTTCGTGACGTTCGGTGATACGAATCCCTCCAACACGTTCGAGCCGTCCGAAGAATGGAACGGATTCCCTCAGGACACGTTCGATAACCTCGGCTCGCACACGATGGGCGGAGGATCGGGGCCCGATGGTAATTACGCGGACCTGAGCGAGAGCATCGGCAGTTACGTTAAGAGCGGAGCGTTTGACAACGGAGTCGGTTCAATCAGCTTCTGGTACCGGCACGAAAACGGAACGTCCCCTGCCCTCGACTACCTGATTCAGACCTCCACCAATGGCGTCTCATGGACCACGGTCGGCTCCATCACGAACATCGCCAGTGCCGCATGGAAGCAGTACACGGTGTTTGTCTATCAGCCGGGAGCGCACTACGTACGCATATATCATTCCGCCGGCGCAAATCGTCTCTATGTCGATGACCTCTCAGTCGCTTTGCCAAATCCCAAACAGAGGTCACAGAATTTCGATAACTGGTACGGCGATGAGGCCTACGGCTGTCATGAATTCGCGGGCTGGCAGGTTTGCACGGGGAAAGTCACGACAACAAGCGCAAGGAGCGGACGCGCGGCATGGCTGTATCCGGGAACCGGCAACTACTTCATGTCGCCGGTCTTCTCCAACGGAACCGGAGAAATCACTTTCTGGTATCGCAGTGAAACCGCCGACACCACCAACACGTTCAACGTGCAGGTGTCCGGCAACGGCATAAGCTGGACCACCGTGACCAACGGGCAGAGCTCATCCGCGAGCTACCAGGAGTTCTACGTCTACACGTATCGCACGAACACCACCTACGTGCGTATCGTGCTGGATTCGGCCGCCAGCGCCCTTCTGCTGGATGACGTCACGATCCGCACGCCCCGCCTTTACCGCGACCAGACCTTCAACGAATGGCCCGCCGCGAGCAGTTACGGAAACTCTGATTTCCAGGGCTGGCGCATAGAAGACGGCCTGATCAAGAGCGATGCCGCCTACTCCGGACAGGCGGTTCGATTCCGGGACAACAGCGCGGGCGTCCTCAGCCCCAATCTGCCCGAAGGCATTGGCAACCTGTCTTTCCAGTATCGCCGCTTGAGTACCTCAGGCTCCAATCCGGCTTACACTCTCCAAATATCCCCGAATGGATCCGCCTGGAGCACTTTGACGAATCTCACCGTCACCAGTACCAACTACATAGAGTTCTCCCGCTACCTCTTTGACGAGACGAACCACCACTTTCGTATCCTGCGCACGTCCGGCTCCGCAGGTTCCAGCATCGCGATTTTTGATCAGATATCGATCGAAGAACCGTCTCCGCCTGCCAACGTCTCCATTACAGGCGACTTTGATCCTGATTCGCCCTACACCAACGACCAGGTCACACTGCAGGCCAGCGTTCTATCGCGATACGGGGCCGAGAACATAAGCGTCACAGGATATTATCGCGTCGGCACTTCAGGCGCCTTCACGGCCCGGTCCATGCCGGAGGCAAGCTTCGCCTCCTACGAGACGAGTACTCCGATACCCGCGCAACCGACGGGCACGGTCGTGCAGTTCTACATCAAGGTGAACTTTGAAGGCCCCGGCAGTTTCCTCACCTCACCGCGCTACTACCCCAGCAACGCACCAGCGGAACTGGCCTGGTACGGGATTCCGCGCGCGCGTCCGGGACAGGTGTGGATTAACGAAATTGACCCCTGGAACAACTTTAATGAGTTCTGGTCGTACACAAATGCCGAATTTGTTGAACTCGCAGGACCTGCGGATTTTGACTTATCTGACTGGCAAATCGAACTCGTGGACGGGCAGGCCTTTCCTTATGAGACATTCGACAGCTACGATATTCCAGCAGCGACCTCGCTTGCCGACGAAGATAACGGCTACGGATTCTTCGTGCTCGGCGGCCCGGCCCAGCCCGCTCGTGACATCATGCTGACCAATTTCCTCAGTCAGCACAGGCCCGGTCTGGTGAAACTCTTTAACGAAATGGGAGGACTCGAGGATTCCGTGCCGTACGAAGGCTTCATGCTGGGAGAAGGCACCATTGGAGTGACTGATCCGGACGCCGTTATTGTGCCCTATACCAACAGTGTTGGATTGAGCGGATACGGAACCAACGCCGCCGCGTTCGCCTGGACGGCCGGCATTTTCACGCCCGGCGCCATCAATACAGGACAGTCCTTTGACACCAACGGCCCAGCACGCGACTTCTATATTCTAACAATCGACGTCAGCACCAATGTGGTCATTACTTCCACTGGAACAAACGGATGGGATGTAGCCCCGTTCTTCACCACGAATCTCGCCGCCAATCCGATCCACTGGACTGCGGTCAGTCCGTTCGGCGATGCCTATGCAAACGGCACGAATACAATCTGGTTCGACTTCCCGGTAGCGGACGCCAACTGCATCTTCAGTGTGAGGAATTCACAGGAATAGGACGTCATTGGCCATGGGCAGACTATCGTCTGTGTCATTGAGGGCACGACTTCAGATGCCGGCCACAGTTCGCCACAACGAGGCGCAAGAAGCACGAAGAAGACGGCGCACTGCATCCCAATCATTGACAGAGCGTCTTGTTCAAAAGTCCGCAGAGAAGCACCAAGATTGCTGGCAGTCAGTCCATCCTCACAGTCGTTTCGCGCTCTGTAGAGCCAGATTCAGGAATTCCGCAGACACAGCCGAGAAGTCTACAACATCAAAGCGGTGAAGAGTCCTCATCTCGTCAAAATCGGAGCGGATCCGCGCCAGTGTCCGATGGTCAATCCGATCCTTAGCAAGCAGTCCTATATCCCAATCCGATGCCTGCTTGGCACGTCCGGTCGCCCGAGAGCCAAAGAGATATGCCTCAACCTCGGAGAGGTCCAGGTTCCTCTTCAGGACTTCCCTGATTTCTTCAACTGTGGGCGCTGTGCTCATGTCGTGTCGTATAGTGAGGTATTGTCAAATGTTGTGGATGGGGAGCTGTTGAGCGTATCCATCTGAACCATTCTTAAGCCGCCTTTTCCAGGACTCCGTCGACGAATTTGCCGCCCTCGAGGAGCGTCAAGATGAGTTGATGTGCGTTGAGGCGGC
>JAHIZV010000095.1 GCA_018814445.1 Verrucomicrobiota bacterium | reverse complement strand
GCCGCCTCAACGCACATCAACTCATCTTGACGCTCCTCGAGGGCGGCAAATTCGTCGACGGAGTCCTGGAAAAGGCGGCTTAAGAATGGTTCAGATGGATACGCTCAACAGCTCCCCATCCACAACATTTGACAATACCTCCGGGATCATCAGGCGGGAAGACTGATGCAGAACAACTATTCATCGATCCAGGCGCAGCCTGATTCATAGACATCAAGCCGCCGGAGCAGTTTCTCAACCAGATTGGTACGCTTCTCTTCTTCCGCCAGGCGCACGGCTTTTTCGGCGGTATCCACTGCCTCGGTGTAGTGGCCATTCGCCGCATGGCAGGCGGCCAATGTGTCGAGGAGTGCCGCGTAGTCTTCACCGGCTAATTCCGCGGCCTGCCGCGCATGGGCGAGTGCCTCCCCGGGGCTGCGCAGAGCGGGATCCTTCTGTGTCGCCAACATCCACGCCAGGTTGTTATGCAAATCATACGAGTCCGGATTGCGGGCCAGTGCTGACTTGAGGTAGGCAATAACCTCACCGGGAGTCTCATCCTGATACATCCACAGCAGTCTCAGGTTGACGTACTGTAAAACGGTGGGCTTGAGTTTCAGGGCGGTATCGATCTCCGCGTATGCGTTCGAAACCTGCTGTTGTTCCCGGTAAAGTGTTGCCAGATGATAATGGGCCTCATGATGGTCGGGATTGATATTCGTGAGTCTGCCAAAGAGTCTTATGGCTGCAGGCGTGTTCCCCGACTTCTTGTTGGCCAAAGCCGCGTTGTATAGAAGTTCCTGCCCATCGGGATTCAGCGCCAACGCCTGTTCGAATAGACCGAGCCCCAGCTCATAGTCGCCGGTCTTGCACAGGGCGGAAGCGTAATCACCCATGAGCGTACTGTCCTTGGGTCGAACCTTCAGCGCTGCCGCGAAATGAGGTAGAGCCTCCCCCTCTCTTCCCAACTTAACCAGCGACACCGCTAGATTGCGGTGAGCCATGTCATAGTCCGGAGAGAGTCGGAGCGCCTGGTAGAAATAGGGAAGGCTTTCTTCGTGCCTGTTGCGGAGACCCAGCTCCGAACCCAGTCCATTCAACGCCACGAAATTGTACGGGTTCAGAACCATGTCCCTGCGAAAGAGTGTTTCGGTGTCCTTCCAGAATGACATGTTCCAACGGCTGACCACGGCTAGAGCGATTACAGTGATGATGAAGACGGGCGCTAGAAGCCGGGCTCGGAGTCTCATGGCTCGTGTCAGTGTGCTCACGCTCCAGACGATAAGGATGTACATGCCGATAGAGGCGACATAGGTGAAACGATTAGCCATGTACACGGTACCCACGCGCACGATGCCGGAGAGGGGAAAGAGGATGCCCGTGAACCAGAGAAATCCAACGGCCACCCAAGGCTGTCTCTTAAGGGTCAAGAAGCTCAAAGATGCCAGAACGAACAAGCCGATTACAGCACAGAACACGGCATTGTGCGGAAGATGCTGACTGGCGCTGTAGACCGCGGCAAGCTCCGTCGGAAACAACGTCTTCCAGATATAGACGCCGTAGGTGTAGGGCACCAGCTTCAGGCGAAAAATCCATGATGCCGCCTCCAGCGAATGAACGGATCCCACTTTAGCCTGAGCCCAATATGTCACCCATGAGAACACCAGAACCAGTGCGAAGAAGGGAAGCTTCTCAATGCACAGTGTTCTCAATCGACCCCAGGGAAAACCGGCCGCGAAGCTCAAGCGGCCCAGGGGCCAGAGATCCAACAACAGCAGCACGAACGGAAAGGTTACCATCATCGGTTTGGACATCAGGCTGCACAGGAGGAAGAGAACAGTCAGTATGTATGCTTTGGCCTGTCTCTTCTCCGTAAACCGGATATAGGTCGTTAGCGAAAGGAAGAAAAAGAAGGCGCTGAGCACATCCTTGCGCTCGGTGATCCAGACCACGGACTCGACACGGAGAGGATGCACGGCGAACAAAACGGCCACGCAGCAGGATTCCCATAGACGCCCGGTCATCCGCCGCAACAGGAAAAACAGCAACAGGGCGTTGACACCGTGTAGGAGAATATTAGTGACGTGATATCCCGCCGGTCCGCCTCCGAATATCTCTGTATCGATCAGATAGGACGTCCATGACAAGGGAATCCAGTAACTCTCGTAGACGCTGGTCCACGCCCACTTGAGGCTCTCAACAGTAAGTCCCTGTTGCACGCAGGGGTTCATCTTTACGTATATATTGTCGTCGAGGTTGACGAAGTCATACGAATGAGCCGGCCAGAAGAGGGTGATTGTGCCGGCGAAAAGGACGACGGCAATCAGCAGAGGAAAAATCCTCCGGTAAATGTCCGGGTTCCCGGCCGGTTGCCTCATTCCTGTTCCTGTCCTCATCGGCGGTATGGTTGATTTGCAGAATATAGCATCAGGCGGCGCCTCAACTCAGCCTGCAAGTTCGCGGGCGCGCCGGTTTTCAGGCGTGCCAGTTGCGTGCGGGTGAGGGATGCGGCCGTCTCGTAGTCGCCTCTGGCGGCATAGGCCGCCGCCAGCGTGCTGACATATAGAGGATTGTCTGTCTTGTCCAGATCCACCGCCCGCGTGGCGAGCTGAACGGCTTCCGCGGGATCGCGGATCTGGGTGTCCTCTGAAACCGCCAATAGCCACGCCAGCGGGTTCAACGCCAGCACAGTATCGGGATTAAGCTTCAACACTTCCCTGTACTGAGCCACGGCTTTCCGCTGTTCTCCGCTTTTCGCCAGTATGTTGGCCAGATTGATTCGACTGGGCAGGTGTTGCGGATTGAGACTCAATGCCTCCCGGTAGCGAGCGCAGGCCTCCTCGTACTTACCATGGTTGGCGAGAAGGTTCCCGAGGTTGTTTCTTGCCTCAACGTCTCGCGGATCCTGGGTCAGTCCCTGCTCAAACAGCGCCGTGCCCTCGGCGACGAGCCCGTGGCGAAAGGATATTTCTCCCAAATGAAAATAGGCCAGGGGATACCAGGGCGTGACGGCGATGGACTCCTTGAGCAACTCGACCGCCTCGTCTTCACGTCCCTCCTGATCAAGCACACGTGCGGCATTATTGCGAGCCATGCTGTGTCGCGGCTCAATCTCAAATGCTTGACGATAATGTTTGAGAGCCTCCTCGACACTCCCCTTGTCCTTCAGGGCCACGCCGAGGTTATTGTGAGCCGATGCGTTGTTGTCCGTCACACTCACCGCATGCTGGAAGAGGCTGAGACTGTTCCGCCAGACGGACAATTGCATGCGTGCGGAGACCAGAAGGGAGCCCACAATGAGAATCCCTGCGCAGAAAAGGGCCCGTCGCGCCGCCTTGCCGCGGCGCGACAATTCAGATGTGCCCCATACCAAGATGATGAAGATGCCGATCAACGGCACATAAGCAAAACGGTCCGCTTTGACGGCCATCCCTGCCGCGAAGAGACCGCAAACAGGGGCCATGGTGATGAGATACCAGAGCCAGCCGGTAAGCATGTAGCGCTTGCGGCGGAAGCACAGAACCGCGCCCAACGTGATGCTCAGAAGAATCAGTGTATCAAGGACGCAGATGCCGGCGGGTAAGGCGGCGGTTGGGCGTGGGTAGATCACCGACAGCTTTGTGGGCCAGACCATCTTCAGCAGGTAGAACACGTAGTTGTTCGCGGCGTACGCGAGACGCCAGTGGAATGGGAAGTCGTCATGGGGAATCATCGCCCCGCTTCCGCCCTGTGACCGGAGGGTTTCCAGCCCGAAGGCCATCGCGATGATGAACAGCGGCGCCTTCTCGAGGACGCTGTCCCAGAGGGCTGCGACAAAAGGTCTGTCTTTGGCCCGGCGTTCCAGGGGCCATATATCGAGAAGTATCAAGGTAACCGGCAGCGTGATCAGCATCGCTTTCGACATTAACCCCAGCAGAAACAGCAGGGCCAACAGCGCCATTCGACGAAGTGATGGCGCCTTTAGATAGTGCAGATAGCTCCAGATGCAGGAGAGCCACAATAGTGTGCTCAGTAGGTTCTTTCGTTCCGCTATCCATGCCACAGAATCCACGTTGAGGGGATGCACCGCGAACAGCGCGGCCACGAAAGCGCTGCGCAGAAGGGCTCCCGTCATGCGATTGAGCAGATAGAAGAGAAGTAACACATTCAGCATGTGCAGCATCAGATTGCTGCGGTGGTGCGCGCCGGCATCAAGTCCGAAGAACTGACAATCCAGCATGTGAGAGAAGTTAGTTACCGGATGCCAGAGAGAAACCACAATTCCGCGCGGAAGCCACTTCAGGCCCTCCCGCGTCACGCCCCGGTTCACATGCGTGTTGGTAAAAACGTAAGGCCCGTCATCCAGGCCGACAAATTCATAGGATTGCACCGGCCAGTAGACCGCCAGACAGAGCGTGCATAGCAACAGGGCGATTGCCCAGTCTGTCCGACTCGGAGTGCCGGTATCATTCATTTGTCTCATATCCAGAATCGCAAGGCCGTACGTCAGGCGAAATAGAAGTTCCTCAAATCCTGCGCTAGCAATAGCCCATGAGGAGAAACATTTCCAGAGCGAAGAGCAGGCATTAGACCACGGAATTGAGGCCCATGCCTCCGGTTTGGTTCGCTTCGGTTGAGAACCTTTCTATGCGTTGAGTTGGCAGCGGCACAGAATAGTAATACACTGCCGATGAGGCTAGAAGACGTTGGCTATACCAAGAATCACAGCGGAGAAGCAGGACCAACTGCTGAAGCGGATGGAGGAGTTGGGTGTCCGCGAAGAGGACCTGGTGGAGAAGTTCATCCGGGGCAGCGGCAGTGGCGGTCAGAAGATCAACAAAACCTCTTCCTGTGTGTATCTCTTTCATAAGATCTCGGGGATTGAAATCAAGTGTCAGCGTGAACGGTCGCAGGCTATGAACCGATTTTTCGCCCGCCGCGAGCTGTGCGACCAGCTGGAAGAGAAGATACTTGGCGAGAAGAGCAGGAGACAGCAGGAGAGGGAGAAGATCCGCCGTCAGAAACGCCGACGTTCTCGAAAGGCAAAAGAAAAAGTACTTCAGGCCAAACGGGAGAAGTCTGAGAAGAAGCAGCGGCGGACACCAATTCGACCCGAGAAGGGGTAGCGTGCATGAAGGCGAAATGGCCGAATGAAGGGAAGATCACGGGGTCATTGCTCGCGGCATCGCCGGAGCTTGCGGATCCCAACTTCCGTCAGACGATCATCTACATAGCGGAACACGACGTGGACGGGGCTCTCGGCGTGGTGATGAACCGCCCCACGGGAAAGACGCTGGGAGATATCGCAAAGACGGCAACTGTTCCCGACAGACTTCTTGAAGTTCCTGTCTACATTGGTGGCCCCGTCCGCCCCAAGAGCCTCCTTTTCGGCATCTTTGAAGAGATAGGCCTCACCTGTTGCCTCAACGCATCTGTTGAGGAGGTGGAGAAGGCCGCATGCTCAGAGAACAAGTGGGTGCGCGCTTTCCTCGGTTATGCGGGGTGGGGCGAAGGACAACTGGAAGGGGAGCTCGCTCATGATGCCTGGACGGTCTGCAGACCGGATCCGATCCTATTTGACGAACGCATGGTCAAAGGTCTCTGGAATGTCTTCACGTCCGATGATGACCGCTGGCGTGATCTCCTGCCGTTTCTGCCGAAGGATCCGGAGGGAAACTGATTGGATTGCGGAATGCGGAATGACGGGACCGCAGTGGCCGTCAGCCGAACGGGCTCTTTTGCATAGACATTCACGCCTTTTTCAGTACTTTCATCCTTCCTCAGTCAGCATTCACGGAGAGGTGTCCGAGTGGTTTAAGGAGCACGCCTGGAAAGTGTGTGTACGCCAAAAGTGTACCGAGGGTTCGAATCCCTCCCTCTCCGCCATTTCAAAGACCTGAGACCTGAAACTTGAAACCTGAGTTGCAGAAGGAGGGGTTCGAACCCGATTAGAGGGTTTGACACGTAGGCGAAGCCGGAGTGAGCCTGCGCGTAACGCAGGAGCGAAGCGTCAATCCCTCCCTCTCCTCCATGAAATCGATAACCCCGCTTTATGCGGGATTCTCTATTTCAGGGAGGTGCGGGGCAGGTGAGAAGCACTCCAACGCTCAGCGTTGGGTTCGACCAATCACCGTTCAATGGTCCCTATCTCTGCCACGGCGGAATCTCCGGAAGTGTGGCTTCAAACTGATCGATCAGATTCTGCTGATGGTCGCCGGCAAAAGAGCCGTCCACGAACCGGCCCAGGCCTTCGTTCATGAGTTGCTGCCACGATTCGTCTTCTTTCCCCGGCATAATAGGGAAGAAGAACGCCCCGACAGCTTGAGCCGCTTTGCGATCACCAAGCGCATCTCCGATTAACATCACATGGTCAGATGGATAACGGTCGCCCCTGGCCAATGTCAGATGCTCCTGCTTGGTTCCAAGTTCGGCGCCCGCAATGACATCGACGTAACCATCAATCCCGTGCAGATTCCATTCGTTCACAAGGGCTTCTTCAGGCGTCTGGGAAACAACGATTAGATCAGCCATCCCATGCATCTTATCGAGGCATGCTCTTACGCATGGGAACGGCGGTATCTCTTCCATGGTCTCAGCAATGTGCGCGTTCACGGCGAGACTCCAATCAAGAACCCGGGTGAGCTCCGGATTTCCTGTTCGCATCACTTCATCTGCCAGGCTGGGATTGCCGAGAGGGAGGCCTGAGTTAACGTAGGCCCGCAACGCTGTCGTGTTGGGCAGGGCCGCGCCCTTCCGTTTGACGTCCGGCCAGTCCGCGAGGAGGTCGAAGGTCTTGAGTAATGCGATGAAGCGGTTGGCGCCCCGCCAACGTGAGTGGAGGTTCACGAACTCGGCGGCCTGATGCACTTCAGATGAAATGGCTTCGAGAGTCCAATGCTGGATGATCAGCGGGTGAAAGTGGTTGATCTGTTTGACCTCCATCGTGTCAAACACACAGCCATCCGAGTCCACGCCGATAAGGAAGTCATGAGTCTTCCGCAGATTGACAAGGTCGTTGCGCGAGAACTTGAGCATCATTTACTCCTTGCTGGCCCCCCCATGCCTATACGATGTACGAGGAAGCCGATGTCGAGCCCCCCCGCCCAGTCCAGTTGGTGTGGAAGAATTCCCCGCGGGGCCTGTCGACGCGTTCATAGGTGTGTGCGCCGAAGTAGTCGCGTTGAGCCTGCAGGAGGTTGGCGGGAAGGCGTTCACTTCTGAGTCCGTCGTAATAGGCGAGGGCTGATGAGATGGCTGGAATGGGAACGCCTACCTGGGTCGCCGTTGAAACGACGCGGCGCCACGAATCCTGCGCGGAATGAACCGCATTCCGGAAGAACGGATCGAGAAGGAGATTATCTAACTCCCGATTGTTGTCGAAGGCTTCCTTGATCTTCTCCAGGAATGCCGAACGGATAATGCAGCCTCCCCGCCACATGAGGGCGATGCCGCCGTAGTTTAGATTCCAGCCGTTCTCCCCCGCGGCTGCCCTCATGAGTTGATACCCCTGTGCATAGGAGATGATCTTGGACGCATACAGGGCCTCTTCGAGGTCGTTAACGAAAGCTGAAGTGTCTCCTGAAAACGTGGCGGAAGGACCATTCAGCGCTTTGGATGCCTTGACGCGATCCTCCTTCAGTGCGGAGACACAGCGCGCGAATACGGCCTCACCGATCAACGTCAGCGGCATTCCAAGCTCAAGTGCGGTCACGGCCGTCCATTTCCCCGTGCCTTTCTGGCCGGCCGCATCAAGGATCAGATCCAGGGTGTAGTTCCCGTCTTCGTCCCTGTATCCGAGAATGTCACGGGTGATTTCTATCAGGTACGAGTCGAGCTTGCCTTTGTTCCATTCAGCGAATGCCTTATGCATTTCCTCGTTGGACATCCTGAGGGCATATTTCATGAGTTGGTACGTTTCGGAGATTATCTGCATATCTCCGTACTCGATGCCGTTGTGCACCATCTTGACGAAGTGTCCGGCGCCGTCTTCTCCCACCCATTCGCAGCACGGTTCCCCCCCCTCCGTATGCGCGGAGATCTTCTGAAAGATTGGTTTCACATGTTCCCACGCGGCGGGCGAGCCGCCCGGCATAATGCTGGGCCCCAGAAGGGCCCCTTCTTCTCCACCGGAGACTCCTGCGCCGATATACAGCAGTCCTCTATCTTCAACAAACCGTGTGCGGCGAATGGTGTCGGGGAAATGCGTATTGCCGCCGTCAATGATGATGTCGCCCTTCTCGAGATGGGGGATGACTTGCTCGATGATCGCGTCGACCGCAGGACCGGCCTTGACCATCATCATGACCTTTTTG
>JAHIZV010000094.1 GCA_018814445.1 Verrucomicrobiota bacterium | reverse complement strand
GGGTTTCGGTGTTCGGGTTTCGGTGTTCGGGTCTGGCACCTCGCTACGCTTCGTTGCTGACGTTCGTCGGCCCGTCTCGCTTCGCTCGGTCCGGGTTTCGGCGCGAGTCCGCTCGCTGACGTATCCCCTCCGACCCTCTCCCTCGGGGAGAGGGAGAAGAATATCACGCTTCGGCGAAATCATGCGTCAGCTCTTCCCGAAACACGAATACCGAAACCCGACACCCGGGTGGTGAAGGGGAGCCTACATATCCAGCGCTTCGATTTCCGGACAGAAGGTCAGTTTGCCGCTCACGTTCTTCAGTGCGCCGTCCTGGAGTTCGGTGACCATGAGGGCTTCTTCGGGAATGCCGTCGCGCCAGTAGATGTGGAAGGCGGAACTGCGGATGAAGCCGAATTGCGGATAGTAGTTCGGGTGCCCCAGTACCGTGACAATCTCGTGACCCGCGTCAGCGAGAAGGGCGAGGCCCTTCTGAACGAGTCTCTTGCCGATGCCCTGGTTCTGAAACGTTGGTTGGACGCCAAGAGGGGCGAGGCAGATAACTTCCGTGCTGTCCGTTTCGGAAGTGACCGTGGCGTTGGTGAATAGAATGTGACCCACGACAAGGCTGTGTTCGAGAGCGACCAGCGCCAGAACGCCCGCATCGCGTTTGCGGAGTGCGTCTACAAGGTCGGCTTCAGCCGGTGTGTCGAAAGCGCGCAGGTACACATTACGAACAGCAAGTGCGTCGCCAGGCTTCTCAGGTCGAATCGTGATGTCCATGACGTCTCCTTGGAGATAAGTAAAGCACACGTGGTCATTGGTCAGCAAGGCTTCGCCCGTTGTTTGCGCCTGCGGCGCGTCAGTTCAGAATGATCAATGACGCTGCGACGCAGCCGGTGTCCCTTCCTTCTACATCACCGGGATTTCTAACTGCATTCCTGCCGAGAGTTCATGACCGGAACTCAGCATGTTTATCCTGATGAGGTCGTCTTTGAGCACCGCAAAATTCCGCGCGATGACGTCCAGTGTTTCTCCCTCGCTGACCGTATAGACGAACACATCGGGTTCCTGTGATGTCTGTTCTGTGGTGTCTACTACAAGGGGGATCTTCACGGCTTCCTCCTCGGGCGCGCCGTACTGCCCGGTGAGGTCAGGGAAGTGTGGCGGTACCCAACCTTCGAAATCCAGTGGGGGGCGCGTTAGCACAGGGTCGTAGACGGATGTGACAACGCCTTGAAGGGGGATATCTGTCTTCCCGTCGAAATGCGCGAGAATGTGTGTTGCCAGTGATGCCGCCTGCTCATCGTCTCCGTCTTGTGCCCGGTAGAGAACGGGCCTCACCGCATCGCCCAGCCGGGCGAGTGCGTGGACGGCCAACCCGGCGTCACCGCCAAGATTGTTATCCTGAAGGTGAGGGGCGAGGGCTTCAGCGATTCCCTGTGGATTGGAAGTATCCGGCAGTTCGGCAAGCAGCAATGCAGTCAGAAAGCGAAGCTGTCCATCATCAGAGTAGAGATGCCGACGGAGGAGTGGTTCGGCGCGCGCTATTAACTCGGGGTGGGAGAGAAAGTACTGATAGCCTCGGCGGGCGTTGCTGATGCTTGTGTATGGCTCGTACTTGTCGGTGAAGTAGTCATATCCCCCGGGGAACTGGTCGTCCTTCATCCCCTCAATCAAGATATCGAGAAAGCGGTGCGACGGCTCGTATTTGGATCCGAGCCAGGAGAGGATTTCAGCGCTGCACTGCCTTGCCTGGTAATCCGTATTCCAAAGGGCCTTCTCGAGTTGCGGAATGCATTCGTCGCCCATCTCATAGAGCGCGTTCATGCTCGTGAGCGCGTTGAAGGGTATATCATCATCATGTAGATTCCGAATGTGCGAGATGACCTCGCGCAGATATTCCGTCACGCCTTCGGCGTCGTCTTGAAAGACACGTCCTTTGCTGAGTTCATATTCGCCGTCCTCTTCCGACTGCTCATAGAAGAGGACATAGTTGACACCAAGACGGGAGAGCAGTTCGTCCACTGTCTGGTTGAGGTAGCGCACGGTTACGAGCCTGTTCGAAACGGCGTTCACCTGGATTTCTGCGGGATGCACGCGGTTGATCTTGCTCAAAATCGAGGCGAGAGGGGCTTGAAACGTCTCGATAGATAGCAGTCCAAGACTGGTAGTGATGTCGCAGTATCCGGGCGTCACCTCCTCGTCCGCGATTGCGGTGAGGGTGAGAAGGCCGCAGAGAAGAAGGGTGTATACGCGCGCAGACATTTCAGCAGCTCCTATATGAAATGATTTCCCTGTGCGTATACCGTGTGCCCGAGGCGAGTATATAGGTATGGGCGGCGCGGGGTCGAGAAGAGTTGCAGTGTGACGCGAAGCGCGTCCTTCGGAGTGCGGCACTTAGAGTGCCGCTTTGGGCCGCAAAGTCCGACTGTGTCACAGAAAAGCTGCATCCCGCCGACGGCGGGACAGGGTCGGACTTTACCACGCCCGTGGCGTGGTGCAGCACTCCAAGGATGCCTGCGGCATCGAGTCTTAAGCAACGATGATCTGAATATCCTGACATCTCTCCGCGTCAAAGATCTGAACGCACGAATCTTCCAAACCTTGGAACTTTCCTGTAGAAGTTTTCCAATGCTTGGAACTTTGAAGGTCATGATGAGAAATTCACTTATTTGCATGCTTCTTGCGGTTGCCGCCACGGTGACTTCAGCCGACACGAGTACTGTCACGAAAGACTACGGCCTCTGGTTCGACGTCGGGGAGGCACTGATCTACCGCGTGCACTGGGGCGTCGTCCCTGTCGGCACGACGCGGGTTACGACGGAGTGGATAGAGGAGGACGGAAGGCAGCTGCTGAGGATTCGCTATCGAACCAGGACCAATAAAGTTCTCGAGAAACTCTATCCCGTCGACGACCTCATGGAAACGGTGATCGATCCGGTAACGTTCCTCCCGGTTCGCTTCACAAAGAATCTTAAAGAGGGCAAGTACCGCACGCATGAAATCACGACCTTCGATTTTGAGAAGCTCAAAGCCGAGTGGCATTCGCTGAAGCGCGACAAAAGGAAGACGTTTGATATCGCACCGGACACGCATGACATCATCTCGCTGATGTATCTCTTGAGGAGGGGTGAGTTCAAGGTGGGTGATAAACGGGACTTCCGAGTGATGGCCGACGAGAAACTGTATGACCTTAGTATCGAGGCGATCAAGACCGAGAAGATCGAACTGGACAAGTACGGGGAGGTCACAAGTGTGCTCGTCAAACCTGAGGCGGAATTCCAGGG
The DNA here is from genome assembly GCA_018814445.1 of Verrucomicrobiota bacterium. Classification (GTDB taxonomy): domain Bacteria; phylum Verrucomicrobiota; class Kiritimatiellia; order JAHIZV01; family JAHIZV01; genus JAHIZV01. The sequence goes on along the minus strand of JAHIZV010000094.1, from coordinate 2,266 downwards.
GCTGTTCGTGCGCAAGGGAGAGGTCCGTATGTGGGTGTCTGAAGACGACCGGCATATTATGACCTTCATGACGGGCAGTGTCCCCGTCGCCAGTATCAAACTGCGTCTGCACAAGGTCGTCGGTCCGGGTGACGACAAGTGGATTCTGAAGGATGAGAAGGACTGAGCATGGAGGATTGCGGGATGAATGCGGCGTCCCGTCTTTATCCTGCTCCATTCATCCTTCAGCTGCTAAGCCGCGTGTCATTGCGAACTCAGTACTTCGACATGGAAGAAGCCTGCGCAGGCCTCAGCTCGCGATGACATCCACTCCCACACAGGCCCTGACGTGTTACCGCTCCACCTCAACACGGTAGAACCGGGTTCCCACTGCCGTGATGGTGTCGGTGTAACTGTTGATCGCGGGCGTTGCCGGCAGATGTGTTGCTTCGAGGGATCGGCCTGCGTACAGGTTGGTCCATACCCATAGATTGTAGAACCTGTTGCTGATGCTGGACCATCGGATGACCAGCCCGTTTGTTATGGCCTCGACCGATGTGGATTCGAAAACGGAATCCGAATCAAGAGGATGCGTACCGGCCCAGAACTCACGCCAGGTTTCCAGTCCGTCGAAGTCATGATCCTTTATTGCCTCGGCGTCCCAGCCTTCATTTGTGAAACCATGACCAGCCAGCCACCATTCCGGCACATCATTGAATGCCACATTCTCGGTGAACTCGGCAGTCAGCACGCGGTTGCTGCGAACTGCTGTGAAGACGTGAGTGTACTCGTTGCTTTCGGGTCCGAAAGCACCAACAGCCGCTCCATCAACGGATACATCGGCAATGTGATAGTAGGTGTCCGCCATGACGTTGACATTTGTGTCAGATCCCCACGGAAGCTTCCACGAGCCGATGGGAGTAACAGCTCCATGTTGGCTCCCCGTCGTGCTGATGGTGACGTACGGCTCATGCCAGATGTATGAAATGAGACCGCAGGAATCGAACTGCAGTGCGCCATCGGAGCCTGCGTTGTAGGCGTACACAGTGTAGCGGACGCGGTCGGTTCCGAAGGGGGCGGTTCCTCCGACGGATTCGTAGGTCCAGGAGTTGTCCAGCCCGGTCAGAGCGTTGTTTGTGGCGAACAGAACCGCGCCGTTTGTCGATAGGAATTCGAGGAGCAGGCCTTGCGCTCCGGAAGACCAGTTCTCACTTTCGTAGAAGTATCCGCGAGCGATGTAGTGGTATCCTTCAAAGCCGGGAATAGTCTGCCACCAGCCGCCTTGATTGCCCGTTCCGGCCCATGTGCCGCGGACGGTGGCTTCCCATGAGCCGTCCACCGACCTCCAGTTTACGCGTGCGGCACTACCCCATGTGTTTCCAAACACGTCCGGATGGCCCGTTTCCCAGTAGTAGGCGTTTGAAACGGACGATCCCTGGACTTCAAAACTCGGATTCCTCAGAAGATTGGAACTGACATCGAGAACATAGTAGATGGCTGTCAGAGAAGCCGCTCGGCTGACGGTAACTGTCACGTTCTCGTCCCAGCTGTAACCCGAAGTGATCAGACCAACGTCACCGGTCCATTCCCAGAAGAACATGTTCGTTGGCGGCGTGGCGGAAAGAGGAACTTCCGCCGCCGCGGTGTGCCAACCGCTTGTCGGGCTTAGAACCCCTTCCGCATTCTGCGTAATCGTGAGCCAGAAGTTGGTGGCCCATTTCCAAGTCAGTATCGCATCATTGGTGATGGCCATTACAAGAGATGTGGTAGATCCGCTTCCCGGCAGATTCCCTGCCATCATCCAGCCGGAACAGACGATTTGAGTGCCTCCATCCGATATCCCGCCCGCGACGCAGTTTGTCAGTACCGCGCCGTGAGGATAGACGTGAGCGCCCTCGGGCGGCGTGGCAGTGCCAAAGGAGGTCACGACGGTGAGGGTGTGATTGGATTTCACGAACTCCGCGCTCAACGTTGCCGGACTCGTCATGGTCACGGTTACCGTCGCGTCATTCACCGAGCCCGCGCTGATGGCTGCCGTGTCGCCGCTCCACCCCGCAAACAGGAATTCGTTTGAAGGAGCAGCGACAAGTTCTACCTGTGCGCCCGGAAGGCGCCACGAGTTGGATTCGTTGACGGATCCTCCCGGTGATGCAGTGACCGACAGAAGGTAGTTGGTCGACCATTTCCACGTGAGGGCGGCGCTGTTGGTAATCGTCATGACGCAGGTTTGAGCGAAGCCGATCAATGGGTCGTTTCCGGTCATACTCCATCCCGTGTTGAAATACCG
>JAHIZV010000093.1 GCA_018814445.1 Verrucomicrobiota bacterium | reverse complement strand
TTGAATCAGATGTCATTGCCAACTAACCCATTTCGATATGATCTTAAAGATCGGAAGTGAAGCAATCCAGCCTTGATAACCGCTGGACCCGCCTTCACCCGAAGGCTTCGTCGGGCAAATCGCGCTACAGTCGGAGGCGTCACGCAAGTCCGAATGCTGAACTCGCGATGACGCGGGGGAGGGTGGCCGGAGCTTGGTCCAAGTCTGCCGCTTCAAAGAAGTAACAGATTACTCGACCACTTCAAGCATCGCGCGGCGTCCGTCGCGTGCAGCAACTGTTGAGAGGAGCGTGCGGATGGCTCCGATGGTCTTACCGCTCTTGCCGATTATCTTACCGACATCGTTGGCATGGCACCTCAACTCGAAGATAACCGTCTTCTCGCCTTCCACTTCGGTCACGCGCACATCGTTGGGATGGTCAACGACCGACTTTACAATAAATTCAACAAGCTCTTTCATGGACTCAGTCGGAAATGGATCTCCGTGCTACTCGGATTCCTTCTCGGACTCCTCCTCATCCTCAACCGGCTCCTCACCTGCCGTCTCTGCTTCGGCCTGCGCCACGATTTCTTCCTCGGCTACCTCGGGCTCCGCATCAACCGTTTCCGTGGGTGTGGCCGCAGCTTTCGGCTTCTCAGCCTTTTCGGGTTTTGGTCCGAGACGTTGTTTTCTGATGAGACTCATCACTGTATCAGACGCTTCTGCGCCATCACTGAGCCACTTCTCGACTTCTTCCATCTTAAGCTGGAAGTTCATTCCGCTTAACTTGGGATCGTACCAGCCAAGACGCTCGATGTACCGGCCATCGGTAGGTTTCCGAGAATCAATCGCCACGACGCGATAGAACGGCTGGTTCTTGCTGCCCATTCGCACTAACCTGATTTTTACAGACATCTGTCCTCTCCTATAACAACCTGCCCCGAGAATGATCGGTAATGGGCTGAGTTACTTCTACTGCGGTTCGAATCCAGTAAAAAGGCCCATTCGTTTAGCTTACTTAGAGAATCTTAGCAACCTTTTTTGAGTCTTTTTCAGTTGCTGAGCCATTTTGCGGGCGCGATCGAAGTTCTTGAGCAGGTTATTCACGTCACGCACCTCCGTGCCGCTGCCAAAAGCTATGCGCCGCTTTCTTCCCGCATTCAGGATATCAGGACGGGACCGCTCCCTCGGAGTCATGCTCTGGATTATGGCTTCCGTCTTCTTCATCTCCTTCTCGGAGAAATCGGCCATGTCACTCGTGATTGTGGGCATTCCAGCCTGTTTCGGCATCATTTCCATCAGGTTCTGGATCGGTCCCAGCTTCTTCATTTGCTGTAATTGCCTGGCGAAATCATTGAGATCAAAGGCGTTCTTGAGGAGTTTTGCCTCCATTTCCGCCATTTCCTCTGCATTCACGCTTTCCTGAGCCCGCTCAACCAGGCTCACAACGTCGCCCATGCCGAGAATGCGCGAGGCCATTCGCTCGGGGTAGAAGTCCTCGAGGTCTTCCGGCTTCTCGCCGGTTCCCACGAGCAGGATGGGGCAGCCTGTGACGGCCTGTACCGATAATGCGGCGCCGCCCCTGGCGTCTCCGTCGAGCTTGGTGAGAATGAGTCCCGTCAGGCCGACTTCCTTGTGGAAGGTCTCCGCCACGTGAACCGATTCCTGGCCAATCGCGGCGTCCAGAACGAGAATTGCATTCTCAGGATCGACCGCTTTCTTCATCTCTTTCAACTCCTGCACGAGTTCCGTATCGATCTGGAACCGCCCACCCGTATCGTAGATGATCACATCCGCGCCGTTTTTCTCGGCATGCGTTCTGGCGCGTGCGGCAACATCGCGAACGGTGTCGCCTTTTTCGGGGCCGACCACAGTGACGCCGACCTGTTGTCCCAGCACTCTCAACTGATCGACGGCGGCGGGCCGCCGGATATCACATGCCGCGAGTACGATGTTTCGGCCTCCTTTCTTCCATTTCCGGGCAAGTTTTGCGGCCGTTGTGGTTTTGCCTGAGCCGTGCAGTCCGAGCAGGACAACGGACGCGGGGCGGCGGGACATATCGATATCTGTATGAGAGCCGCCCAGCAGAGCCGTCATCTCATCGTACACGCGCTTGATGACCTGTTGGCCCGGCGTGACGCTGTCGAGGACTTCGTCGCCGAGGCACTGCTCGCGAATCTTCGTGATGAAGTCTTTAACGACCTTGTAGTTAACGTCGGCTTCGAGCAGGGCCATCCGCACCTCGCGGAGAGCCTCCTGGATATTCTTCTCAGTCAGCTTTCCGTAGCCGCGCAGTTTCTTGAATACTCGTTGGAACGAGCCGGTCAGTGTTTCAAACATATCAATCTTTTCTCTTGAACAGGGGGAACTTCAAACAGCAATCAGCTTCGCAAGTCAAGCAAGCGCGGCGGTCTCAGCGCGGTTCATCATTCTCAATCATTCCGCGGCCATCGCAGCGCCGGCAGGTTCGGGGCACACCCGTATCGAGGTCTATCAGTCGGCCCATGCCTCCGCAAGCGGGACAGAGCGAATCATCTTCGCCGACCCGGCGCGTGACGTGATAACCGAGGCCGAAGCATATGGGGCAGATCTCACGATGTCGCGTCTCTTCGTTTCTCACGACGCCGCTCCCCTGGCATTCTTCACATTCAATGCGCACAAGGTCCGGTTTCATGGCCTTACGATCGACCGGCATCTGTGAGATAACGCCCCTGCCTCCGCAGTTCGAGCAGGCATGGGCGTGGTGCATGTCGGGGTCAGCGATTCGGCCGAGTCCACCGCACTGCGTACAGACGACGTCGGCGTTCTCGACAATGCGTACATCATGAGCTCCGAGGCCGAAACAGACAGGGCACATCGCGGCATTCTCATTTCCTGACTCGTCGGCGACAAGTCCGTCTCCGCCGCAGTTCGGGCAGGCTATCGAGAAGACCTGCGACCGAAAGGCCCGTTTCAGCATCATTACCACGCTTTGATCGATAAACTTGTCCTTGTTCTTCTCGACCCACATGATCTGCAGGAAAAGTGCGATCACGGAAACGGCGACGATGACTGGTATGTAACGCGAACCCTTGGGAGGTTGCGCGGTGTGATGCCGTATGCTGGGCCTCGGGCCCGGTTTCTTTAACACAGGATTGCCCATGCTATCCTTTCTTTACCCGCAAGGTCTTTCCGCACAGCCGCATTTCTAAAACCATTCCTGCGCAGCAACTCTATCACGTCATTTCCCTGGCTGTCGCCAATCTCCATGAAGATGTGACCTCCTGATTTAAGAACGGTTGCCGCCTGATGAACAAGCTTTGAAATAACGCGAAGACCGTCCATCCCGCCATCGAGCGCGTTTACGGGCTCATGATCGCGTATTTCACGGGGCAGAGAGGCGAGCTCTTTTGTCGGAATATACGGGGGATTCGACACCACGGCATCCAGTGAACGCTCCTGCAGTCCCGAGAGAAGATCCGCCTGTCTCCACTCGATTCTTCCTTCCAGTCCGTGCGTGACCGCATTCTCGCGGGCCAGGGCAAGCGCATCCGGGCTGACATCAATACCGAGACCCCGCGCGTTCTCTTTTGCCAGCGCGATGGCGATCATGATGGCGCCACTGCCTGTTCCTACATCGGCCACAGCCGGTTGAGGGATGGACCACAGCGGTTCGCATGCCAGCACCGCTTCTGCCAGTTGTTCTGTTTCGGGACGGGGAATCAGGGCGCGCGAATCGGTTCGCAGTTCAATCCCCATGAAGTCCACCCCTCCGAGTACGTACTGAATCGGCGCGCCCTCAGCGGTCTCTTCAACGAGCGTCTGCAGTCTTTCCACGTCCTGCGTTTTCACAATGGCGTCGGCGTGCAGGTAGAGTTCGAGGCGGGGGAGGGACAGGATGTGAGCCACGAGCATTTCAGCTATGAGGCGAGGATTCGCGATGCCGTGCGATGCAAGCTCGGTGATGGACCATTTCAGGGCTTCGGAAACGTGCGAACATGCCTTGATGGAATTCATGGTCGTTCTCCGGATATGCCCGTGCGGAGGATCAGACCTCCATCTGCCGCTGCATGCGCTCTTCCAGATCGTGATTGTAGAGCGACGAGACCAGTTCATCGATATTGCCTTCCATCACTCGATCAAGACTGTAAAGGGTCAGTCCGATGCGATGATCGGTCACTCTGTTCTGGGGAAAATTGTAGGTGCGAATTCGTTCGCTGCGATCGCCGGATCCGATCTGTGAGCGCCTCTGGTCCGCCTGCTTCGCGGCTTCATCGCTGCGCTGTTTATCGAGAATCCGCGCTTTCAGCACCCGCATGGCCTTATCCTTATTGCGGTGTTGGGATTTCTCATCCTGACACTGTACGACGATGCCGGTTGGAACATGTGTGACTCGCACGGCGGAATCCGTTGTATTTACGCTTTGACCGCCGGGGCCGGATGAACGGAAGACATCGACTCGAATGTCCTCCGGGCTGAGTTTGAGATCATCCACTTCATCGGCTTCGGCGAGGACGGCGACGGTCGCCGCCGAGGTATGAATGCGCCCACTCGCTTCCGTTTCCGGAATGCGCTGGACACGGTGAACCCCGCTCTCGTACTTCATCATCCGGTACACGCCGGCACCTTCGATCGAGCAGATCACTTCCTTGTAGCCGCCGATGTTCGAAGGATTCGCGTCGATCATGCTGACTTTCCATCCCTGCGTTTCCGCATACCGCGAGTACATGCGGAACATATCCGCGGCGAACAGGGCGGCCTCGTCGCCACCTGTGCCCGCGCGGATTTCGATGATGACACCGCGTTCCTCGCTCGGGTCGGGAGGGAGAAGAGAGATCATCAGGGTCTTCTCTATCTGCGGAAGCTTCTCTTCGAGTTCCTGGTACTCCGCGAGGGCCATCTCCCTCATTTCGGAGTCGGTGTCCTCTGCTTCGATGAGAGCCTTGCTGTCATCCATCTCCCGGCGGCATTTCATAAATGCCGCGGCGCACTCCTCGATCCTTTTCAGTCTCGCGTGCTCTGCCATCTTTTCGCGGAACTTCTTGTGGTCCGCGGCGATGGCGGGATCGGCCAGCTCTGCTTCAAGAGCGCTTCTGCGCGCGCCGATCTTCTGGATCTGGGCCTTATCAATCATCGTGTGTACCTGCGTCGCGAAGAGGAGGATTCTGTCCTCCGGAATACAAAACGGGCCGGACGGTGTCTTTATCACGCATCCGGCCCGAAGAAAAAGTCGCTACTTGCTGACGTTGGCGTAACGCTTACGGAAGCGCTCAACGCGGCCTTCGGTATCGATGTACTTGGCCTTGCCCGTGAAGAACGGATGACAGCTCGCGCACGTATTGACGTGCATCTCCTTGACTGTCGAACGTGTCGTAATCACATTGCCGCACGCACAGGTGATCGTGGCCTCAGCATATTTAGGATGTATATCTTTGTTCATTGTCTACTCTGCCTCTTCTCCCGGAACTATACCCTGACGAGACAGTTCCTGCACCCGACTGACCCGGAAAAGGGCGAAAGAATAGCAGTTTTCCGCTCCCTGACAAGGGCTGAAAGACGGTTTTTTTGGCCTGGCGCATGGGGCATGGAGTGATCGACCCGCTTTGCGGGCTAATAATGACCAATGACCGGGTGGTGATTGGCGGCCAATGACGCGCGAAGCGCAAATGACTATCCTCCCACTCCTACTTGTAGCCGGGGCGCAGAGCACGTATATTCATGTGTTTCCGAAGGAAGAAGGAGATTCTGAAACCGTGACCGCACGCGTTCCGTTGATGTTTTGTCTGCCCGTGTTTCTCGGCCTGTTTCTGGGGGTCGGCGATATTCCCGGCCAGGAGGGTATTCAGGACGAAGGGGACCGTACGCAAGTGGCGTCCACAGGACAGGAAATCGAAACAGTTGAGACAGTGAAGGAGAATCCAGTGGTTATACTGAAGACGACAAAAGGTGACATTACTATTGAGCTGAACCAGGAGAAGGCCCCCCTTTCGGTTGCTAACTTTCTGCAATATGTGGATTCCGGGCACTACAACGGGACGATATTTCACCGGGTCATTGACGGATTCATGATCCAGGGCGGCGGGTTCACGGAAGACATCGTTCAGAAGCCGACACGTGCCCCCGTCAAGAATGAGGCGTCCAACGGCCTGAAGAATGAAGCCGGATCGATTGCGATGGCGCGGACGCCTGCGCCAGACAGCGCCACCTGCCAGTTCTTCATCAATGTCGTCAAGAACGCGGGTCTGGACTATCCCAGTCCTGACGGTCACGGGTATGCTGTGTTCGGCAAGGTGGTGGATGGCATGGATGTCGTGAATGCCATAAAATCGGCAAAGACGGGATTCAAGAAGGGCATGCAGGACGTGCCGATTGAGACGATTGAGATTACAGAAGCAGTTCGAAAGACTGAAGAGTAGCATCGCAGGAAGGTTTCGGGCTTGATAGCGGTAGCCGAAGGAATCGTATCTCGCTGAACTAGAAGGCTGATCTGTACGGGCCGATGACTGACGAACCAGAATTTCCGCCTGAGTCGGAGTTGCCCGATGTCCCAATGGAGGGGGGGTCTCTTCCCTATCCGGAGAAGGGCGTCCGCATCGGCGAGTACATGTTGGGCGACGCCCTTGGCCAGGGCGCGATGGCCACCGTCTTTCTTGCTGAAGATGCCACCGGACATGAGGTGGCAATCAAGTTATTTCAAGAGGGCCCGGGCGTTTCCAAAACCATGCTGGAGCGCTTTCGGCGCGAAGCGGAAGCTTCAAAAAAACTGCGCCGTCACA